>JAMCWK010000076.1:2360-4021 GCA_023481105.1 Acidobacteriota bacterium | reverse complement strand
AGAACTATATGTCGCTTTTGCCCTTCTTTTCGGCGCGGTAGCCGACGCCGACGATTTCGAGATCCTTCTTGAAACCCTCGGTGACGCCGTGCACAGCGTTGGCCACCAGCGCGCGCGCCAAGCCGTGCAGCGCGCGGTGTTCCTCCGAGGCGCGGACGGCGTGGAGCGCCTTGTCCTTCTGCTCGAAGGAAATGCCCGCGGGTAGCGGAATCGAGAGCTTACCCTTGGGGCCTTGCACGTCCACCGCCGTGCCGTGAAGCTGTACCTTCACCGCAGCGGGGATGGGAATCGGTTTGCGACCAATACGCGACATATAGTTCTGTCTTCCCTTCTCTTTCGGGCGACCTATCGGTCGCCCCTACCAACGGGCGCAGCAAGCAGCGCCCCTACAACAACTACCAAACTTCCAGAAGCACTTCGCCGCCGACGCCGGCCTTGCGCGCGGCGCGGCCGGTCATCAAGCCCTTCGGCGTGGTCAAGATGCTGGTGCCCAGGCCGCCGACGACGGAACGAATCTCCGACTTGCCGACGTACACGCGGCAGCCGGGACGAGAAACCCGCTTGAAATCGGTAATGATGGCCTTGCGGTCCGGCGTGTACTTCAAGAAGACACGGAGCGTCTTGTGTACCTTGCTTTCGTCCACCAGCTTGAAGGTGGAGATGTAGCCTTCCTCCTTCAGGATGCGGGCAATTTCGACTTTCATGCGGGACGCGGGCATATCGGCGCGCGGATGGCGGGCCTTGGCGGCGTTGCGCAGGCGCGTCAGCATGTCGGCAATGGGGTCAGTCAGCATCGTTCGTCCTTTTTCTTTCTACCAACTCGCCTTGGTGACGCCGGGAATTTCTCCGCGGAGCGCCAAGTGGCGGAAGCAAATACGGCACATATTGAACTTACGGATGTAGCCGCGGGCGCGGCCACAACTGCGGCAACGGTTACGCACGCGAATCTTGAACTTCAACTTCTTGCGCATCTTGGCGAATTGTGCAGTGCGACCCATTTGTTCTCCTAGCCGCGCAGAGGCACGCCGAGCAGCTTGAGCAGCTCGCGGCCCTCTTCGTCGTTGCGGGCACTGGTGGTGATGGTGATGTTCATGCCCTTAATCTTGTCCACGCGGGTGTAATCAATTTCCGGAAACACCAACTGATCCTTCAGGCCGAGGGTGTAATTGCCGCGGCCGTCGAACGAGTGCGGCGAAAGGCCCTTGAAGTCGCGGACGCGCGGCAGCACTACGTTGCAGAAGCGGTCCAGGAATTCGTACATCTTGGGGCCGCGCAGCGTGACGCAGCAGCCGATGGGCATGCCCTTGCGAATTTTGAAATTCGCAATGGACTTCTTGGCGCGGGTGATGATGGCCTTCTGCCCGGTAATCTGGCCCAGCTCGACAGCGGCCACGTCCAGCAGCTTGACGTTCTGGCTGGCTTCGCCGAGGCCGATATTCACGATAACCTTTTTCACCTTGGGCACGGCCATGTGGTTCTTCCACCCGAAGCGCTTCATCAGCGCGGGCACGACCTCTTTGCGGTATTTGTCTTCCATGCGGCTGATCATTGCTGTTCCTCTGTTCCTGGTTCCTTCATCGCTTATTTATCCACCGACAGGCCGCAGCGGCGGCAGATGCGCACGCGGCTGCCGTCCGGCAAGCGGTTGTGGCCGAGGCGCG
>JAMCWK010000076.1:0-2326 GCA_023481105.1 Acidobacteriota bacterium | reverse complement strand
AGCATGACATTGGAAATATGAATCGGGCCTTCGCGCTCGACAATGCCGCCCTTGATGTTTTTGGACGGGTTGGGCCGCGTGTGGCGCTTGATCATGTGCGCGTGCTCGACGGTGACTTTACCGGTGACGGCATCCACGGAGAGGACGCGCGCGGACTTGTTGTGAAACTCCTCGCGATCCTTGCCGCGCATCACGCGTACCATGTCGCCCTTGCGCAGGGAGACGCTTTGCCGGATTTTTTCAGCGACGCGCTTCATTACCAGACCTCCGGGGCGAGGGAAACAATTTTCGTGAACTTCTTTTCGCGCAGCTCGCGGGCCACGGGCCCGAAAACGCGCGTGCCAATGGGCTCGTTGGCGTCGTTGATGAGCACGGCGGCGTTGTCGTCGAAGCGAATGTAGGTGCCGTCCTTGCGGCGGTGCTCCTTGCGCGTGCGCACCACGACGGCCTTCACCACTTTGCCCTGCTTCACCTGGCTATCCGGTGCGGCTTCCTTCACCGATGCGGTGATGACGTCGCCCAGGCCGGCGCCCAGCCCGACGCTACCGCCGAGCGGATGAATACACATGATGCGGCGCGCGCCGGAATTATCCGCCACCGTCAGCCATGTTCTCATTCGAACCATAAGAGTGCTCCGTATGAACCAATCAATGCGCAGCCAAGAGTGGCTGCGCTACAGCTACTCCGCGCGGGTCGAGCGGGCCACGATTTCCGCCAAGCGCCAGCGCTTCAGCTTGGACATCGGCCGGGTCTCGACGATTCGCACGGTGTCTCCCGCGCGCGCCTCGCCAGCTTCGTCGTGGGCGTAAAACTTTTTGTGGACGCTGATCACACGCTTGTACATGCCATGCTGAACGCGCCGCGTGACCTTGACCACGATGGTCTTCTGCATGCGCGCGCTGGTGACTACGCCAATCTTGGACTGCCGCGGCCGGCGAACGTCCTGCGTTGCGGCGGCGGTGGGATTCTCTTCCATCGGTTACCTCTTCTCGCTCTTCGGCGCCTGCTCATGCAGGAGCGTTTTCACGCGGGCAAGATCCTTGCGGGCCTCGCGCAATTTCTTCAAACCCTCCGACTGCCCGCTGGACATCTGAAAGCGGAGGCGGAAAACCTGCTCGGACAATTCGCGCTCCTGTAACAGGAGCTCTTCGGGCTTCATGTCCCGGAATTTTTCGACGCGCCGCGGCATCACAGACCTCCTGCGCGAGAAACAAATTTCGTGGGAATAGGCAGTTTGTGGGCCGCGAGCGTCATAGCTTCCTTGGCCGTGGCTTCATCCACGCCGGCCATTTCAAACATCACGCGACCGGCCTTAACCGGGGCCACCCAGAATTCCGGCGCGCCCTTGCCTTTGCCCATGCGGGTTTCCGCGGGTTTCTTGGTGTAGGGCTTGTCCGGAAAAATTCGGATCCACAGCTTGCCGCCGCGCTTGATGAAGCGCGTGATGGCCACACGAGAGGCCTCAATCTGGCGGTCGGTGATCCAGGCGCATTCGAGAGCCTTGAGCCCGTAATCGCCAAAAGCCAGCGTGCCGCCGCGCCAGGCTTTGCCGCCACGGCGCCCGCGCTGCTGCTTGCGGTACTTTACTTTTTTCGGCATCAACATAAATTTTTGTCCGTTCCACGGGCGCAGCAAGCAGCGCCCCTACAAGTTCCTCGCAACCGGGCGGACACGCAGGTCCGCCCCTACAAATTCTTTACGCGACGGCAGGCGCCACGGCATTCGACGTCGCCGGCTTGCGCTTGCGCTCGGGCAATTTCTCTCCCTGGAAAATCCAGCACTTCACGCCGATTACGCCGTAGGTGGTGTAGGCCTGCGCGAAACCGTAATCAATGTCCGCGCGCAGCGTCTGCAACGGCAGGCGGCCCTGGAGATACCACTCGGACCGCGCAATTTCCGCGCCGTTCAGGCGGCCACCGACGCGCACCTTGATCCCCTTGCAGCCGAAGCGCAGGGCGGAATCCACGGCCTTGCGCATGGCGCGGCGGAACGCGACGCGCTTTTCGAGCTGCATGGCGATGGATTCGGCCACGAGCTGCGCATCGAGTTCCGGGCGGTGCACTTCCTGGATATCAATGTGCACTTCGCGTTTGGTGCGCTTCTGCACATCGCCCTTCAGCTTGTCAATCTCCGAGCCTTTGCGGCCGATGATGATGCCCGGGCGCGCGGAGTAGATGCGGATGACCAGCTTGTTGGCGGCGCGCTCGATATCGATGCTGCTGATGCTGGCGGAGCGCAGCTTGTCCTTCAGTTCGTTACGCAGCTTCACGTCTTCGTGCAGCAGGTCGGCATAGTCTTTACCGGCAAACCACCGCGCCTTCCAAGT
>JAMCWK010000063.1:3353-4062 GCA_023481105.1 Acidobacteriota bacterium | reverse complement strand
GTACGCCCGTCGTACCCGATCACCACACCGCCAAGCGCGCCCTGCGGGTCACTTAGTGACAGGAACTCGGCGATGCCGGCAGCAAACCGTCCGACCACCAAACGGTTCATGCGCAGCGGGCCGGCCTGGACGTCGGCGGAGTTGCCGTCGAGTTGGCGAAGGATGACGGGCTGCTTGAAGCCGCGGACTTGCAACTTCGCGCCGGGGACGAGCAAGTCGGGCGCAACCGGCTGGCGCGCTTCTGCGGGCGAGATGCCGAGATCCTGCTGCGATTCGGAAAGCGTTTGCACGACCGCAGCGTCGGTTTCTTCGCGGGCGCCGCTGCGGGCCTGAACAATTTTCTTGCCAGTCTGTTTTTCAAGCTGGGCGCGAAGCTGGCGATCTTTGACGTCGCCGACGAGTTTTTTGATTTCGCGCTCGTAGTTGGTGAGGACTTCGCCGAAGCGCTGCTCGAGCTCGGCGATGCGGCGGCGCTGGCGCTCGGCCCATTCGGTGCGGAGCTGCGCGCGCTCGGTTTCGAGGGCGTCAATCTGTTCGCGCGTTTGTCGCTTCAGTTCGTCGAGCTCATCGCGGGAGCGGTGTAAGTAGGCGATGAGGTCGGCAGCCTCGCGAGTTTCGGGAGCAAGCTGGGCGCGGGCGCGCTCGATAATTTTCGCGGGCAGCTCGAGGCGCTGGGCGATGTCAATGCCGCTGGAAACACCGGGGACGC
>JAMCWK010000063.1:0-3343 GCA_023481105.1 Acidobacteriota bacterium | reverse complement strand
GAAGATTCGCGGTGTCGGATTCAACGGCGGCGTTAACCACGCCGGGCGACGTGGAGGCGTAGGCCTTCAAGCGATCGTGGTGCGTGGTGGCCAGCGTCAGCGATTTTTTCGCGCGAAATTCCTCGAGCAGCGCGACCGCCAGTGCGGAGCCTTCTTCCGGCGCGGTGCCGGTGCCCATTTCGTCGGCGAGGACGAGGGACTGCGGCGTGGCGGCTGCGAGCATCCCGCGCAGGTTGAGCATGTGCGCGGAAAAAGTGGAGAGGTCGGCGGCAATGGATTGCTCGTCGCCGATGTCCACCAGCACGCGGTCGAAGAGTGGAATCGTGGCGGATTCCGCGGCGACGGGAATGCCGGACTGCGCGGAAAGCGCGGCGAGGCCAACGGTTTTCAGCGCGACAGTTTTTCCGCCGGTGTTGGGGCCGCTGATGACGAGCACGGTTTCGTCGCCGCCGAGAGCGAGGGACATGGGCACGATGCTGCGATTTTCCGCGCGCAATTTATCTTCCAAGGTGGGGTGGCGCGCGGCGTCGAGGCGCAGAGCGTTGCCTTCGGTGAACGCGGGGAGGCAGCAGTTGAATTCGCGCGCGAAACGCCCGCGGGCGAAAACGGAATCGAGCAGGGCAATCGTGTCCGCGGCGAAGCGCAGCGGGCCGCGCTCGGACTGCAATTTTTCGGTGAGCTCGGCGAGGATGCGATGGATTTCCGCGGCTTCATCCTCGGCGAGCTGCACAAGCTGGTTGTTCAGCTCGACGGTGTCGAAGGGCTCGACGAAAATTGTTTGGCCGGTGGCGCTGGAGCCGTGGACGACGCCAGGGACAGCCTTGCGGTCGGCGGCGCGCACGGGAATGACAAAGCGGTCGTTGCGCAGCGTGACGTAGTCGTCGCCGGCCTCGGCGCCACGCGCGCGGAGAATCGCCTTCAAATGTTTTTGCACGCCGTCGCGGGCGCGAGCGATGGAGTGGCGGATTTTCTTGAGCTGCGGCGAGGCGTCGTCGGAAATTTCGCCGTTGGGCAGAATGGCGCGGCGAATGGCCGCGGCCAGCACGCGGAAATCGCCAAGCGACTTGGCGCGCGCATCGAGCAGCGGATATTTGGCGCCCTCTTCGTGAAAGGCGGTGCGCAGCCAGGCGGCGGTGTCGAGAAGCGACGCGGCGTCGAGCAATTCCTGCGGGGCCAGCACCGCGCCGGGAACTTCCATGCGCGCAAGCCAGGCGTCAGGATCGGCGAGCGAGCCGAAACCCATTTCGCCGCCAGCGCGCAGCCATGCCATGGCTTCGCGGATGAGCGAGAAATCGGCGTCGAGAGCAAAGCGGTCCGCGTGCGGCGCCAGCGCGTCCACAGCACGGCGGCCGGGCGCAGAGGTGGTGAAGCGGCGCAAAATGGCGCGCAGCTTGTCGAATTCGAGAACCTCAGCAGCCGAACGGGACATTGAAGGAGTGTAAGTCGAAGAAAGAAAGATTGCCACCAAGGCATCCCGACACGGCTGGGCGGATGAGTGATGGAAGAAGGGCTCTTGACATTGGGGCTGTGAGAGCTAAAGTACGCACGAAAGCGGGCTGGGCGGCCTGCCTCCACGAGAAATCTAAGATTTGCAGCGAGGTGCGCGATGGTGATCCGTTTTTCCAGCAAGCAAAGATGGGTGTGCGGCCTTCTGTTTGTGGCTCTGGTGGCCGGGACTTTGGTGGTATCCACTGCGCTTGCCGGGCCGCAGACGAAGAAGGCCGGCGCGGCGAAGGCCCCGGCGAAAGTGGCGGGAGCACAAGCAAAGTTTAAAGCCATCTGGGAGCCGGTGAACTTTAAGCAAGATATTGCGCTTAACGATGTGCATTTCGTGAACGACGCCACGGGTTGGGCGTCGGGAGAGAAAGGCACTCTCATTAAGACGACGGACGGCGGCGAAACATGGACGGTGATCCTCGGGGGTGATCCGGCGGCGAATGACGAGCCCATCCGCGACCTGCGTTTTCTGGACGCGACGCACGGCTGGGCAACCAAATACCAGCGCGGAGGCAAGCTGCTGCGCACCACGGACGGCGAGAACTGGGAACAGTTTGGCACGATTGGGGAACATTTCGGCTTCTACTACGACTTCGTTTTCCTGACGGAGCGCATCGGCGTGCAACTGGTGAAAGAAGGCAACGAAATTGCGCGCACCACCGACGGCGGAAAAACCTGGAAAGTGGTAGCGAACGGCTGCGCGGTCGATGCGGAAGTGGAAGGACTCACGCGAAAGCTGGCGTGCAGTCGAAAGAGCATTTTCTTTCTCACTCCGGAGAGCGGCTATGCCATCGGGGCGACGCTCCCGGGCACGAACATGGTGCTCTTCCGCACGGAAGACGGCGGGATGACGTGGACGCCACAGGTGGTGCCGGACGTGGGACATCCGGACGAATCCCACTTTGAGCAATGGCTGTACTTTACCGACGCGAACAGCGGATTCGCTGTGCTGCCGCGCGGGGATAAGTTCCTGGCCACCAGCGACGGCGGGAAGACGTGGCGGGGCGTGATTGCGTCGGTGAAAGGCCCGCTAAAGTTTGCTGGGCAGGTGGGCTGGTCGTTTGACCAGTACGGCAAATGGACGTACACGACGGACGGTGGGAAACGCTGGGCCAGTGTGGCACTTCGCTTTCCGGCTTATGTAAAGGCGTACAGCCTGCCGTCGCCGCAGCGCGGATACGTGGTGGGCGAGCACGGGATGGTGTACCGCTACCGCATCGTGCCCGTGGAATACACGGCGAAGGGCATGCAGGCGGCGCCGATGATGCCGGCGAAAGTGCCCTAGAAGCTGGAAACTCGAAACTGGAAACTCGTAACGCGGGCACCAAAGAATGTAAACGTCACTTTGCACTGGTCGCAGCTTGTCGCGCGCGAGTGGAACGAATGTAGCCATTGATGAGCTTGGTCACACTTTGCGCCAGTTCAACCAGCGGTTGCCACTCCTCGAGCGAGAAATAGCCCGCGTCCAGAGCGGCGATCAGATGGTCACGGACCTCGTGCACCGAGCCGCGTGCTTGGCGGCAAAACTGGATATTCTCTTGATAGGAATATCGTCCGAAGCCTTCTGCCAAATTCGCTGTAATCGAGATAGCCGCGCGTCGTAACTGCGCCGTCAGTACGTACTTTTCCTCCGCCGGAAATCTCTTGGAGATTACGTACACTTTTTGGCGCAACTCCCGCGCAAGTCTCCATACTTCCAAATCCGTGAAATCCTTGACCGGACGCGAGTCTTGTTTTGCCAGTTTCGAGTTTCCAGCTTCGAGTTTCATGCTACTTGCCGGAGGCGATGGCGTCGTTGGCGTGTTCGATGCGCCAGAGTTCGCGGAGCAGATACTCGCCGCCAAGG
>JAMCWK010000088.1 GCA_023481105.1 Acidobacteriota bacterium | reverse complement strand
TCTTCCACTTTCTCGCGGAGGCGGCGCATGCAGGCGTCCACGCTGCGCGGCGTGACGAAGCGATCCGTGCCCCACACCGCGTCCAGCAATTGGTCGCGCGTGTACACCTTGTTGGGATGGCTGGCCAAAAAATAGAGAAAGCGAAACTCGAGCGTGCTGAGCACCAGCAGTTTGCCATTCCGCGTCACGCGGTAGCCGTCCGGGTCAATCACCAGGCTCCCGATCTCAATAACCTTCCCCGATGCGGCCTCGGGCGATTCGGCGCGGCGCAGCAGCGCCTTCACGCGCGCGACCAGCTCGCGCGGGCTGAAGGGCTTCGTCACGTAATCGTCGGCGCCCAACTCGAGCCCGATCACACGGTCGGATTCGTCGCCGCGCGCCGTGAGCATGAGAATCGGCAGGCGGTTCAACTTTTCGTCGCGGCGGATGGCTTTGCAGATTTCCAGGCCGGAAAGTTTTGGAAGCATCAAGTCAAGCAGCAGCAAGTCCGGCGGCGATTTCTTGACTTGCTCGAGGCCGCCCAGTCCATCGCGAGCGGAAACGAGAGAAAATCCTTCCTGCTCCAAGTTGTAGCGCACCAACTCGATGATGTCGCGGTCGTCTTCGATAATCAGAATGCGCGTCATGCCCAGCCCTACGATAGCGGAGAATGGGAACAGAGGGCAAGGCGCGCCGAAAACTTCCTGTTTGGGGACCGACGATAGGATGCCAGGCGGCTGGGGCTGATTCGGAGGTTCAAACTTTTCCGAAGCCACTTACTCACCGCTTCACACATTGAGTTTTGTACGCGCATCCCGCAAAATGCGAAGGAGAGATGCAGTTGCACGATTGCGCGAAGGAGTGAAATGAAAGAGGGAAGCGGAGGCGGAAGGCTGCCCGGGCTGCCGATCTTGCAGGGATCGTCGCCGAGCAAAGGCGTGAAGGACCCGGTGTGCGGGATGACCGTGGACCCGGTGCGCGCGGCGGGGAAATACGACTACGAAGGAACGACCTATTACTTCTGCAATCCGCGGTGCAAGGAGAAATTCCAAACGGAACCCAAGAAATATTTGAGCGCGCAGCCAAGCTTGGAACACATGCACGCGCAGCCTGCGGCGGCGCCGGTGAAGCCAAAAGCGGCGGCTGCGCAGGGCGACTACATCTGCCCGATGGATCCGGAGGTGCGACAGAAAGGGCCCGGGCCGTGTCCGAAGTGCGGCATGGCGCTGGAGCCGCGCACGGTGACGCTCGAAGAAGGCGAAAATGCGGAACTCGTGGACATGCGGCGGCGCTTCCAGGTAAGCGTGGTGCTGGCGGCGCTGGTGCTTTTTTCTGCGATGGGCAAGATGATTCCGGGAGATCCGCTTGGAACCATTGCGTCGGCGCGGGCGTGGACGTGGTTTGAACTAATTCTCGCGACGCCAGTGGTGCTGTGGGGCGGCTGGCCGTTTTTTGTGCGCGGGTGGCAGTCGCTGGTGAACGGCAGCTTGAACATGTTCACGCTGATTGGGCTGGGTGTGGCGGTGGCGTACGCCTACAGCGTGGTGGCGGCGATATTTCCGGAAATTTTTCCGGATTCATTCCGCGGGCACGGCGGCGAGGTCGGCGTGTATTTCGAAGCGGCGGCGGTAATCGTCGCGCTGGTGCTGATGGGCCAAGTGCTCGAGCTGAAGGCGCGGAGCCGGACGGGTGCGGCGATTCGCGCGCTGCTGGGACTGGCGCCGAAGACAGCGCGTTTAATGCGCGAAGACGGAACGGAAACAGATGTGCCGCTCGAAGAAGTGAAGCCGGGCGACCGGCTGCGCGTGCGTCCCGGAGAAAAAGTTCCGGTGGACGGCATGGTGCTCGAAGGAACGAGCAGCGTGGACGAATCCATGATTACCGGCGAGGCGATTCCTGTGGAGAAGCAAGCCGGTGCGCGCGTGACCGGCGCGACGGTGAACGGCACGGGGTCGCTGGTGATGCGCGCTGAACGGGTGGGGGCGGAAACGCTGCTGGCGCAAATCGTGCGCATGGTCTCCGAAGCGCAGCGCAGCCGGGCGCCCATTCAAAAACTCGCGGACGTGGTGGCCGGATATTTTGTGCCGGTAGTAGTGGGCATTGCGGTGCTCACGTTCATCGTGTGGGGCGTTTGGGGGCCCGAGCCGCGCATGGCGCATGCGCTGATTAATGCGGTGGCGGTGCTGATTATTGCGTGTCCTTGCGCGCTGGGGCTGGCGACACCGATGTCCATCATGGTTGCCATGGGCAAAGGCGCGACGCTGGGCGTGCTGTTCAAAAACGCAGAGGCCATCGAGACGCTGCGCAAAGTGAACACACTGGTCGTGGACAAAACGGGAACGCTTACGGAAGGCAAGCCGAAGCTGATGACGGTGGAAGCGGTGGGTGGATTCGGCGAGGAGGACTTGCTGCGGTTTGCGGCGAGTCTCGAGCGCGGCAGCGAACATCCGCTGGCGGCGGCGATTGTGGCCGGCGCGGAAGAACGCGGCATCGCACTGGCGCCGGTCGAGGGATTCGCCTCCGCGACCGGAAAAGGCTTGCGCGGGCGCGTCGGCGGAGCGGATGTCGCGTTGGGCAGCGAAAAGTGGATGGAAGAATTGAAAATTTCGCCGGGATTGCTGATGGTAAGGGCCGAAGTGCTTCGCGCGGAGGGGCAGACCGTGATGTTCGTGGCGGTGAATGGAAAGACCGCAGGAATGCTCGGCGTGGCGGACCCGGTGAAGGTCACGACGGCGGAAGCAGTGCAACAACTGCACGCGGATGGCATTCGCATTGTGATGCTCACCGGCGACAGCAGCACGACGGCGCAGGCCGTCGCGGCAAAGCTCGGCATCGACGACGTGAAGGCGGAAGTGTTGCCGCAGGACAAGGCCGGCGTGGTGAAACGGCTTCAAGGCGAAGGGCGCTTCGTGGCCATGGCCGGCGACGGCATCAACGACGCGCCGGCACTGGCGCAAGCGCAGGTAGGCATCGCTATGGGCACGGGCACGGATGTGGCCATGGAGAGCGCGGGCGTAACGCTGGTCAAAGGCGACCTGCGGGGAATCGTGCGCGCTCGCATGCTCAGCCGCGCAACGATGGAAAACATCCGGCAGAATCTTTTCTTCGCGTTTATCTATAACAGCGTGGGCGTGCCCATCGCGGCGGGCGTGCTCTATCCGTTTTTTGGCTTGCTGCTCAGCCCGATGATTGCGGCGGCGGCGATGAGTTTCAGCTCAGTCTCCGTGATCGGCAACGCGCTGCGGCTGCGCGGAGTCCGGCTGTAGCCCTGCTGCATCCAATTGCTTGCACGCAAAAATCTCATGATAAATTAAGGGCATCCAGGGAGGAGCACAGGAATGGAACTGGCGACGTTTGGAGCGGGGTGTTTCTGGGGAGTGGAGGCGCTGTTCCGGCAAGTGGAAGGCGTGACGGATGTGGCCGTGGGCTACACCGGCGGGACGCTGGCGAACCCCACGTACAAAGACGTGTGCACGGACCGCACGGGGCACGCGGAAGTGGTGCAAGTGACGTTTGACCCAGCGCGCGTGTCGTACGAAAAGCTGCTGGATGCTTTCTGGCAGCTTCACGACCCCACGCAGCTCAATCGCCAGGGGCCGGACCACGGGCGGCAGTACCGCTCGGCGATTTTCTTTCATTCGCCCGCACAAGAGGCGGCGGCGCGGGCGTCGAAGGCGAAATTGCAGGCGTCGAATCTTTATCCGCGGCCCATCGTGACGGAAATTTCCCCGGCGTCCACGTTCTGGCGCGCGGAGGAATACCACCAGCGGTACCTTGAAAAAAACGGCCTGCCGATCTGCCACATTTAGCAACTCGCTGAGCGCTCTATGGGCAGTTATTCGGAGGAGTTCGCCGCGGTGGAAGACGAGGAATTGGCATTTTTTTTGTTTTCCTGCAATGTACAAATCCGTCGTCCCCAAACATCGAGACTCGGGATGGCATTCAATGAGGTTTTTCAACCAGCCGCTAGACAGCCTTCTGAGGGAATAGTAGCATCCAGATCCCAAGCATGCGCACCGACCTCAAGACCAACCCCACTGTCAACAAAAAAATCATCGAAACCATCGTATCGTTCGGAGAACTATACAAGCGCGAGTTCCTCATCAAGCGCCCCGAATTCCAGAAGAAATCTCTTGAAAGGGACTGGTGGAGCGGCTTGCGGCTGTTTCTGAACCATTCCTTTTACCAAGGAAGGCGAGATGAGGTTTCAACAAAAGTTGAGGCCAAGGCTATGCCTGTGTTGAGCAGATACTTTGAAAACCGGAGTGCAGATCGACTGAGCGCAACTGACTTTGGGCGGCTTGCTCGAGACCTGAGAGGCGTTATCGGTAAAGGGAAAATTGGCAAAGGAAGAGACGTCGAAATGCTAGTAGATATTTTCCGATTCGTTTCAGAGCTTCAAGAGAAAAACCTTGCGCATCATAGCGTGCGGAGAATTCGAGATGGCAGATTGAAGGAACATTGTGAGGAATTGCAGAATATCGAACAAATCGGACCCAAGATTGCAACTTTTTACTTGAGGGACTTGGTTTGCATCTATGACTTGGAGGACCGGGTCCGTCCGCAAGACCTTCAATTCCTGCAGCCAATGGATGTTTGGGTGCGCAAGGTGGCACATACGCTAGGAATCACTTCATCGGAAAATCCGCCGGGCCATGATCCCCAGTCTGGAATCATTGAGGCGTGCAGGCGATGTAAGGTCTCGGCTTTAAAGTTTAACCAAGGTGCTTGGTATCTAGGCAAGCACGCTTTTGAAATACTGGTTAAGCATCTGGACAAAGTCGAGCCTGAAACGTAAGAGCTTACAGGCTTCATCCAGGGTCTCAAACAAGCCAATTGGTCGGGCGGCCCACGGCAAGAAAAGAACAGACTTTCCATTTGCCACCTGTAGCGAAAGATTGAAAGAGTGTTCGCTTTTGTGATGGGGAGTTCGCAAAAGATGCGCCTGCGCGGCGGATTTCTGCTACGCTCCGGCAGCAGACGCGGCTGGGGGCTCGATGGAGAACGAGAAAATCACCGTGCTGGAGCGGATTCGCGCCAAGCCGGGCATGGAAGACCTGGTGAAGCTCATCCTGCTGCAACTGGCGGCGGAAACGCGCACGGAAGAAGGCTGCGTCAGCAACCACGTGCGGCAGTCGGCGTCGGACCCCGGCGTGTTTTTGTCCATCGAAACGTGGATGAATCGCGATTGCCTGGAGCGGCATTCGGAAACGTCGCACATTGACGCCTTCCGCCGCAAGGCGGAAGACCTGCTCGCCGGGCCGAGCGAGATTTCACTGTGGGAGAATTTGGATTAACCGGCCGTCACAGCCTCACTTCTTACCTTCGTCTTCTTCGACCAACTGAAGCGACACGGAATTGATGCAGTAGCGCAGGCCGGTGGGCGCAGGGCCGTCGTTAAAGACGTGGCCGAGATGCGCGCCGCAGCCGCTGCACATCACTTCGGTGCGCTCCATGCCGTAGCTGGAATCGCGCTCCTCGATGACCATGGCCTGGTCAATGGGGTCCCAGAAACTGGGCCAGCCGCAGCCGGAATGGAATTTGTGCTCGGAGCGGAACAGCGGCTGCCCGCAACAGACGCAGGCGTAGGTGCCCGGCGTTTCCGTGTCGGTGTATTCGCCGGTGAAAGCGGGTTCGGTGCCCTTCTGCCGCGTGACGTAGTATTGCTCGGGCGTGAGTTTCTTGCGCCACTCCGCGTCGCTGAGTTTCGTCTTGTCGGCCATGCCGCCTCCGCGTCCTGCACGCTATTGGATGCAGCAAGAAGTCATTCGGCTCTACTTGCCCATGTTCTTCGCGAGGAACGCCAGAATTTTCTGCCAGGAATCCTGGGACTGTTTGGACTGGATGCGGTTAAACATGTGGCCGCCCGGCGGCGCCGTGTAGATTTCGTACTCGAAGGTTTTTCCGGCAGCCTTCAGCGCGTCAATCAGGCGGCGGGTTTCGATGATGTTCACGTCGTCGTCGTTGTCCGCGGCGTGAATCAGAAGCGGGATTTGCAGCTTGCTGGCGTGAAAGTACGGCGAGCGGTCGAGATAGACGTCGAGCTTTTGATTGGCGGTGCCGCCGAAACCTTTCTGTTCGGCGAAGGTGCGGCGGTAGCTGTCGGTCTTGTAGCCCATGCGCGTGACGAGGTCAGCGACGCCGACGACTTCCACCGCGGCCTTGAATTTTTCCGGCTGGCGGAAAATGGCGTGCAGCGTGATGAATCCGCCGTGGCTCCAGCCGATGATGCCGATGCGCTGCGGATTCACTTCGGGGACGAAGTCCACCAGGTAATCGCGCCCGGCGATGCAGTCTTCGACTTCTTTGCCGCCGTAATCAATCGCTTCGTAGAACGAGCGGCCGTAGCCGGTGGAGCCGCGATACTCCGGCGCGATGATGACGTAGCCCTGGGCGATGAGCGGCTTCATGAATTCGAGATAGAAGAGGTCGAGATCGCCGTGCACGCCGCCGTGTACCCACACCAGCGCCGGATGTTGCTTGGCGCCTTTCAATTGCAGGGGACGGAAAATGTAGGCGGGAATAATCATGCCGTCCGGGCCGCCGTAGCGAACTTTTTCCATCTTCATGAAGCCTTCCGCGAGCTGCTGAAACTGAATGTCCTTCAGATTTTTGTGCAGCACCTGCAAGGTGAAGCCTTGTGATTCGGCTTGGCGCTCGAGCCGCTGGACGCGTTCCGCGAGCGCGGCATCAGTTTCCTGCGCGGTCCCGCAGAGCGGGAGCAGCGACAACGCGACGATTGCCGCGAAGATTCTGTATTGGATTCTCATCGAAGCCCTCCAACGAAGCATTGGATACGGCGTGGCGTCTGAATGTGCAGCAAAGCGCGCGGAGAATCAAGCCCCGATGAACCCAAAGCCTTGACTTGCACACGCGATTGCACACAGCATCTTAGACACGGTCGCGGAGCGGATGGCAAGACCGCGGGGCTACCACCATGCCGGACAAAGAACTGGAAAATCTGATTCTGCAGGACCCCGGATTGGCGCACATGGCCAATCCGAGTCAACTCTTCCGAGGAGGCGCGCCAGTGCTCAAAGAATTCAAGGAATTTGCGATGCGCGGAAATGTGCTGGACATGGCTGTGGGCATCGTGATTGGAGCGGCGTTTGGCCGCATCGTTACGTCGTTTGTGGAAGACATCCTGATGCCGCCGCTGGGGCTGGTGCTGGGCAAAGTGGATTTCTCCAGCCTGTTTGTGAGCCTCAGCGGCAAGACGTACGAATCGCTAGCCGCAGCCAAAGCGGCTGGAGCGGCCACGCTCAACTATGGCGTGTTTTTCAACCACATCATCAATTTCGCGATCGTGGCCTTTGCCATTTTCATGCTCATTCGGCAAGTGAACCGGCTGAAACGCGAGCAGCCCGCGCCGGCGGCGACGCCAACGACGAAGGATTGCCCGTTCTGCATGAGCACAGTGGCCATCAAGGCGACGCGTTGCGCACATTGCACGTCGCAATTGGCGTAAGGCTTTGCGCCGGAGGCAACGAGCGCAGCATGCTGCTCCACTGCAAATTTCTAATTATTTCTTAGGGCAGGGAGGCATGACGCGCAAAAGGATGCGGTGCGTGGGCCAGTAGAGGACGGCAATGAGACAGAAGAGAATGATGGCCAGATGCAGCGGCGCGGGCTGGAAGGAAATGCGCAAGATGGGGTCCACGTGCGCGAAATTGACGTTTTTTGCCGGGTCCAGCAGCCGCGACACGATCAGCACGGGAATGGCTAAGGCGGATTGCAGGAGAAATCCGCGCGGGTCGTAGCCCTTGCGGCGCACAGCCCAGACGGCCAACACGGGCACGGCGATGTGGTAGAGCGAAAGCAGCCGCACCCAGAGCGGGTAGCGCGCGTCCCACATATACTCGGTGCCGCCGATGAGATGATGGTTGGTGACAAGGCGCGAGACGACGTCCAGCACCCAGATGGAGTTGATGACGATGGCGCCGACCGCCTGGCTGGAAAGCAGCAGCGCGCTGCCGGTCCATATGCCCGCCACGGTGAGCAGTACGCCAAGGTCACAGAGCTGCACAAAATTCCCGAAGCCCCACACCACGGCGTAGGTAGGAAACCATACGGCCAGCCCCAGCATACAGGCCCAGCGAAGGCGAGGGAATTCAGTTTGCCTGGTTTCGCTAACCGGTGCGGTACGAAACTCGTCCAAGCACGCGCCTCCTTTGGAGATCCCGATGCAGAAAGAATTCTCTCACGGCCCAGGGACTAAACCGCATTGATTCGAGAGACTGGAGAGAGAGCCGAAGGCAGGAAATGCGTGTCTTTTAAGGCCAGGAACCGCCGCTCAATCCATTGGTAACTCAGGTGTGAGACAAGGAAGACGCTTGCAAAATAGAATGCGAAACCCAGAGGCCAGAAGATACTTTTCATCCACGGAAGGCAGATTGCCAGCAGAGGACGGGCAGGAAGATGGTAGACATATACGCCGTAAGAGATCTTGCCCAGGTAAGCCACTGGCTTGAGCTCAAAAATACGTGAAAGCCAGTTTTTCCTGCAAAGCACGCGAACCAGTGCAGCAGACCAGATATTGAGCACGGTGTATCCCCACACATGCAGATAATTGTCCGTTGAGTTTGGAATATATCCGAGCGTGCTAATGCCGAGTCGTCCGTGCTGATTGTAGGACCACCAGTTTGCCAAGCCTGCCGCCAGCGCCAGTGCAGACACGGCAGCAAGCACCCATCCAGGCCGTTTCTGACGCGCTGGGTCTTCTGTGGCGATGAGCGCGCCGAGAGCGAACGCATCCAATTGCGAACTGGTCAGATTGTGAATGATCGTGGCCACAGCCTGGCCGGACCCATAGTGCGGGCTCAACAAGGCGCCGATCACCAGACGCGAGAAGGGCGCAAGAATCACAATTCCCAGCATGACCGGCCTGCGATAGCGAGCCGGCGTAAAGTAAATCAGCGCCGGCCAGATCAAGTAAAACTGCTCCTCGACCGCGAGCGACCAAAGGTGGCCCCAGTAGACCGGATAAATGTAGTCGGATCGCATACGCACAAAATTAAATGTGTAGGTCAAAAGGTAGGACCATTGCTGGCGAAAGGCCGAGTTGAATCCAACCAACAGGAAAACCAGCGTTAAGCCGGCAATAAACAGAATATACAGCGGAAAGATTCGCAGCGTTCGTCGCCAGTAAAACCTCTTGATGTAGAAACCGAACGGATAGGAAGCTTCGCGCACCAAGATGGAGGTGATGAGAAATCCTGAAAGAACGAAGAAAATCTGCACTCCGACCCAGCCGACGCCCAGATGACCGAAGTGGAAGAGCATAACCAGCAGGATGGCCAGACCTCTCATGCCGTCGAGGGCGACAATTTGTCTCATTTGACACCGATTGAATGCACGAACCAGACGCCCGTGAGATATTGCCCTGAGTTGCTGGGGGAACGCATTATAAGTGATTCACTCGAAGCAACAAAAAGGTATTTGTCCCCTCGCCCAAGCTCATGCTTCGAGCGATTTTCCCAAGGAGAAGGTGCAGCCCTTTTTGCACAGCCCAAGAGGCGCGGCTGCTTGCGCCAGTGAAAATAACGAATGGCGCGGGAGGCAACCTCAGGAATCCTCGCGGCTTCGAATCATACGACGCGCTTTGCTTGCACCTCTGGAAGCTTCCTGGCTAACGGACGGAGCGTTTGTCGAATGGGGAAGCTCAGTGTAGAATTTCACTTTGCCTTTTCCCAGCCGGGCCACTTGAAGGAGATTCGTGCGCATTCCTAATCAGCGAATTGTGCAGCTTGCGGTGATTATTGCGCTGGGACTGTTCGTTTCCTGCGGGGGCGGCAGCGAGAGCAGTTCGCCTCCACCACCGCCGCCACCTCCTCCACCCAACGCGATTCAGGTAACGATCCAGCCTGCACAAGTATTTCAGACGTGGGAAGCTTGGCGCGGCGTGCTCAGCGGGCCAAACTTCAAGGACTCTGCCGGGGTGGAGAAGGACCTCACGCCGCAAGTCATTTCAGGCGCGCTCGACGATCTGGCCAACGACCTTGGGGTCACCGGCGTGCGCAACAACTTGCACCGGAATCAAGACCTCGAACTGACCAACGACAACGCCGACCCGCATTCCATCAACTGGGCGGGGTTCAACTTCGCGCAGACGTTTCGTCCGGACCCGACCGGGCCGCTGGTGGATCCCGTGCGGCGCATGAAGGAAATGATTATTCCGCTGCGTAACCGCGTGGAGGCGCGCGGCGATCCCTTCAACATGTACATGACGCTGGGCTATCGAAAGGGCGATTTTCCCGCGCATTGGCTGAGCGATCCGGAAGAATACGCAGAGCTCGCCGAAGCATGCATCCTGTGGCTGCGCAATGGCAGCCCCAGCCCGCCGGGATTTCAAGTGGCGCTCACGCCGACCTACTGGACCATCGTCAACGAGCCCGACTTGGGCACTCCCACTTTTTCTTCCGCGGATATCGCCGGGTACGTTGCGGCAACGGGCGCGCGATTCGCGGGCATGGCAATCAGCACGAAAATCCAGACCAGCGAGACGAGCACGCCCAACATCAACTTTCTGAACGGAGTTTTGAACGGGCCCAACGTGGGCCAGTTCGTGGGCCTCATTTCGTACCACGGCTACGACTACGATTCGTTGTTGATGCCGGCATCATTTTCTCTGCGCAATCAGACGCGCGCCGCCGCGCAAGCCCTCAGCACGGCACAGGGCCGGACCATCGGCACAGCCATGACGGAAATCTGCTGCCATCCCGGCTGGGGAACCGGAAAGTACGACGTAGCCATCGGCCGGGCGCGGGACCTGTATTGGAACGCCACGGAGGCCGACGTCTCCGTGTGGGAAAACTTCGGCTTGATGAACCCTTGCAATACCGTGGGGTGCTCGGGGACCGGATCGCAGGCGCTGCTTGCGCTGGACGGGGATTTGTCCAAGACCATTAAGCTGCCCATTTATTACGTCATGCGGCAGTACATGCGCTACATCCGGCCGGGCTACCAGCGCGTGGGTACGTCGTGCAGCAACTGCACGAGCGACGCCGTGGTGGGCCTGAACGTGAAGCCGCTGGCGTTTCGCTCGCCGGCGGGAAAATTCGTCGTGGTGGTCATCAACGACCAGGCGACGTCGCAAGCGATTTCGCTGCTGGGTCTGCCCGCGGGCACGTACGACATCACCGGCGTGGACCCCACCATCGCGCAAACACCGATGACCTTTCCGACGCAAACCATCAGTGCGGGCCAAGCGCTTACCGTGCCATTTCCTGCGCTGGCGGTGGTTACGGTGGTGCAAAGGTAGCTCGACCGCCAAAGTATTTTTGCCGCACTGGTGTGCCGCTAGGCCCCGGGCATGGGTTGAATCTGCACCAGCTTTGCATCTGCGGCGCTGCCGAAGCTGAGCACGTCCATGGGGCAGACGCTGACGCAGATGCCGCAGCCGATGCAGCTCGATGTGGCGTTATCCAGCGGCTGCTGCTTCAGCGCATAGCTCATCACGTCGATGCCCACCTGACAATTGCGCGTGCATTCCGTGCAGCCGATGCATTTGTCGTTGGCGACGATGCGAAAGCGGCTGACGCGCATGCGCGTGTACATCGCGCTGAATAGATGCATCAGCTTGGCCAGCGGGCACCAGTAGCGACACCACACCTTTCCGCCAAGAAAGGGGTAGAGCGTCACCGGCAAAATGCCGACGAGCCAGATGTCCACGTACAGGTGATAGGTGTCGAGACCGAAGAGCGCCGGCGCGCGAAGCCAGGCGAGCGCATCCTTGAACAGCATGGCCGCGGTAACCACCGCCGCGAAAATCAAAATTGCCAGGTTCATCCATTCCCAGCGCATGCTCGTGCGGCCCTTCGGGGCAAGGTGGCGCCAGCGATCACCGAAAGTTTCTGCCAGGCCGCCGCAGCCGCAAATCCACGAACAGTAGCGCTTGCCCTGAAAAAGCACGAACAGCGGAATCAGAATGAAGGTGAGAAACACGCCCCAGAGTATCCAAATTTTGTGCGGGTCGTAGAAAAAGCTGTAGAAAAAAAGCGGCCATGCATAGATGAGTCCGTAGCTGCGCCATGCTTGCCCCGCGAACTGCGGGTCATTCGCCAATTGCGCGCCGACCCACTGGTACTTCACCGCCCACTGGAAGAGGAATTCTGGAATGAGAAAGAAAAAAATCCACTGAAAACTGAGCAGGGAAACGTAGCGCCAGATTTGGAAGCGGTCGCGGCGGTCAATGCCCCAGCGCTTCAGCGCCTGGAAGCCGAAGCCGGTCATCAGCACGGTATAGAGCACCGTGTACCAAAACGTCGCGGGGCGGCCGAGAAACGAGAAAAACTGAAAGCCCCAATGGCGGAAGGGCCAGAACTCTTCGCCCGCGCCGGGCGACTTCACGCCGTAAATCGTGTACCACGCGAGGAAGGAAACGCCGAGCCAGGCGTAACGATCGCCGCGCCAGCCGAACCAGAGCAGCCCGCCGAGCATGTGCGCCACAAGCAGCACGCCGACTTTGGACGGCACGGCGCTGAAGGGAATTCCCGCGACGTCGGTCGCGTGGCCGCCGAAAAACCAGAGGCCGAGGAGCAGCGAAAAAGAAAATACAATGGCGCGCAGCGGGCGGCCGTTCCACTCGTTTTCCATGCGGATGCCGAGCGACTTGAGAAATTTCACGGGAAGTTCGGCGCCGATGAGCACGAAGGCGTAGTCGCACGGAACGCTGCGCGCTTCGCGGTGGCCGCCGCGGTCAATTTCCAGTGCCGCGAATTTCCCGGAAAATTCATTTACGTTGGAATTCAGAATCAGCTCGATGCGTTTCTGTGCGACGGCTTCGTTCAGCTTGCGCTCGTTGTCTTTGAAGATGCGCGCAAGCTCGCCGCCGCGGTAGGAGAGGCGCACGCGGTTCTGCTCGGAGAGAACCAGCGCGGCTTCCACGGCGCTGTTGCCGCCGCCAACGACGAGAATGTCTTTGTCGTGATAGTGCCGCGGGCTGTAGAGGCGGTGATACACGCCTTCGCGGTCTTCACCGCGCACGCCGAGCTTGCGCGGATTGCCGCGCTGTCCGGTGGCGAGAATCACGCGCCGCGCGCGGTATTCACCCTTGTCGCTGCGCACGACAAAGTTTCCGTCGCGTTGTTTTTCGACCGACGCCAGTCCTTCCTCGGTGCGGATCTCCAGCCGGTTCTCGCGGACAATCTGCTTCCAGCGCGCAATCAAATCTTCTTTGCGCGCTCCGTCGAGCCAGAGCTTGCCCTTCGGCGGTGAAGAATCCGGCTCGGCATAAACCCATTTGCCGTCGGGAAAATCTTCGATAGTGTTGGCAATCTTATTTTTTTCGAGCACCAGCGCGCGCAGCCCGCGCTCCTGCGCCGCGAGCGCGGCGTTTAGCCCCGCGGCGCCCGCGCCGGCGATGAGCAGGTCATAGACATTCGCGCCGCCAGATTTTGCGTCGGGCTTGGCTGCGATGTGCTCGATCACCTCGACGCCCTGCGCCATGGCGTACTTGATCACCGGTGCGCCGGCCAAGTCCCCGATGACGTACAGCCCGGCAACGCTGCTCTCGAAATGCGCGCGCAACTCCGGGCGGCGCGTGGGCATGTCGCCGCTGGACAACACGGCGTCAATGGATTGTTTGAGTCGGCTCAACATTTGTGTTTATCGCGTCACGCCCGCACGCTGCGCTTCGGAAACGAATTGCGGATCGAGCTTTGCTCCGCAGCCGATACACTGAGTCGCGGAAGGGTGATTCATCGCCCCGCAGGCGGAACACGGTGCCGGCGCGGATGTCGCCGCAATTTTCTGCAGGCCGTGCGGCACGCCCGCAGGTGCGGCCATTTCTTTTTTCGGCCGCGTCAGCAAATAGAGATAGCCGGGCAGCGTGAAGACAAATCCCACGCCGAACCACGCCAGCGCGCGGTTGCCGGTTTGCAGCGCGCGGTGCGCCGCCAGCGCGCCGAACACCAGCCCGGCCACCACATACACGCCCGCCCAGAACCAAATCGAAGACATGCCGGCGCTTTCGCCAGCGCCGAGGAACGCGCCGCGCGGCTGGGCTGGTTGCTGCAACGCCTGCGCCGCCGGTGCGGCAAGTGCCAACAAACAGAGAATTACTGTGCAAGTCTTTCGCAACACTGAATCATCCTGAACGGCTGCTTATTTATCTCATAGATGGCGGCCGCAAAGAAAAGATGCAAAAAGTTCTGCCGTGAGTGGTGGAGCGTGATGGTCCGGCGGACTGACTAGGCTTTTCCGGCGATTTGAAGTATCGTTTTCCGTTGGCTCGTATCGAGGAGGTCCGCATGGCGGACGAAAAGTGCGGCGACATGCCGGGGGCGCCGGCGGCGGAAGAAATCAAGCCGGGCACGCGCATGGTGAAGTGCGTGAAGTTCGGCAAGGAGATGCCTGGACTCGAGCGCGTGCCGTGGGCCGGCGCGCTGGGCCAGCGCGTGTTTGAAAACGTCTCCAAAGAAGCGTGGAAGATGTGGATCGAGTACTCGAAGATGTTGATGAACGAGTACCGGCTGAATCCGCTCGACCCGCAGTCGCACAAAATCATGGAAGAGCAGATGGAACAGTTTTTCTTCGGCGAGGGCGCGAAGCTGCCGGAAGGCTACGTGGCGCCGAAAGCCAAGGGCTAATCCTCGCGGGCCCGCGCGGGAATTTTGCCCGCCAGCGGGTGCTCGACGGGCAGGCGGTCTGTTAGTGTGAAACTCAGTTTGGCGTGGGCTTGCTGTAAAGCAGAGACAACTTCCTCCGGCTCCATTCCCCGCGCAAATATGAATCCCAAATAGCTGGAGCCTTCAGGCCACGCGGCGATGTAGTCGTGCAGGCGCGCGGTGATTTGCAATTCCGTCACTCCGGGCGTGGCTGCGGCGGCGGCTTCGCCATCCACTTTTTCGAGGACGCCGCTGCGCGGGACGGGAATCATCATCACGCCGCTTGCCTCCTTTTCGCGCGGCAGGTCACTCCCCGGCAAGCCGAGCGCGTGGCGCACGAGCAACTCTTCCAGGAACAGTTTCTCCGGACCGAAACGCAGCGCCCGCGAACATAGCCCGCCGATGGGCCGCGGCGAAATCTCCAGCACCCACGGGCCGTCTTCGTTCAGGCGGAATTCCGCGTGCACCGGGCCGTGCGTCAAGCCCAGCGCGCGCGCCGACGTGCGCAGCAACGCTGCAAGCGACGCTTGCGCCAGCGCCGGTTGCTGCGACGGCGTCACGTAAATGGACTCTTCGAAGTACGGGCCTTCGGGATGGCCGGGCTTGTCGAAAATCGCCAGCACGCGCAGTTCGCCCTTAGTCAGCAGCGCTTCGATGGCCACTTCGTCGCCGGGAACGTAGCGCTCCACGAGCAGGCGATCGAGCGAACGCTCGCGCGTGGCGCGCAGCTCCGGTGATTCCAGCAGCGTTTGCACGCGCTTGGCAGCGACAATAAATTCTGACGCATTATTCGCGCGGATCACGCCCTGGCTCGCGGCCAGCGATAGCGGCTTCACCACACAAGGAAACTTCACGCGCGGCAATACGCGTGAGATTTCTTCGCTCAGCGCAAAGGCGAAGAATTCGGGAACAGGTAAGCCCGCGTCGCGCAGGACTTTGCGCTGGCGGAGCTTGGTGCGGCAATTTTCCACCGATTGCGGTGAGTTGTAGGTGATTCCCAGCGCCTGTGCGGCGTGCGCGGCGGTGGATGTCGGACGGTCACCAAGCGCGACGATGGCGTCCACGCGTTTCTCATCAAACGATTCTGCGACTCGCTGCGCAGCTTGTTGCGGATTTTCGAAGTGCAGCGGCACGGCGCCGTCCGCCCAGGGGTCGTCCAACTTACCGCAGCGGTCCGTGCCGAAGACAACCTCCGCGCCCAGGCGATTTGCCGCCTCCGCAAAGCTGCGCGTTTGGTAACCGAGCTTTGAGGCGAGGATTAACAGGCGCTTCATACGAATGCTTCCGCTTGCTTGATCGCTTCCTTCGACTTCGCAATCGGGGCCAACTGGTCCCGCGTGGGTTCTGCTCAACAATACCAAGGCTCGTTCAAGTAAGGGATGGCGGCGCGCGCGACGAGCACTGGTTCTGGGCGCTGCCAAAGTTCTGGCAAGCCCGCGGCTTCCGCCGCCGCGCCGCAAATGCGCGCGAAAAGTTTTCCGCGCGACACATTGAGCTTTTTGCCCAAGCGCACGATTTGCTCCACTTCCTCGCACAGCGCGTCCACCCGCGGGTCGGCGTGGCGCCACGGATAGACGAGCGCGGCCTCGTCGAACGGCGCGATGATCTGCCGCACATCATCCAACTCGAGCAGGCGCGAGCCCGCGGGAATCAGCAAACGAATCGCGAGCTGAATCGGCGCCACGCTTTCGGCCAAATCATTCTCCGCGAGGACTCGCAACAGCTCGGCGTAGCTTTCCAGCGTGGTCCACGGCGTGAAGGGCACAAACGTGGGCTGCAGTGCAAGCCCGGCTTCGCGGCAAAGTTCGACGACGGCGATGAAATCGGTGCGCGTGTGGCCCTTGTCCAGCTTGGCGAGCACGACATCATCCACCGATTCGACGGCGCTGGTTACGAAGAGGCAGCCCGTGTCGCGCAGCGTGCGCAAGCTCTCAGCGTGCTGCAAGAGGTGCTCGACCTTAATAGTGACGTCGTAGGTGAGCTGCGGAAATTCGCGGTGCAGCGCCTCGACAATGGCGAGAGCATGCGCCGGGCCGTTGAAGAAATCGGGATCGCCGAAGGTGATGTGCTGCGCGCCAGCGCCGACCTGCCAGCGAATGTCCGCGAGCACGACGTCGCGCTGCACGATGCGGAACGCGCCGTTGTACACCGGCACAATCGGGCAGTGGCGGCAGAGATGCTTGCAGCCGCGCGAGGCCTCCGTGTAGCCGGCGATGCGATGCGCGCCGCCGGGCACGACCAGATGCGCGTAGTGCTCGAGCGGCGGCAGCGCGCGCCGTTCGGGCACGCGAAAATTCTGCCGCGCGAGAGAAATAGTCGACTCTGTTTGTAGGGGCGCACCTGCGTGTGCGCCCTCGTGGGGCGGACGCGCTGGTCCGCCCCTACGAAGCCGATCCGCCAGTTGCACCAATCCCCCCTCGAATTCGCCGCCGAGAATCGTCTGTGCACCGAGCTTGCGCAGGTACGCTTCGTTCATCGGCGCGTAGAGTCCGTAAAAACAGATGTGCGCGCGCGGATTCAGCTTGCGCACCGGCTCGATGAGCGGCACCGCGAGGCGCGTGGCGGTGTGCATGGGCACGTAGAACGCAACCACATCCGCCGCGCGAACAAATTCTTCGTTGAACGATTCGCGCGAGAGGTCCAGGCAGTTCACCGTCGCGCCGGTCTCAGCAAGCCACGCCGCGGGCGATGCCAACCCAAATGGCTGCCGGCCAAGCTCGTAAGTGGAGATGAGCAGAACGTTCATAGTGAAAAAACATTATGAAGCACAGGAGGCAAAGTTAGCAAAAGCTGCAGATGCCGGGCTCAAGCCAGGCCCTACATATGGGGAAGCGAATCGGCTAGAATGGTGGGTTACGTTTCGCCGCGGAAAGGACGCAGAGCCCCATGGTCACCTCCAAGAACAGTTTTTCCTCCCAAACTTCTATCAAGGTTGAGGACAAGCAATTTCAAATTTTCTCGTTGGGCAAACTGGAGCGCGCTGGGTTCAGCAATGTATCGCGACTGCCGTTTTCGCTGAAGGTGCTGCTCGAAAACCTACTGCGCAACGAGGACGACCGCTTTGTGCGCAAGGCCGACATCGAGGCGCTGGCCAACCGCGACGTGACAAAGTCCGTCGGCAAAGAAATCAACTTCATGCCCGCGCGCGTGCTCTTGCAGGATTTCACCGGCGTGCCCGCGGTGGTGGACCTGGCGGCGATGCGCGAGGCCATGCGCAAGATGGGCGGCGACGCGAAAAAAATCAATCCGCTTCTGCCCGCCGAGTTGGTGATCGACCACTCCGTGCAGGTGGACAAGTTCGGCACGCCGGGCGCGTTTGCATTCAACGCCGAACTGGAATTTCACCGCAACGTCGAGCGCTACCAATTCCTGCGCTGGGGACAGACCGCGTTTCAGGATTTCAAGGTGGTGCCACCGGACACCGGCATCGTCCACCAGGTGAACCTGGAATATCTGGCGCGCGTGGTGTTCACTGCGCAGAGCGGCGGCGCGTGGTTCGCGTATCCCGACACGCTGGTGGGCACCGACTCGCACACCACGATGATTAACGGGCTCGGCGTAGTGGGCTGGGGCGTGGGCGGCATCGAAGCGGAGGCCGCCATGCTCGGCCAGCCGCTTTCCATGCTGATTCCCGATGTGGTGGGCTTCAAACTTTCCGGAAAACTGCCGGAAGGCTCCACCGCGACGGATTTGGTTCTCACTGTCACGGAAATTCTGCGCAAGAAGGGCGTGGTCGGAAAATTCGTGGAGTTCTACGGCAGCGGGCTTTCCAGCCTCAGCCTGCCGGATCGCGCGACGATCGCAAACATGGCGCCGGAATATGGCGCGACCATCGGGTTTTTCCCGATTGACGCCGAGACGCTCGCCTACATGCGCTTCACCGCGCGCGATGAGTCGCTCGCAAGATTGACGGAAGCGTACGCGAAGGAGCAGGGAATTTTCCGCACGGACGCCACGCCCGATCCGGTTTTCACCGACAAGCTGGAGTTGGACCTTGGCACCGTCGAGCCGACGATGGCCGGGCCGAAGCGCCCGCAGGACCGCGTGCCGCTGCGCGAGGCCAAGAAGTCGTTCACCAAAGCGGTGGAGAGCGTGCCGCCAAAATGCGTGATGACGCGCAACAACGGCGATGAGTTCGAGCTGTGCCACGGCGCGGTAGTGATCGCCGCGATCACCAGTTGCACCAACACGTCGAACCCCTCGCTGATGATTGGCGCGGGCCTGCTGGCGAAAAAAGCCACGGAGCGCGGGCTGAAAACGAAGCCGTGGGTGAAGACGAGTCTCGCGCCCGGATCGAAAGTGGTGACCGACTATTTGAACGCGGCGGGATTGACGCCGTTCCTCGAAGCGCAGCGCTTTCATCTCGTCGGCTACGGCTGCACCACGTGCATCGGCAACAGCGGGCCGCTGCCGCAGGCCATCGGCGAAGCCATCGAGCAGAACGGCCTCGTGGCGGTGTCCGTGCTCAGTGGCAACCGCAATTTTGAAGGGCGCGTGCATCCGCTGGTACGCGCAAATTATCTGGCGTCGCCGCCGCTGGTGGTGGCCTACGCGCTCGCCGGGCGCATGGACATGGACTTGGTTACCGAGCCGCTGGGCACCGGCGCGAATGGCAAGGAAATTTTTCTGCGCGACATCTGGCCCACGCCGCAAGAGGTGGAAGAAACCATGCGCCGCGCGGTGACAACGGAAAGTTTTCGCAAGCAATACGGCGAAGTGTTTCTCGGCGACAAAAGCTGGCGCGGCCTGCGCGTGCCGGAAGGCGACCTCTACGCGTGGGACGCCAAGTCCACTTACATCCAGCATCCGCCGTATTTCGAGGACATGCCCGCGGAGCCGGCGGCGGCGCGCGACATCCGCGGCGCGCGCGTGCTCGCCATGCTCGGCGACAGCATCACCACCGACCACATTTCTCCGGCAGGCTCGATCAAGCCGGATAGCCCAGCAGGAAAATATTTGATCGGGCTGGGTGTGAAGCCGGCGGACTTCAACTCCTACGGCGCGCGCCGCGGCAATCATCAGGTGATGATGCGCGGCACGTTCGCCAACGTGCGCCTGCGCAATGAACTCGTGCCCGGCAGCGAAGGCTGCTGGACCGCGCATCTTCCCACGAAAGAAAAAATGTCCGTGTTCGACGCGGCCATGAAATACAAGGCCGTCGGCGTGCCGTTGCTGGTCATCGCCGGAAAAGAGTACGGCTCCGGCTCTTCACGCGATTGGGCGGCGAAAGGCACGTTGTTGCTTGGCGTGCGCGCGGTGATTGCGGAAAGCTTCGAGCGTATCCACCGCTCGAACCTCGTGGGCATGGGCGTGCTGCCGCTGGAATTCAAAAAAGGCGAGACGCGGCAATCGCTCGGGCTCACCGGCTTCGAGACCTACGAGATCGAAGGGCTGGGCAGCCTCGCGCCGCGCAAGGCATTGCAGGTCCGCGCGAAAAGCGACGAGGGCAGGAAAGTGCGCTTTGAAGTTGTAGCGCGCGTGGATACGCCCGAGGAAATGTCCTACTACCGTCACGGTGGGATTTTGCAGTACGTCCTGCGGCAAATGATGAAGTAGCTGCGCGGGAAGGGCTAATTGCTTGGATAAATGCTTCGCAACATTTTGGGCGCGACTGGGTTTAAGATAGGGCAACCCGAAAGGGCAGTCGAAAATAAACGAGCGGAGGAAACGATGAAGAGCAGAATCGTGTCCGTGCTGGTAGCGTTTGTGCTGGTGGCGTGCGCTGCTTGGACCTCAGCCGCGCAGCAAACCAGCACTACGACGCAGAGTACCACGACCACGCCAGC
>JAMCWK010000007.1 GCA_023481105.1 Acidobacteriota bacterium | reverse complement strand
TGCGTCCGGCGGCCCATTACCTGCAAACTCTCCTGCAAGGCGCCGGGGAGCATGGCCTGCCCGCGGACTATATTGCCGTGATCAAGGCCGCCGCCGGAGCGTAGCCGCCGCGCTCCTCCCGGATGACCGAAATTTATTTTTCTGCGCCGCGAACGAATAAAAAGAGAGGCACTCTTATGGCGACTACTGCAGTTCCTTCCGCAATCACCAAGGGCGGCAGCTTTCTTCTCGACACCTGCCGGCCGGAAGACATCTTCACCCCCGCCGACTTGCAAGACGACCAGAAACTGATCGGACAGACTGCCGAGGATTTCGTCACCAACGAAGTTCTGCCTCACGCGCACGATCTGGAAGAAAAAAAGCCGGGGCTGATGGTTTCGCTTCTCAAAAAGGCCGGCGAGCTGGGCTTGCTCGGCCCGGGTGTGCCCGAACAGTATGGCGGCGCGGGCCTGGACAAGGTGGCCGCTACCGTGCTGGCGGAAAAATTTTCCGGCTACGGCTCATTTGCTACTTCGCATGGAGCACACGCCGGCATTGGCACCGTGCCGCTGGTGTACTTCGGCAGCGAAGAACAGAAGAAGAAATACCTGCCGCGCATCGCCAGCGGAGAGTTGCTCACTTGTTATTGCCTCTCCGAGCCGCAGGCCGGCTCCGACGCGCAAAACCTGCTCACCACAGCCGTGCTTTCTCCCGACAAAAAGAACTACATCCTGAACGGGCAGAAAATGTGGATCACCAGCGGCGGCTTCGCCGACGTGTACATCGTCTTCGCCAAAGTGGACGGCGAAAAAGTTTCCTGCTTTATCGTCGAGCGCAACTTCCCCGGCTTCAAAGTCGGCGGCGAAGAAAAAAAGATGGGCATCAAGGGCAGCTCCACGGTGCCGATCTTTTTCGACAACTGTCCTGTGCCTGCGGAAAATTTGCTCGGCGAAGTCGGCGCGGGTTTCAAAATTGCGCTGAACACGCTGAATTCCGGCCGCTTCACGCTGGGCACCTACTGCATGGGCGGCGCGAAACTCACATTGGCGGTGGCTGCCAAGTACGCCAAGGAGCGCAAGGCCTTCGGCCACTCCATCGCCGATTTCGGACTCATCCAGCAGAAGCTCGCCGACATGGCCATCCAAACCTACGCCGTGGAGTCCATGGTCTATCGCTCCGCGGGCATGATTGATTCCGCGATGGCTGCCGCCGCGACCGGCGGCGACAAAATCAAGCAGGCCATGTCCGTGCTCGAGGAGTACGCCATCGAAAGTTCCATCACTAAAATCTACGGCAGCGAAATGCTCGACTTCGTGGTGGACGAAGCCGTGCAAATCTACGGCGGCTACGGCTATCACGAAGAATATCCCGTGGCCCGCGCCTATCGCGATTCGCGCATCAACCGCATTTTTGAAGGCACCAACGAAATCAACCGCCTGCTCATCATTGATATGTTGATGAAGCGCGCGATGAAGGGCATCCTGCCGCTGATTCCCGCGGCGATGAAAATCGCCGGCGATCTGATGTCCCCGCCGTCGTTCGAGGAGCCGTCCACTGCGCTCTTCGCCGAAGAAGACCGCGCCGTGGAAAACGCCAAGAAAGCGTTTCTGATGGCCGCGGGCTCCGCCGTGCAAAAACACCAGCAAAAACTCGCCGACCACCAGGAAGTCATCGGCGCGCTTTCCAACACGGTGATGGAAATCTACGCCATGGAAAGCAGCCTGCGCCGCGCGCAGAAATGTGTCGCGGCCCGCGGCGAAGAATCCGCTGGAGCCATGGTGGACGCCGCGCGCGCTTTCATCTATGACGCGATGGACCGCGTGGAAAAGCAGGCGCGCACCGCCGTCGCCGCCGTCGCGGAAGGCGACATGCTGCGCATTCAACTGGCTGCGCTCAAGCGCTTCACCAAGCGCGAAGCAGTGGACACCATCGCCATGCGCCGCCGCGTCGCGGCGGCTGTGCTCGCCGGCGAGCGCTATCCCTTCGAGGGGCGCTAGCCTTTGATGCCCTTCGCGTTGAGGAGCTGAAAGCACTAGTGAAACTCATTTCCCGAATCTTTGTGTGCACGCTGACGGTTGCCGTGCTATGCAGCGCGGCGCAGGTTCCCACGCAAGAAAAGGCGCAGCCGGGAGCGCGGCAAGTCAGCGCGGACGAGAGCCGCCAGGTCACCGATATCGCCCGAGTCACCACGGCAACCCGAAAATTGGAGTTGCTGACCGCCTTCCTGGCTGCGAACCCCGCTTCCCTGGTGCGCGCGCGGTTGTTGACTCATGTGGGTGTGGCGATTTCGCGCGAACAAGACCCCGCGGTGCGCGTGGATTTGGCGGAAAAATTTCTTGCGCTCATGTCCGCCGACCGGGAGCGCACAATCGCCAGCGCCATCCTTGCGGAAGCGTATCTCAAAGCCAATCGCGTGGACGATGCGTTCCAGACTATTGCCGTGCTCCCCAATCCGGAGACGCTGGACCTCCGCCTGCTGGTGCAACTGGTTGCCGCCGGTTCGGAAGAGACTCGCCAGCGCAACCTGAAACACGTCATGGTCTGCCGGAAGTATGGCGAGCTGGCCATACGCGCCATCGAGGCGGACCACCGGCCCGGAGAAATGAACGCCGCGCGATGGTCGGACTACAAAGGCAAGACGCTCCCCACTCTCTATCAGTCGCTCGGCTTGCTGGCCATGCACGCCGGCCAGCCCGCCGACGCGATGACGCATTTGCAGAAGGCCGTCGAGCTTGCTCCCGATGATGCTTTGAACTATGCCTTTCTCGGCGCGGCGGCCAACGAGGAATACACCGCGGCGTCGCAAAAACTGAAACAGATGCCAGGAGGCACGGTGCGCGACGCGCTGGGACAGCGCACGGTGGAACTGATGAATCAAGTGGTGGACGCCTACGCCCACGCTGTGGCGCTCTCTGCGGGCAGCGCGCAGGAGCAAAACATCCGTTCCCAGGTCGTCGCCGACCTTCAAAATTATTACAAGTTCCTCCACAAGGGTTCGCTCGACGGTTTGCAGGCGCTCATTGACAAATACCGGAAAAAATAAACGAGCGGCGAGCGTGCCGTCTGCCACAGCGAACGTGCCGCCCATCGGATGGATACGCCTGCTCGTTGCGCCGTACTTGCGCGGCTTTCGCGCGCGCGTGCAGTCCGCCAAGGCGGACGGCAGCTTGCGCGGCTACTGTTTCGAGGCGCGCGGCACGCGCGGCGAACGGCGGGGATTCTTCGTCGGCTACCTTATCGCGGAGGCCGAGTTCGAGTGCCTGAAGCCGCAACCGCCGGAATGCCTGGTGTTCGCGTACGTTGCGCCGCTCGGCGGCGCGTTGCACCGGCGACTGGTGCGCGCGCCGGAAAGCCTGCTGCGAAAAACATTTGCGTACATCCGCTGGCTGACGCACCGCCTGCCGCGTTTCGCATTCTTCGAGGAGCAACTGCCGGCACTGGTGCGTCATCGCTCGATGCGGGATTGGCCGGCGGAAAAATACGAACACCTTTCGCGCAATTTTTTTATCGAGACGTGCGCGTGGCTGGTGCGAAGCGGCCTGGTGCGCCGGCTGAAAGAAGCGGCGCCGCTCAGAAAAAAGCCATCCCGCCGTCCACGTTGACGGCCTGCCCGGTCATCGCGCTGGATTCCGCGGAAACCAGAAACAGCGCGGCGGCGGCGATTTCGTCCGCGGTCTGGCCGCGTCCTTGCAGCACGGTGTTGGCGAAGTCTTCGACTTGTTTTTTCGGGTCCGTGTTCGTCCGCCGGGAAAGTTCCAGTCCCAATTCCTTCGACATTTTCGTTTCGAAGACCGGACCCGGGCAGAGCGCATTCACGCGCACGCCTTTGCGGGCGCCTTCCGCGGCCAGGCAGCGCGTGAGGCCCAATAGCCCGGCCTTCGACGCGGCATAGGGCGCCTCCCACGCATACGCGGCTTTTGCGGCGAGACTGGAAATGTTCAGGATGTTTCCCGAGCCGCGCGCATACATTTCGGGGAGCACGAGGCGCGCGAGCAGAAACGCGGAGCGCAGGTTGATGGCCAGCGCTTCATCCCATTCCGCTGGGGAAATTTCTTCGGCGGGCTTGACGGGGCCGAAGATTCCGGCGTTGTTGACGAGGATGTCCACGCGGTCGAATTGCTCGCGAGCAGTGTGCACGATGCGCGCACAGTCGTCTTCGCGTGCGACGTCAGCGACCACCGCGGCCGCGCGGCCACCTGCCGCACGAATCTCCGCGGCGACGGCTTCGATTTCCTTCGCTGAGCGCGACGTCACCAGCACGGCCGCGGCATCGGACGCGCAATC
>JAMCWK010000131.1 GCA_023481105.1 Acidobacteriota bacterium | reverse complement strand
GCGGTGCGCGCGCGGGCGGCGGATGAAGATGAAATCGGCAGAATCACCGAGCGGCTGGCAACGCTGCGCGGAGAAATGCAGTCACACCAGGAAGACCTCGGGACGCGGCGCGCGGAACTCGCGACGGCGAATGAGCGTCTGGCCAGCGCGGAAATGATCGAGGGGCGGCTGGCGGAGGAGTGGCGCGAGGCGCGAGAACGCGAAACGTCGCAGCTCCAGCAGCAGGCCAACGTGACGCGGGAGCGGCAGGAGCTGGCGGACGGCACGGTCGAACTGCAACGGCAAATGGAAACGCTGGCGGCGGAAAAGGCGCGGCTGGAAGCGCGCAAGGTGGAGTTGGAGCAAGAATGGGAGCAGGCGCGGACGCGCGCGGTCAGCGTGGATGATTCGCTGCGAATGGCGCGGCAGAAACTGGGCGACCTCCGTGAAGCACGCAGCCAGCACGAAATCGCGAAGGCGCGGAATGATTCTGACCGGCAACACCTGCGCGAGACGTGCCTGACAGAGTTGAACCAGCATCCGGAAGATTTGCTGGCACAGGAGCTGCAAATTCTAACGGGCGAGGAGCTAGCCGCAGCGGACGTGAACTATCACGGGATGAAGGAAAAGATCGAGGCCATGGGCCCGGTAAACATGATGGCGCTCGAGGAATATCAGGAGTGCGAACAGCGCTACACGTTCCTCTCGCGCGAGCGGGACGACTTGATCCAGTCCATCAACGATACGCAGCAGACGATTAAGGAGCTGGACGAGGTTTCGCGACAGAAGTTCGAGGAAGCGTTTGTGGTGGTGAACAAGAATTTTGCGGAATGCTTCCGCACGCTGTTCGGCGGGGGCACCGGCGAAATGCGGCTGACGGAGGCGGATTCGGACGGCGACACGGGCATTGACATCGTCGCGCAGCCGCCGGGCAAGCGCCTGCAAAATGTGATGCTGCTGAGCGGCGGAGAGAAAGCGCTGACCGCGCTGGCGCTGCTGATTGCAATATTCCGTTACCAGCCGAGCCCGTTCTGCATTTTGGATGAGGTGGACGCGCCGCTGGACGAGACGAACGTGGGGCGGTTCACCAAACTCGCCGAGGAACTGAGCGCGCAGGCACAGTTCTTGATCGTGACGCACAACAAGCGCACCATGGAAATGGCGGAAGTGCTTTACGGCGTGACCATGCAGGAGCCGGGCGTTTCGAAGCTGGTGAGCGTGAAGTGGGAAGGCGAGGGCAGCTCGCCGAAGGAAAGAGCGACGGCGGCGTGATTGGTGAATGGTGATTGAGGGAAAAGAATTGAGTGATTTGTGATTTATGATTGAGTGATTGAGGAAAACGCCCCCGAAAGAAGATAAGTGATTGCGCCTATCTAGCGATTCTTCGCGTCGCTCAGAATGACACCTTAGAGAGATTTCCACTTTCAATTTTTGTTCGCGAGCAAATGTGGGCGGCCAGCTGCGCGCAGCACGGCTGGGGCAACTTCCCTCACTCCAAGGAGGCACTGAGGGCGACGTGGGATGCCGCGGAGCGTCAAGAGACCATCATAGGCCATTCACCTTTGACCTCAGCTGGCTGCCATTTGCCGTTTTTCTTCTCAAGAAAGTGGTACGTTCCGCGACCACAGAGTAACCCACAGCCGAACCAGGCATGGACAAGTGCCTTATCCTTCTTCGCATTGAATCCGACTGCCGACAAACTTACGTAGCCCCGGGCTTTTGGGTACTTCGCATAAAACGCGTCCCAACTCCACTCTTTGTTCGCTGCTGTGCTTTCGTCCTGCTCAGGTAAGAGCACGATGGGGTTTTTGATCGGAAACCGAGGAAGGAGCTGCCAAGAAGAGCGGCACATCCTTGCATAATCCTCCAGCACGGGCTCCCAAACCTTTCGGTACTTTCTGCCCAGTTTGATTTCGAGCGAATCTCGGGTGCATTCGTCCCACCCGGTGATTTCTCGCTGAATCACAATCTGCGTCTCTATGGATGAGCTCCAAGGATCCACGTGAGGCAGAAGAGCTGCGTAGACTTCGTAGGCATCTTTGTCTTCGTATGGAGTAATTGTAGGCTTTCCCTTTGATGCCTGCGGCGACTGCAAAATGCCGAGTGCGGCAAGAATGGTTGCGAGCACAATTCGAGGGATCATTGCAGTCCCCATTCTCTCACAGCATATACCTTAGAGATTCGGTTCATTGCGCGCAGCAGGCCGCGCACAGCAAGACGGAAGCAAGCTTTCGCGCTCGAGAGAAGATGCCGCCCTGAAGGGCGGCCCCACAGAAACAAAGCGTCGCTGCAAAACCAGAAAGCGCACAGGCTGCAAGCCTGTGCTACGAGAAAGTTTTCCACTTTTCATTTTTGTTCCCCGTTGACAGTCCGCACCGCTGCGCTAGAATAGCCGCGCCTTCCAGAGGATGTGAAACCCGGCATGACTTCCACCATGAGCACCGTTGTCTGGGAAACGAATTTTGCGGGCATGAAGCTGCGCGGACGCGGGAAGGTGCGGGACATCTACGACCTGGGCAACCGGCTGCTGATTGTGGCGTCGGACCGGCTGTCGGCGTTCGACGTGGTGCTGCCGACTCCGATTCCCGATAAAGGGAAGGTACTGACGCAGCTTTCGGTGTTCTGGTTTGAGACGCTGTGCGAGGTAGTGCCGCATCACGTGTTGAGCACAACGGATTTCCGCGGCGAGCTGGAGCCGTACGAGGAGCAACTGCGCGGGCGGGCGATGGTGGTGCGCAAAACCGAGCCGTTGCCAATTGAATGCGTGGTGCGCGGATACCTTTCCGGCTCGGGGTGGAAGGATTACAAGGCCACGGGCGCGGTGTGCGGGATTCCTCTGCCGGCGGGGCTGCGCGAATCGGAGAAATTGCCCGCGCCGATTTTCACGCCGTCCACGAAGGCAACCAGCGGGCACGATGAAAACATTTCGTTCGACGAAGCGGCGGCGCGGGTGGGGCGGCCGCTGGCGGAAAAAGTGCGCGACGTCAGCATTGAGATTTACCGGCGGGCGACGGAGCTGGCAGCGGCGCGAGGAATTCTGATTGCGGATACGAAATTCGAGTTTGGATTGATGGGCGATGAGCTGATTTGGATTGATGAGGCGCTGACGCCGGATTCGTCGCGCTTCTGGCCGGCGGACGGGTACGCGCCCGGGCGAGCGCAACCGTCGTTTGACAAGCAATACGTGCGGGATTATTTGGAGCGCATCGGGTGGGCGAAGACGCCGCCGGGGCCGGAATTGCCGGCGGACGTGGTGGCAGGAACGAGCGCGAAGTACCGCGAAGCCTACCGAAGATTAACGGGACGGGAATTGAGTTGAGATTAAGTTGTGGAGCGTGAGGAGATTGAGTGATTCGCTGGTAAAGCACCAGCGGAAAAGATTGAGTGATTTATGATTCACGGGCAAGGCACCCGCGGAAAAGATGAGTGATTGAGGGAAGGCCAGCGACGGGACGGAGCGTGCGGCGATGAGAGACCAACTGGAAAACCTGGTCGGGCAGATGGTGGAGCGCGGAATTCTGTTTGACGAAGCGGTCACGGAATTCGAGAAGAAATTCATCAAGCGCATGCTGGACCGCGCCAACGGCAACCAGTCGCGCGCGGCGCGGCTGCTGGGGATTCACCGCAATACGCTGAGCCGGAAGATTGGGCAGTACAAGATTGATGGACGGGCGCGACGCAGAGCGTAGCCGCAGCGCAAGAAGCAGATCCTTCGCTTTGCTCAGGATGACAGAATGGGACGGCTCCGGCGAGCGCCGGAGCCATTATGCTTTTGCGAGGCAGTGAAAGCGTCAAGCATTGCTGAGGGTGAGGAAGAGCAGGAGATAGCGTTTCAGGTTGGTGGTGATGAGGAAATTTTCGCGGACGTGCTCGCGGCCGTTTTCGCCGAGGCGCTTGGCGATTTCGGGGTGGGAGAGCAAGAAGCGGATTTGATAGGCAGTGCCCTCGACGGAGTGAGCGAGCACGCCGGTCAGCTTGTGGATGATTTGCAGGGGAATGCCGCCGACCGCGCCGGCGATGACCGGCTTTTTCTTCCACAGCGCTTCCGTGACCGTAAGCCCGAAGCCTTCGCGCAGGGACTTCTGAATGATGATGGTGGAAGCCTGCTGGAGGGCGTTGATTTCCAGCGCGCTCCAGGGCGGCAGTTCGAGAATGTGAATGTCGGGATCCTTCCCTGCCGCGGCGTGCGCCTCGGAAAGGACTTGCCCGCCTTCGGGGTCGTCCGCGGCCCCGCCGCCTGCCAAGACCAACTGGCAATCCTTATATTTGCGCGCGAGCTTGTAGGCCTTGATGACGCCGACGGGGTCCTTCAGACGGTCGAAGCGGGAGATTTGCGTGAGAATGGGGCGCTTGGGATCGATGGAAAAGCGCTCCAGGGTCTTCTGCACGAAAGCCGGATCGAGTGCCTGATTTTTTTGCGAGAGCGGATCAATCGAAGGGAAAAAGAGATACTGCGGAACGGGCAGCGGGCGCGTGAAACTGGGCGAGGAAATAATCATGGCGTCGTAGTGCTGGATAAACTGCGCCAAGAAATCCCAGACGGCGCGATTGGGGTTGGAGACATCAATGTGGCAGCGCCACACCCAATGAGCAGGGCGGGAATCGCGGGCCTTGACGAGGCCGATGGGCTGGGGATCGTGGATGACAACGAACTCGGAGTCGAAGGAATGTGCGCGGAGATTTTTTTCGTTGTAGGCCAGAAACGTGTCGAAGGCCTGGGGCGGGGCGTCATAGGGAGCGCCATGCAGGGCGTTGTGAAAGGCCTTGGTGACCTCGAAGAAATCGTCGCCGCCGGTGATGACATCCCAGGCGCAGGGCAAGCCGGCCTCGTTGAGCAAAGGAACGAGGCGGTTGAGAATCTCCGCCACGCCACCGCCGACGGATGTGGAATTGACCATCTTGACGGACCTGCCCGCCAAGCGCTGGGCCAGGGCACGAATCTCCGCCAATTCCGAAGCCCCTACGACGGCAGCGTAGTCGTCGAGGGAAGCGGCGGTGGCGGCCGCCGCGGCGGGGGCGCTCAGGCCGTCAGCCAAGGTGTAGCCTCCACGAGAAGACGAGTGCGAACGCCTTCGAGAGTGTTCGTGTAGATGTCAATCTGGTCGATGGAATCGGCGAGCTCCTTTAGGCCGAGGCTTTCTTCAATCCAAAAGGAAAAATCGTTGACGGTAAGCGGCTCGCGCAAGCGCGCGGCTACAAAGTGAAAGTGGACGGTATGGATGCTGACATGACTGAGCGCTTCACAGAATTCGGCAAGTGTCTGCGCCTGCCACGAAGTGGGCACGGCTACGGTGAGCGTTTCGCAAAAGAAGAAGGGCTCGAAGGCGCGGCGCGGAGCCGCTTCGGGAACTTCGCGCAGATACGTTTCCAGCACATCCACCAGATCGGAACGAAGCTCCGCCAAGTGCGCATATTGGCGGATGTCGAGCGAAGAGAGGCGCTCGGCGAGGCGCGGCTCGTTGCAGGCGGCCAAGACCCACTGCGCAAAATCGTTGGAGAAGCCTTCCGTGAGGAAGTGATGCTGCTGCAGGCTCTGAAAGGTGTGGTTGAAGATGGAGGCATCCGGACAGGCGCGGACAAGATCCAGCAGCTCGGCCAGAGTCCGTGCGCGCTGGCCGGTCACGCGAATCAGCGGGGCAGCGGCCATGAATTGAAAGGGAGCCTTGGCGATTCTCATTCGATCATCCTACACACCCGCTCGAGAAACCGGCAAACCTGCCGGGGTGAACGCAAAGAAAAACGCGCGCGACTGCGGCTGCGCGCACCGACGTGGATGCTGATGTCGCGCCGGCCCATGCAAGCAAATACGGATTCGTCCGTGGCGTCGTCGCCGGCGTAAATGAGCACCGGGAAATTGCCGCTGCTGCGAATGCGCGTCACCACAGCGCGAACGGCAGCGCCCTTGCTGGGGGCGCCCGCAGGCAGGAGCTCAAGCACTTTTTTTCCGGCCAGCAGGCGAAGCCGGGAGGAATGCCGGCGAGCGAGCCTGGCCACGCGCGTGCGGGCCTCGCGGGCCTGCGCGAGAGGAGCGCCGCGATAATGTACGGCAACGCCGACGGGCTTGCGCTTGATGCGAATCTGCGGCAGCCCACGCAGGGCGTGACGCAACTTTGCGGCGACGCTGCGGAGGAGGCGCGCCTCCGCCGGGGTGGCCTGCGAGCGGTGAACGTTGTCCGGCAAGCCCCATTCCCAGCCGTGGCTGCCGATCCAATAAATGCCCTTCAGCCGCACCAATTGCCGCAGGCGGCGGAGTCCCCTTCCGCTCACGATGCCGAGGGCGACGCGGGGAGACTGCGCCAAGCGGCGCAAGGCGACCAGTGTGGCTGCGGGAATTTTTGCGTCCGCGGGACGCGCCACGATGGGGGCCAGCGTGCCGTCGAAGTCGAGAAACAAAATGAGGTTTTTGCCGGCAAGTTGCCGTCGCAGCTGCGACCAGTGGGACCAGAGGGAACGCACGAAGAAAACCTCTCTAAGGTTTTACAGGCTCGGCGACTTCCAAAGGAATCTGGGACAACTCGGAAACAAGATTGGCGGCCCAGCAATACACGTTGGCTTCGCGCACGGTGCGGCGCATCCTGTTCATGCGCGCGGCGCGCTCCTCCGGACTCATCTCCAGGGCAAAGCGAATGGCTTCGGCCATTTGTTCGATGTCGTAAGGATTGATGATGAGAGCGGAAAGCAGTTCGCGGGAAGCGCCTGCAAAACAACTGAGGATGAGCACGCCTTGCTGGCTTTCGTTGGCGGCGGCAAATTCCTTTGCCACGAGGTTCATGCCGTCATGCAAGGAGGTGACCAGGCAGAAGTCGGCGGCGCGGTAATAGGGCTGGATTTCTTCATGGGTGTGATGGCCTTCCAGGAAGGCGATAGGCTTCCAGTCCTTGGTGCGAAAGCGCCAGTTGATGCGGTCGGCTTCCGCCTCCACCTGTCCGAGGAGATCGTGGTAATGCTTGATGAGGGTGCGGCTGGGAGCGCCCAACTCCACGAAAGTCACCTGCTGCTGATAGGCGGGGTATTTTTCCAAGAAGCGCTCGATGCCGCGGAAACGTTCGAGAATGCCCTTGGTGTAATCAATGCGGTCCACGCCCACGCCCAGGTACGCCGCCTTCACGCCGAGGTTTTTCAATAAGAGAGCCTTGGGGGATTCGGGCCGGGATTCCACACTGCGCTCGGAAGCGGGCGCGGAAAACGCGACACTGATGGGAAAGGGCTTCACCCAGGTGGAATGGCCGCTCTGATTAACGGCAAAACGCTCCCAGTCAATGCGCGATTCCAGGACACGATCCACCGTCTCCAGGAAATTGTTGCAGTGAAATTGAATATGAAAACCAATGAGATCCGCGCCCAGCAAGCCGTGGAGAAGTTCCTTTTGCCAAGGGCAGATACCGAACGCTTCGGGATTGGGCCAGGGGATGTGCCAGAAAATGGCCACGCGGGCGTCCGGGCGTTTTTCCTTGATGAGTCGGGGGAGAAGCGCGAAGTGGTAGTCCTGGATCAGCACGCAAGGCTCTTCGGTCCCCTCCAATTCCGCCAGAACGGATTCGGCGAATTTAAAATTAGCAGCCTGGTAGCAGGCCCAATCCTCCGCGCGGAAAACGGGCCGGGTATGCGCAATGTGGCAGAGAGGCCAGAGGCCCTCGTTGGAAAAACCGTAGTAGTAGCCTTGCTCTTCCTCTTTCGTGAGCCAAACACGCTTGAGGGAATAGTGGGGGTCCTCGGGCGGCACTCTTAGCTTGCCCTGTTCGTCGGAGGACTCGCGGTCGGCATCGCCACCGCCGTGGGCCAGCCAGGTCCCGCCGCAGGCCCTGAGGATGGGTTCCAGCGCGGTGACCAAACCGCTAGCCGGAACCACCACCTGGATTTCTTTCCCCTTGCGAACGTGCATGTAAGGCTCGCGGTTGGAAACCACGAAGAGAGTGCGGCCCTGCAATTTACTTTTTACATGCTCCTTCAGGCGTTCCGCAGTCCAGAGAGACTCCGCGGCGTCGCGGAGCCGCGCCTCCTCCTGGGCCACGGCGCGCGCGGCAGAGAGGCTCTCGGTGAGATGGAGCACCTCCTGGGCGAGCGGCTTAAAGAGGTCGGCCTGGGGGAGGTGCACGTGGGCGGAAGAATCGCCGGTGCGGAGCTTCTTCATCCATTCGGCGGTCTTGGCGATGGGCCCGGCGATGCTCCAGCGCACAATGAGAACCGTGACAGTGGTGATGAAAAGGGTCTGAATCAAGAGAAGAATAAAATCCAGGCGCCAAGAGCCCGCGGCCTGCACCGAAATGTGACTGGCGTTGTGCAGGAGCACAAGAACGCCCGTCGGGGCCGCGTCGCTGTGCAATGGCAATGCATAGATGTGCGTGGAATTGCCTTTGATGTCCTGGAATTCACCGAACCCCTGGTCCGTGCGAATGGCTTCCAATGCGGCGGCGGGCGCGCGAGGCAACTGGTCCGATAAACCGGGAGTCACGGCCAAGGGACGTAAAGCGGTGTCGTAAATGGCCACGCCGCTGAGGCGTTTCCGGTTGCCAAAGCGCTCCACAATACGCTGGAGATCCTTGGACGGGCCCCGGGCGACCAGCGGTTCCACACTCTCCTGAAGGCTTTCTGCCAGCACAGCCGCGCGAAGCTCCAGTTCTTCCCGCAGGCGCCGCTCTTCCTGTTGAATTTGAAAATAAGAGAAGCCGAGGGCCACGAAAGTGACCCCGAGGATTAGCGATAGAATCAGCCGAAAGGTAATGCGCATGGAAGTTCTATCTTAAACCTCGCGCTAGTCTTCACAAAGCGGAAATGGGTATCAGAAAAAAGCAGCGGGCTAGGATACGAATTGAAACCGGTTCGCTTTTCCCTCAAACCGTGCGCAAAACCGGTGCATGCACGGGGCCGGAGTGAAGCAATGAAAGTTAGCGGACGCCGCTGGCCTAAGGTCGCTTGACGGGCGGACGCTTCTTGGCGGGCGCCTTCTTGGGCGGCGCCTTGGCCGGCTTTTCTTCTGGAGGAAGCGTGTCTTCGCGGACCTTGACTTTGTCCACCACGAGCAGGAACGGCTCCGGGGTGTAGGACTTGAGCGTGGCAGAAAAGGCAAGGAGATCATCCTTTTTGAAAAGTTTGGCGCGCGGCTCGCCATCCACATGCACTTCCAGGTTGGGCTCGGTGCCGGCGGTGATGGCTTCCTCGTTGCTCGCAGTAAATACTTTCAAAACCACAGAATTGTCTGCTGCAGTTACCTCAAATACTTTTCCGCCCAGTTCGGGGAACTCTGCACCGCAAGAGGCAAGCCAAATGAGCTTGGCAGTGTCGCCGCCGGCCTTCAGGCCAGTTACAATGGCATCCACCGTGCCGTTTTCCTGCAGAGTCTTGTCGAGGTCCGCGCGGCTGGGAATCGAGTAACCCGCCGGACGATCGGCAGAGCCGGCGGCGAGCGTGATGAGCTCGGTCAACTGCGCGTCAATGAGCGAACCGCACACCGGATTCTGGTGACGGAGCAGCTGATTCTTCAGGTAGGTGCGAATTTGCGCCTCTCCCTGCATCTTGAGGGCAATGGAACGAGCCACGGCCCACACGCCATCCATGAACTGGGGCGGCTCCTGCTGGAGATAGGCGAGGCCCAAGCGATAAGAATTCACGGGATCGGCAGCATTGACAGCCAGCGAAGCGCGGAAAAAATCCACGGCGGCTTTGTAGTCTTTTTGCTGGAGCGCGGCAATGCCACCGTCGGTGTTAAACAGGATGCGAAGGCCTTTCACTTCCTGGGCGAATTGCTCGTCCGTGAGCGTTTCCGGTTTCTTCCATTGATCGACATACTGCAGGCCCGCCGTCACCTCATCGCGGCCCTGCTGGAGTTGTTCCGCGGTGGTAATTTGCCGCTGATTGAACGCCAGATAAAAGGCCGTTGCGCGGGTCTTGTACATTTCGATGCGCGCAAGCTCGAGGCCCTGCATCTTGTCCACCCGCTCACCAATGGCGAGCAGGTTATCGGCGTGGCGCATGGCCTGAGGATAGTTCTTCAACTCCATGTAGGCGTAGGCGGCGGTACGGTAGATGTAAGGAAGCAGGGTGGATTTCGGGTACTTTTGAATGAAATCCTCGTGCAGCTTGGCGCGCTGCGTGGCGTCTTTCTCATTGACCGCGGCTTGAAACGTGTCGTATTCAGCCTTTGTGTAGGATTGGGGCGCCTGATCGTCTGCAGCGCGCGCCGCCGGGCTCGCCGGAAGCGCCAAAATCATTACCGCAGCCATGAGCCAAATTCGTTTCATGATCGCCAGCCTCCTGGGCCTGAATCGGTCGACACGGTCACAATCACGGGACGCCCGCAGCCATGGCGCCCGCATCTTGAAACCGCGGGATTATAGGGAATCCCGCCGCAGGGCGCAAGCATGATTGCACACGCGCCTCCGATGCGCAACGAACGCGGAAAGCACGGCAGCTTCTGCCCGTAACTTCCCTGCCCCGACCGCCGGGGGACGTCATGCCGGTTGGGCACAATGATAAGATGATGATTCGCGTGAAAGTGTCGCCCTGCGCGCCATAAGTTGCGCGGGGCGGCAGAATACGGCGAATTTGACCATCCCCAAGGAGAGCAATCCCATGGACACGCAACCCCTTCTGGCGGGACAAGTGGCGCTGGTCACCGGAGCAAGCCGGGGAATCGGGCTGGCTATCGCGCGGCGATTGGGAAAAATGGGCGCGCGGCTGGCGCTGTGCGCGCGGGGCGCGGAGCGCTTGCATAAATCCGAAATCGAGTTGCGGCAGGCGGGCTGCGAGACGCTGGGGGTAGCGGCCGACGTGACCGACGCGGCAGCAGTAGACGCGCTGGTACAGGAAGTGATCGGGAAACTGGGCGGGATCGACATACTGGTGAACAACGCGGGAGTCGGAGTTTTTGCGCCGCTGCACGAATTGCGCGAAGACGACTGGGACCGCGTGATGAACACGAATTTGAAAGGCGTGTTTCTGTGCAGCCGGGCCGTGGCGCCGCAGATGATCCGGCGGCGCAGCGGACACATCATCAACATCAGCTCGCTGGCGGGGAAGAATGCGTTTGCGAAGGGCGGCGTCTATTGCGCGTCGAAGTGGGGATTGCAGGGAATGACGGCGTGCATGGCGGAAGACCTGCGCGGGTACGGCATACGGGTGAGCGCGGTGTGTCCGGGGACGGTGGAGACGGAGTTTTCGCCGCACGCGGGCAAGGACGCAAAGAAAATGCTGCAGCCGGAAGACGTGGCGCACGTGGTGGCCATGCTGGTGACGCAGGCGGAACAGAGTTTTGTGAGCGAAGTGGACATCCGGCCGACGCAAAAGCCGTAAGCGAAGCGAATTGCGGGCCCCCCTGCATTCCAAAGCGGCGCGGGCGCAGCATGCTGCGCCCCTACAATCCCCAAGGTTTGGGCGCCGGGCGTTACTTGATGAAACTTTTGTGGCGCTGGCGTCATCTGAAGTAGGGTGCGGCATCGCGGCCTGTGGGCGTCCAGTGGCGCACAAATCAAGCGAAAGAGGAGAATGACCATGCGATCCATTTTGCGGGCGGCGGTGTTGCTGCTGGCCGCTTCCCTTCCCTGCGCGGCCCAGGTGACTACCTGGCAGATTGATCCGGCGCATTCCGCGGCGCAATTTTCCGTGCGGCACATGATGATTTCGACTGTGCGCGGCGACTTCCAGAAGATGACTGGCACGCTGCTGCTGGACGAGAAGGACGTCACCAAGTCTTCGATCGATGTGACGATTGACGCTACCACCGTGGATACGCGCGAAGAGCGGCGGAACAATCACCTGAAAAGCGCCGATTTTCTCGATGTCGCCAATTTCCCCACGATGACGTTCAAATCCAAAAGCGTGAGCGCCGCGGGAGAGGGACGGTTGAAAGTGACCGGCGACCTGACCATCCGCGGGGTGACCAAGGAAGTCGTGCTCGATGTGGATGGGCCCACACCGGCAATGAAGGCTGGGAACCAAACGCGGCGCGGCGTGTCGGCAACGACGCGCATCAATCGCAAGGATTTTGGCGTGCGCTGGTCGCGGGCGATGGACGGCGGCGGCGTGGTGGTCAGCGACGACGTGAATATTACGCTGGACGTGGAGTTTCTGCTGAAGCCGCCGGCAGCGAACTAAAAAATAACGCAGAGGCCCAGAGTTCGCTGTGAAACGCGGAGGAACGTCATGGTGCAGGTGATTCGGTCGGGAGAGCGGCATTTCGCCGACCACGGCTGGCTGCAGACGTACTGGCATTTTTCGTTCGACACGTACCGCGACCCGAAAAACGTGCATTGGGGCGCGCTGCGCGTGTTCAACGACGACGTCATCCAGCCCGGGAAGGGTTTTCCGATGCACGGGCACCGCGACATGGAAATCATCACCTGCGTGCTGGAGGGCGCGCTCGAACATCAGGACAGCATGGGCAACCGCGGGGTGATTCTCCCGGGCGAAGTGCAAGTGATGAGCGCGGGCTCGGGAGTCACGCATTCCGAGTACAACCACTCGAAAGAAAAGCCGGTGCACCTGCTGCAACTCTGGGTGCTGCCGCGAACGAAGAGCCGTCCGCCACGATGGGAGCAGAAAAAGTTCAGGTCGCTGGAGCGCGCGGGGAGGCTGCTGCCGGTGGTGTCGTCGGGCGATGTGCCGGGGACGCTGGCCATTGATCAGGACGCGGCGATCTATTTGTCGTCGCTGAAGAGCGGCGAAGCAGTGGTCCATCGCAGCCGCGAGAAGCGCAAGGCGTACGCGTTTGTGATTTCGGGCGGCGTGACCCTGAACGACACAACGCTTGCGGCAGGCGACCAGGCGCGGATTGCGGAGGAGACCGAGTTGCGCATGCGGGCGAGCGGAGATGCGGAAGTGATTTTGTTGGACCTGCCGGCGTAAGTCAGTACGAAAATCGAAAAACGAAAAGCGAAATGCGGGGCGATCCTTCGCTTCGCTCATGACGACAATAATGCATGAATAGGGCGGACACATAGGTCCGCCCCTACAATGACCAAACAATCCGTTACAATGAGCGAGCATGGGGGAATCGTTACGATCGCGGATGATGCGGTGGGGGTTTAACCTGTTTCCGGCGTTTCGCGGGACGGGCGGGCGCGTGACGTACATCGCGTCGGACTGGAGCGAGGTGCGCATCCGAGTGCCGCTGAACTGGCGCACGCGGAATTATGTGGGGACGATTTACGGCGGCAGCATGTACGGCGCGGTGGATCCGTTCTACATGGTGATGCTGATCAAACGGCTGGGGCCGGGGTACATCGTGTGGGACAAAGCAGCGACGGTGCACTTTAAGAAGCCCGGGCGCGGCACGCTGACTGCGCGGTTCGCGGTGCCGGACGAAGAGTTGCGCGCCATCGAGCAGGCGCTGGCCAACGGCGCGCCGTCGGTGGACCGCGTGTACCAGGTGGAATTGACGGATGCGGAGGGCGCGGTCTGCGCGACGGTGGAAAAAGTGGTGTACATCCGGCGCAAGAATTCGCAAGCAAGGAGCTAGATGAACGAGATTTTCGCTTTCGTGCTTCGGCACGGTTACATCGTGCTGTTCGTGTGGGTGTTTGCAGAGCAGCTCGGCCTGCCGGTGCCCGCGATTCCGATTCTGCTCGCAGCGGGTGCGCTGGCCGGCGCCGGGAAGCTGAGCCTGACGACGGCGCTGGTTCTGGCCATGCTGGGCGCGCTGGTGAGCGACAGCGTCTGGTACGAAATTGGGCGGCGGCGCGGCAGGCAAGTGCTGAACTTGATGTGCCGGATTTCGCTGGAGCCGGATTCGTGCGTGCGGGGGACGGAAGATATTTTCGCGCGACACGGCGTAAGGTCGCTGGTGATGGCGAAATTCCTGCCGGGGTTCAGCACCGCCGCGCCGCCGCTGGCGGGAGCGTTCCGCATGAAGCTGTGGCGGTTCTTGTTGTACGACGCGCTGGGGTCGCTGTTGTGGGCAGGAACGTTCCTCGGGCTGGGCTATGCCTTCAGCGACCAGATTGAAAGCGTCGCGGAGCACGCAGCGAGGTTGGGAAGCTGGTTGCTGGCCATCGTGTCTGGCGGGCTGGGCGCGTACATCGGATGGAAGTTTGCCAAGCGGCAGATGTTCCTCCGCAAGCTGCGTATCGCGCGGATTCAACCGTCGGAATTGAAACGAATGATGGATGCCGGGGAACAAATCGTGATTGTGGACTTGCGGCAATCGCTGGACTTCGAAGCGGAGCCGAGCACAATTCCCGGCGCGGTGCTGATGAGTCCCGAGGAATTGGACGAGCACCACGACGCGATCCCGCGCGACCGCGACGTCGTGCTGTACTGCACTTGACCGAACGAGGCCTCCAGCGCCCGTGTGGCGCTGCTCCTGAAAAGGCGGGGAATCGAGCGCGTGCGTCCGCTGGAAGGCGGCTTCGACGGCTGGCGCAAACGCGGATTTCCCGTGCAGTCGCTGCAACCACCGGCAAATTAGGCATTGCTACCAATCCGCAAGCAAAATGGCCGCGCATCGCGTAGAATTCCGCCGCAAGAAAATCACGTGCGGGAGCGTGGGCGATGGCGTGGTTCTACTTGTTGCTGGCGGGCGCGTTTGAGGTGGCATGGGCGATTGGGTTGAAGTCCACACAGGGATTTACGCGGCTGTGGCCGAGCGTGTACGTGCTGGCCACGGGCACGGCGAGCGTCGTGTTGCTGGCGCAAGCAACCAAGCATTTGCCCATCGGTACGGCGTACGCGGTATGGACGGGAATTGGGGCGATCGGGACGGCGACGCTGGGGATGATTTTGTTCGGTGAATCCAGAGCGGCAGCAAGATTGGCGTGCATCGCCATGATCGTCGCAGGAGTAATTGGGTTGAAGTTGTTTTCACAAAATTGAGCGATTGAGTGATTTATGATTGCGTGATTGAGGAAAGAACGCGAGGGACGAGATGAGAGTGGCCGCGAAAGCGTTGGTGGGCGTGATCATGGGGTCGAAATCGGACTGGGAGGACATGTCCAGTTGCGGCGATACGCTGGAAAAGCTGGGCGTGCCGTACGAGACGCGCGTGCTCTCCGCGCACCGCACGCCGAGACAGCATGACGTATATGTTGCCTCGGCAGAGCAACGGGGGCTGGAAGTGATCATCGCGGCCGCGGGAGGGGCAGCGCACCTGGCGGGCGTGACGGCGGCAAAGACGCTGCTGCCTGTGCTGGGCGTGCCGATGGAGTCGAAGTCACTGAAGGGGATTGATTCGCTGTTTTCGACCGTGCAGATGCCGGCGGGAATTCCGGTGGGCACGCTGGCGATTGGAAAGGCCGGCGCGGTAAATGCAGCGCTGCTGGCAGTGGCAATTCTGGCGAGAAAATATCCGAAGTACCATGAAGAGCTGCGGAAATTCCGCAAGCAGCAGACGAAGGCGATTGTGGCGCATCCGGATCCGCGAAGGTAGTTGCCATTCCTGAAAAGAAATTCAAAGAGAGATCCTTCGTCCCGGTAGAAACCACCGGGACTCAGGATAACGGCGAAATGACGTTCGACACCGGAAGGCGGTGCTGACGCGCCGCACTCCACAAAAATCCTAGATGCGGGGGAGGACGATGCCCTGTTGCGCCTGGTACTTGCCTTTTTTGTCCTTGTAGGAAACTTCGCAGACTTCGTCGGATTCGAAGAAAACCACCTGGCAGAGGCCCTCGTTGGCGTAGATTTTCGCGGGGAGCGGCGTGGTGTTGCTGATTTCCAGCGTGACGAAGCCCTCCCATTCCGGCTCGAAGGGCGTGACGTTGACAATGATGCCGCAGCGCGCGTAAGTGGACTTGCCCACGCAGATAGTGAGCACGTTGCGCGGGATGCGGAAATACTCGACGGAACGCGAAAGCGCGAAGGAATTAGGCGGAATGATGCACACATCGCCCTTGAATTCGACAAAAGAGCGCGCGTCGAAGTGCTTGGGGTCCACGATGGTGGAGTTGACGTTGGTGAAGATGCGGAACTCGTCGGAGACGCGCATGTCGTAGCCGTAGGAGGAGACGCCGTAGCTGATGACGCCGTTGCGCACCTGCTTCTCCTCGAAGGGCTCGATCATTTTGTGCTCGAGGGACATCTTGCGAATCCAACGGTCCGGTCTCACCGACATACGGGCCTCCATGCTGCAAGGGGATGGGATTGCGTGCCTAAGGGCAGCGCAGTTTAGTACAGCGCTGCTTGCTTGACAACCTGGGGCGGGCTGCATAGCATAGGCACGCTTTTGAGAGCGGGGTGCAGTCGTGATTAAGATTGATCTGGTCAACGCAGTGGTAGCGGCTCTGGGCGAAAAAATCACACGGACCAAGGCCGAGCAGGCCGTGGAAACCGTGTTCGAAGGAATGAAAAACGCGCTGGGCCGCGGCGATCGCATCGAGCTGCGGCGCTTCGGCGTGTTCAACGTCAAACCGCGGAAAACCGGCATCGGCCGCAACCCCCGTACCGGCGAAGAAGTCAGCATCCCTCCCGGGAAAGCCGTGCGCTTCAAGCCCGGCAAAGAATTGCAGGAACTGACGGAGCCGGGGAAGAAGTAAGAAGTCAGAAGTTTTGCTCGCGTAAACCTCCCGAGTTTAGTTCCACAAGGGCACAGGCGCATCCAAACCTCCATGGAAGGCGACAACGGAAACGAGCGGGGGCCGATGAGTGTCGAGGCGCCGGAGGCGCGAGCCCGCGCGTGGCCGGATTTCTCCGCGGCACTGCCGCGGCGGCGCGGCTCGCTGCTGCTGGCCATCGCGCTGTTCCTGCTGACGGTGGTGAGTACGCTGGCGGTGGGCGCGCAGTTTGCGTTGGCCTACGCGAGCAACCAGGCGCCGTTCTCGGGCGAATTCAACCTGCTGGGTTTCTATTACGACATTCTCGTGGAGCCCAGCCTGTTGCTGCTCGGCGTGCCGTTTTCGTTTACGCTGCTGGGCATTCTGCTGGCGCACGAGCTGGGACACTTCTACGCGTGCCGCTACTACGGCATCGCGGCAAGCTATCCGTATTTTCTTCCCGCGCCGACGCTGATCGGCACGCTGGGCGCGTTCATCCGCATCCGCTCGCCGATTGTCAACCGCAAGGCGCTGTTCGATGTGGGACTGGCGGGGCCGGTGGTGGGATTTCTTTTCGCGGTACCGGCGCTGGCCATCGCCATGGCGTACTCGAAGGTGATCCCGGCGGAGCAAGTCAGCTCCACCATATTTTTTGGGCACTCGCTGCTGGAGCGGGTGTTCGCTGCAATCTTCCATCCGGGCGTGCGCGTGGAAAATATTTTTCTGCACCCGGTGGGACGCGCAGCGTGGGTGGGACTGTTTGCCACGGCGCTGAACTTGATTCCAGCGGGACAGCTCGACGGCGGGCACATTGTGTACAGCGTGGCCAGCGAAAGGCACCGGCGCATTTCGCTGATGGTGGCGCTGGCGCTGATCGTGCTCGGCGGGCCGGCGCTGGTAGCCTCGTTCGGCGTGCAGGTGCCGGATGTGCTGGCCAGCCAATGGCCGGGCTGGGGATTCTGGGGAGTGTTGCTGCTGACGCTGGGATTTCGCCATCCGCCGCTGCTCGACCGCTGGGAGCCGATTGACGGCAAGCGGCGCGCGTGGGCGGCGATTGCCGTGCTGATTTTTGTGCTGTGTTTTATGCCGGTGCCGTTTGTAATTTTGGATTGATCGCGACAGAAGAAAAGGAAATAGAGGAAGTAGAGGAAGTAAAGGAGGTAGAGGAGGAGTCCGTGCGCGGGGACAGGCCGCTGTCCCAAGGCTGACGGTTTCTCCTTTACTTCCTCAACCTCCTTTACCTCCTCGACTTCCAAGAGAAAAATCACGCTCAGGACACAACCTTGACGACGCTGGCGCGCACGCTGGGATTTCGCGACCTGTTGCTGCTGGTGATTGGCGCAGTGATTGGCTCGGGAATTTTTTTGGTGCCGGGCGCGATCCTGCGGCAGGTGGACGGGTCGGTGGGATTGGCGATGCTGGTGTGGCTGGTGGGTGGAGTCGTTACGCTGCTCGGCGCACTGACCTACGGCGAGATGACGGCGATGAAGCCGCAGGCCGGCGGGATTTACGTCTTCATACGCGATTGCTTCGGGCGGCTGGCCGCGTTTCTTTACGGCTGGACGCTGTTCTTCGTGATTGCCACCGGGGCGACGGCGACGCTTTCGGTGGCGTTCAGCAAGTATTTCCGCGAAATTGTGCCGCTGTCGGATACCGGCGGGAAAGTTGTGTCGCTTGCCATGATCCTAGTGATTGCGGTGATCAACGTGCGCGGCACGCGGCGCAGCGCCGACGTGCAGAACGTCTCCACGATGATTAAGGCGGGCGCGGTGGTGTTGATGAGCGCGGGGTTGCTGGCGATGGGGCGAAACTATCACGCGCTGACGGCGTCGTTGTGGCCGGAAAAGATTACCGGCGCGCTGCTTTCGCAGGCGGGCATGGCCATGATCGGCGCGCTGTGGGCGTACGAGGCGTGGCAGTTCGCGACGTTCAGCGCGGGCGAAGCCATCGAGCCGCAGCGCAATTATCCGCGCGCGTTTCTCGGCGGCATCCTTTTTCTGATTGCGCTGTACATCGTCGCGAACCTCGCGTACATCGCGGCGCTGGGACCAGCGGACGTCGCGGCGACGGACACGATTGCGGCGACGTCGGTGAGCCGCGTGCTCAGCCCGGCACTGGCCAAGCTGGTGGCGCTGGCGATTATGGTGTCCACATTCAGCGCGGCGAACAGCATTCAGTTGACCGCGCCGCGCGTGTATTACGCGATGGCGGCGGATGGACTATTCTTCAAGAAGCTGTCGGAAATTCATCCGCGATTTCGCACGCCGGCGCTGGCGATTGTGATCGGCGCGGTGTGGTCGGCGGCGCTGGCGGTGAGCGGAACATTTCAGAAGCTGTTCACCTACGTGATTTTTTCAGGATGGATTTTCTATGGGCTGGCCGCGGCGTGCGTGTTCGTGTATCGCAAGCGCGAGCCGCACGCGGAGCGGCCGTACCGCGTGCCCGGATATCCGTGGACGCCGGGGCTGTTTGTGGTGGCGGCAGCGGCGCTGGTGGTGAATACCATTTATTCCACGTTTTTTTCAGCGAAAAGCACGGCGACACCCTTGGAAGCAGCAGTGGGGATTGGAATCATCGTCGCGGGATTGCCTGCCTATTTGGTGTGGAGTTGGAAGGGCAAGAAGAAGAAAGTTGAAACCAATGATGAACACAGATGAGAAAGGAACAAATCTAACACAGAGGCGCAGAGAGCACAGAGGACCGCAGAGAACGGCAAGAGGGATCCTTCGCTTCGCACCCTTCGCCGACGCTCAGGGCAAGCAGGATGACAAGTCCAAACCGCGTCACATCAGGCTGAGGGGATCGACATCCACTAGGACGGCGTCGGTGGGGATTTCCTTTGTAGCGCAGAAATCGAGGCAGGCAGTGAGCGCGCGGGCAAGCTGCGCGCGCTTGGGAGATTTCAGCAGGAATTGAAAGCGGTAATCGCGCTTGAGGCGGGCGAGCGGCGCGGCGGCCGGGCCAAGAATTTTCAGTCCATGCGCGGCGTGCGGGAGAAGAAAACTTTCGATGGCGCGCGACCAGCGGATAGCGTTTTCGATTTTGCGGTCGCGCACGACGATGTTGGCGAGCGCAGTGAACGGCGGGTAGTGCATCATGCGGCGGAAATGCAATTCCCTTTCAAAAAATGAGGCGTAGTCCTGCTGCGCGGCGTGCTGGATGGCGTAGTGCTCGGGATAGTAGGTTTGCACGAGGACTTCGCCGGGCAGCTCGCCGCGGCCGGCGCGGCCGGCGACCTGCGTGAGCAACTGGAAGGTGCGCTCCGCGGCGCGGAAGTCGGGCAGGGCGAGCTGCAAGTCAGCAGACACCACGCCGACCAGCGTGACGCGATGGAAGTCGTGGCCCTTGGCGACCATCTGCGTGCCGACGAGCAGATCGAGTTTTCCGGACGCAAACGCGCTGAGGATTTTCTGGTATTCACGTTTGGTGCGCACGGTGTCGCGGTCGAGGCGGCCGATGCGCGCGTGCGCATATTCCTTGCGCAAATATTCTTCCACCTGCTCGGCGCCTTCGCCGACAAAATAAACGTGCGGCGATTCACACTTCACGCATTTCTTGGGCACGGGGCGCGTGAAACCGCAGTAGTGGCAGACGAGGCGGTCGCGGCGCTTGTGAAAGGTGAGCGCGATGCTGCAATTCTCGCATTGCACGGAAGCGCCACAGCTCCGGCAAAGCACGAACCAGGAATAGCCGCGGCGATTCATCAGAATCAGCGCCTGCGTGCCCTGAGCGAGGCGCGCAGCAATGGCGGCGCGAAGCGATTCGCCGAGCGGCGCGGCTTTTTTCGTGCGGCGAAAATCTTCGCGCATGTCCACAATGGTCACAGGCGCGAGCGGGCGGCCGGCGACGCGGGATTCGAGCTGAAGCAGGCGGTACTTGCCGGTGCGCGCGTGTTGAAAACTTTCGAGCGAGGGAGTGGCCGAGCCGAGCAGCGCGACGGCACCTTCGAGTTTGGCGCGAACAATGGCAGTGTCGCGGCCGTTGTAGCGCGGGGTTTCCTCCTGCTTGTAGCTGGACTCCTGCTCCTCGTCCACAATGATGAGGCCGGGATTTTCGAGCGGGGCAAAAACGGCGGAGCGCGTACCGACGACGACGCGGGCTTCACCGCGGCGCACGCGCCACCATTCGCGGGCGCGCTCGGCGTCGGGCAATGCGCTGTGCAGCACGGCGACAGTTTCGCCGAACATGGCGCGGCACAAGCGGCCCATCCACAACGTGAGGGCGATTTCCGGCACCAGCACCAGCGCCGCGCGGCCGCGTTCGAGTGCCGCAGCCACTGCGCGGAGGTAAACTTCCGTCTTGCCGCTGCCGGTGACGCCGTGCAGCAGGCCCACGATGAATTCGCCCGCGGCGAGCCATTTTTCAATTTCGTCCACGGCGTGCGGTTGGCCTCCCAGAGCGCCGCGAA
>JAMCWK010000106.1 GCA_023481105.1 Acidobacteriota bacterium | reverse complement strand
CCGGGGGCCATCGTGGTGCCGCAGATGTCCACGTGGGCCACGGATTCGGCCATGCTGCGGCTGCGCAGCGTGCAGGCGTACGGGATCATCCCCTTTCCGCTGACGGAAGACGAAATCGCGCGGATGCATTCGGACGACGAGAGGCTGCCGGTCGCCGCATTTAGGAAGGGAGTGGAATATACGTTTCGAGTGGTTGAGGCGTTTGTGAGGGCAAAATAAAACGTTGAACGTTGAACGGTTGAATGTTGAACGTGAAAGCAAGACGGCGTAACAGAGTCACAGAGTGGCAGAGTTACAGAGTTTCAGAGTGACAGAGTTGCAGAGATGAAAGATGCCGGGGCTGCGCCCCGGCGCTACGCAACCAGCACCGCGCAAGCAGTCGCGTGACATGGATACTGCAATGAGCTTCCGCAAGGCAAAGATTGTGTGCACGATCGGGCCGGCGAGCGCGAGCCCGCAGATGATTGACGATTTGCTGCGGCTGGGCATGGACGTGGCGCGGCTGAATTTTTCGCACGGGACACATGCGGAACATGCGCGGGTGGTGGAGGCGGTGCGCAAGGCGTCGGGGCGTCACCAGAAAACCGTGGCGGTGCTGGCGGATTTGAGCGGGCCGAAAATCCGCACGGGAAAGCTTGAAAACGGCAAGGCGGTGACGCTGCGCACGGGACAGCGCTTCACGATTACCACGGCGCAGCGCGCAGGCGGCGCGGACGGTGTCAGCACCACGTACAAACAACTGCCGCGGGAAGTACGAAAAGGCGACCGCATACTTCTTTCCGATGGGTTGATCGAGCTAAAAGTGCTCCGCGTGCGCGGGACGGAAGTGCAGTGCCGCGTGGTGAACGGCGGCGAACTCGGCGAAAAAAAGGGCATCAACCTGCCCGGCGTGAAAATGAAAGTCGGCGCGCTGACTCCCAAGGACCGCAAGGACCTGGCGTTCGCACTGAGCATCGGCGCGGATTACATCGCACTGAGCTTTGTGCGCAGCGCGAAGGACGTGCGCGCGGCGAAAGCGGCCATCGCGCGCGCGGGAAAAACGACGCCGGTGATCGCCAAGCTGGAAAAACCGGAAGCAATCGAAAACCTGAAAGAAATTTTGCAGGCAGCGGACGGCGTGATGGTGGCGCGGGGCGACCTGGGCGTGGAGATGAGTCCGGAAAAAGTGCCCATCGTGCAGAAAACAATTATCGCGCGGGCGCGGGAACACCGCGTGCCGGTGATTACCGCAACGCAGATGCTGGAGTCCATGACGCAAAACCCGCGGCCAACACGCGCGGAGGCGTCGGATGTGGCGAACGCGATTCTGGACGGCACGGATGCGGTGATGCTTTCCGGAGAAACGGCGAGCGGGCGCTATCCGCGCGAGGCTGTGGCCATGATGGACCGCATTATCCGCGAGGCGGAACATGACGGGGTGGTATCGCGGGAACGCCACAGCGGGCCCGGGGAACGCCTCAGCGTGGCGGAGACGGTGAGCGAAGCGGTGTGCCACGCGGCGACGGAACTGAATATGAAAGTCATCGCGGTGTTTACGGAAACCGGTTCGACGGCGCGGCTGATTTCGCGCTACCGGCCGGGGCCGCCGATTATCGCGTTTTCGCCGATGCAGGGAACGCGGCGGAGACTGAGCCTGCTGTGGGGCATCGTGCCGCGGACGATTCGCTACTTACGCGATATTGACAGCCTGGCGGAAATTGCGGAACGCCGTCTGCGGGAAGAGAAACTCGTGACGGCGGGAGATATTGTGGGCATCGTGGCGGGGACGCCGCTGGGCACCAAGGGCACAACGAATTTCATGAAACTACATTTTGTGGGTGGAAAGAAGTAAGCGCGATGAACAGCACGTTGAATGTTGGATGGGAATGACCGGAGAGGACGCTCCGTCCGACGAGGCGGACTCCGCGTCGGCCTGCGGCAGCGAGGTACGCGCTTCGCGCGGCGTTCTTTGTGGGGCTGAAGCGCCAACCCCCTAATCCAAGCAAAAAAGTACGTAACGAGAAATGCCGGCCTGAAGGCCGGCGCTACATTAGTTGACCCAGCGGTCGGGGCGGGAGGGCGGCTCGTTCTTGTGGTCGTGCATATAGACTTCGAAGCGCTTCTTCATTCGCCGGCGCTTCCAGTCAGACATGCGATTGCGCACGCTGAAGAAAAATGAGCCGCGGCGAAGGTAGAGATAGCCGACGAGCATGCCACCGAGATGGGAGACGTGGCTGACTTTGTCGCCGGAGGCGCCCATGGTGCCGAAAAAGGCGATGGCGCCCATGATGAAGACGTACACGCGCATGGGCAATTCCACCGGCGGGAGAATCATGTAGATGCGGCGGTCGGGAAAGAGCACGGCCGCGGCGATGAGAATGCCGAAAATCGCGCCGGACGCGCCAATGGTGGGGATTAACGAGCTGGCCACGCCGGAGGGATCGGCGATGGTCTTCACCAAGATGTTGATGCAGCCGGCGCCCACACCGGTGAGAAAGTAGTAGTTCAGAAACTTCCGCTTGCCCCAGACGCGTTCCAGGTCACAGCCAAACATCCACAGCGCAAGCATGTTCCAGAAGAGATGCCAAAAACCGCCGTGCAAAAAGAGGTAGGTGAACGGCTGCCAGAGACGCAGGCCGTGGGTCACGCCGTACGGCACGAGCCCCAGCCAGCGGATGATGGGCATGTAGAGATTGTCCGGCACCAGCGACTGCACGATGAACACCGCGGTGTTGGCGATGAGCAGGCCCTTCACGGCGGGGGTGAGAACGCCGCCCCAGTTGATGCGCTGGTAGCCGTACCTGCGGGACTCCATGCCCATGACGGGACTAGTCTAAGAGTCTAGGAGTCGAAAAGTCAAAGAGTGGCAGAATGACAAAGTGACAGAGTGACAGAGTGGCAGAGTGGCAGAGTTTCAGAGTAAAAGCAGCGAAATAGCGCCTGAATCGCAATTCAAATTTGGACTCAGTTCTTTGGTGGTGGTTTACGAAGGTGGCGGATCAGGTTGTAGATTCCGGCGCTGAGCCGCCGACACCGGGCCGACATTTGTTCATGTTCCTTTGCCTGCAAGTACTTTTGATCGAGCGCGACAATGAGTTGCGCGCGCACTTCGGCACAGGATCCTCTGGCAATAAAGAGGGCTCGAATGAATTCAGGTCTCGATTGGCGGTCAAAACCCTCGGCAATGTTGGAGAGGACGGAAACGGCGGAGCGGCGAATCTGGTCCACAAATCCCCAATCCTTCGCTGCGGGGCCCTGACGAGTAAATGCATACACCTGTTTGACCAGTTCGCGTACTTCCTGGAAGATAAACAGATCCTCGAACGATTTGATTCTCTTACCTTCGGCGGCCATGCGCGCCTCGCTTCTTCACTCTGACACTCTGCCACTCTGAAACTCTGGCACTCCGCAAATGCTAATCCAGCTTCTTGCGGGCGAAGAAGAAGAGGGAGACGGCGAGGAGGAGGAACATCACGACGCCGGACCAGGGCTCGGCGGTGTAGGGATTGCCGGGGAAACGCGCGCCGAGGTCGAAGAGCTTGTCATTGAGCGGCAAGCCCAGCGTGGAGGTAAGCCAGCCGGGAAGCTGGCGAGTGATCTCCTTGTCCTGAAGCAGATTGATGACGATGGCCAGCAAACCGATCACGCCGCCGGCGGCGATGAGACCGCTGGCGTAGAGCGAGCCCGGGCTGACTTCGCTTTCTTCGTGAGCGCCGCCGGCTTTCTTGGTGCCGCGCTCGACGAGCCAGCGCACCACGCCACCGGTGAAAATGGCCAGCGTGGTGGCGATGGAAAGATACGAGCCGACAGCGAAAGAAAGCGAACGAATTCCGAGCAGCTCGATGGCGATCACCAGAAACACGCCGAGCAGGACGAGGCGCCACGGGAGGCGCTGCGTGAGAATGCCGTTGATGACGGTGGCCATCAGGCGCGCCTGCGGCGCGGCGGCTTGCGCTCCGCCAATGCCCGTCTCCCACTGGATTTCGATTTGCTGCGTGTCCTTGTCGTAGAGGTACTTGCCGTCGGGCGACCAGCGGGAACCGATGGCGTTGACGCGGACGTAAGTTTTTCCGGCGTGCTCGTAGGCGTCGGATTCAACCTTTACGCCTTCCAGCTTTCCGGCCTGCACCTGCGCGAGATCGAGCTTGATCTGCACGGGCTGATACTTGGCGAGGCCCACGTTCATCAGAATCAGCGTGAGGCCGATGATGAACACCGAGGCCATCACGCCGATCATCAGGCCGACCTGCTGGCGCACCGGCGTGGCGCCGACGAGGTAGCCGGTCTTGAGGTCCTGCGAAGTAGCGCCGGCGTTGGCGGCGGCGATGCAGACCACGCCGCCGACGCTCAGTGCCAGCGCGGAAAACGCGCCGGCGGTCCAACCGGCGGCGAGAAACATCGCGCAGGTGGCCATCAAAGTGGCT
>JAMCWK010000101.1 GCA_023481105.1 Acidobacteriota bacterium | reverse complement strand
GCACGCGCTGGACGAATTGCGATTTATCTCCGGAATGGAAATTTCCCCCCGCCTGGGATTCCGCACGGAAATCATGGAAGCGATTGAGAAGTGCTACGCGGAGCTGGAGCCGACGGAAGAGGCCGTGGAAGCGAAGCTGCCGTTCATCGAGCAGGTGGACGTGTCGGACATGCAGTTCCACACGGCCAGCGCGAGCGAACGCAACAAGGCGGCAATGGAGGAGTTCGAGGCGGAGCTGCGCAACGAGAAAACGCCGGCGGTGCGGCTGGTGAGCGCGATCCTCTCGGCGGCGGCGACGAAAAAAGCGAGCGACATCCACATCGAGCCGCAGGCGGTGGGCACGGTGGTGCGGGTGCGCGTGGACGGCGTGCTGCGAGAACTGACGCACATCCCCATGGAGATGCAGAACTCGCTGATTTCGCGCATCAAGATTCTGTCGGACATGGACATCGCCGAACGGCGCGTGCCGCAGGACGGGCGTTTCCTGGTGGAAATCGGCGGGAAGCACCTGGACCTGCGGGTGTCCACGCTGCCGACGCACTACGGGGAAAAAGTGGTGATGCGGCTGCTGGACCCCAGCGCGACGAAGGTGGGATTCAACGAGCCGGGATTCTCGGAGGAAAACGCGGCGTCGATCCAGAATGTGCTGGGCAGCCCGCAAGGGATGCTGCTGGTGACGGGGCCGACGGGGTCGGGGAAAAGCACGACGCTCTACGCGGCACTGCACGCGGTGCGTTCGCCGGGGATCAACATCATCACCGTGGAAGAGCCGGTGGAGTACAAGATTGACGAAGTGAACCAAGTGCAGGTGAACACGAAGACCGGGCTGACGTTTGCGACGTGCCTGCGGTCCATCCTGCGGCAAGACCCGAACGTGATCATGGTAGGGGAAATCCGGGACACGGAAACGGCGGAGATCGCGCTGCAAGCGGCGCAGACCGGGCACCTGGTGCTCTCCACGCTGCACACCAACGACGCGGTGGGGGCGATTACGAGGCTGCTGGACCTGGGAGTGCCGTCGTTCCTGGTGGCCAACTCGGTGTCGCAGGTGGTGGCGCAGCGGCTGGTGAGGAAATTGTGCCGCTGCAAGCAAGAGGAAACGATGAAGCCGGAATACGCGGCGCGATTGCTGGCGGCGGGGATTACCGGCTTCGACAACAAGATGTACGTGCCGGTGGGCTGCAACGAATGCGAGAGTTCCGGGTACCGGGGCCGCGTAGGCATCTACGAGGTGCTGGTGTTCGACGAGAAGATGCGGGCTGCGGTGCGGGCGTCTTCGCGGGACGATGAGATCCGCAACCTGGCGCGGAGCGGCGGGATGCGCCCGATGCAGGAAGACGCCATGGACAAGGTGAGGCAGGGCATCACCACGCTGGACGAAGTGATGCGGGTGGTGCCGTTCGAGCACGAAATGGCGGTGCGCTGTCCGGAATGCGGCAAAGGGCTGGCGTCCACGTTTCTGTTCTGCCCGTATTGCGGAGCGGGGACGCGGAAAGAAGGCGGTGGAAGACGAGCGGCCGGCGCGCCGGCCTCGCAAACAGGAGGGGCAGGGTGAGGACGCGAGGGAAAAAGAAGGAAGCGCCGCCACCGCGGCTGTACGCGCGATATTCGCCGTACCGGGATCTGTCCATGACATACGAAGGGCGGTCGGTGGCGATTCCGCTGCGCGTGCCGGACCTGTCCATCCACGGGATGTTCATCAATACCCCGCGCATGTTTGCGGAAGGGTCGGTGCTGAAATTGCGGTTCCACTTGACGCGGACGGGCTACCCGGTAAACGCGCGCGGCGAAGTGCGCTACTGCGTTCCGGGCATCGGCGTGGGCGTGGAATTCGTGGGGATTTCCGAGGAAGACCAGGCGGCTATCGCCGAGGAATTGGAGATCGCGGAAGAGGCTTCGCGACGGAAGCGGTAGCGGCCTAAAGAATCGAAAAGCGAAAAACGGGGAAATCACACCTTCAGCAAGTTCCAGCAGAAGAATTATCCAGAGAAAATTCAGGAGAAGAGAGATCCTTCGGCCCGACCAAAAACGTCGGGCCTCAGGATGACGGCTACGCGCGCGGCGAACAATCAGTTGGTGATTTGCGGGGAGATGCTGGCCTCGCGGATGGAGAGGAAGAACTTGCTCCATTCGGCGTGGACAGGATGTTCGGCATAGGCTTCCGCGGCGTCGCGGTTTTCGAACTCGATGACGAAGGCAGCGTGATAATCGCGCGGCTGCATGCGCGTGGCCTTGAGCCAGACATTCTTGATGCCGGGAATTTGGGCGGCCATGTCGCGCACGCCGTCGAGGGCTTTCTGCTTGTCGGCGTCGGAAACGCCGGCTTTCCACTTAATCAGCGAAATGTGAATGATGGTGCCGGGCGTGTTGAATTTGTTCTGCGCGGTGACGTAGCCGGCGGCGAAGAGCGCGGCGGCGAGCAGGACGGCGCAGGTGAGGCGGAGCGATTTGGACATTTTGTTTCCTCCAGAATTTGGGGTAACACAAGAATGATAGCGCGAAAAGACAAATTCGTTAAAGGGCTAAAGAGTTGAAGCGGCAAAGACAAAACCTCAACACAGAGGCACAGAGAACGCAGAGGAGCGCAGAGGGAAATCCTTCGGGCCGACAAAGGCGGTCGGCCCTCCGGATGACAAGCAGGCAGAAAGGGGCGCAGCAATCCCGAGGCCTCGGGAGCGCCCCTACGAGAGCAGCCACAGCGGGGGCGTAAAGCCCCCGCTACTACGGCGGAGGGATAAACCCCTCGCTACGGTTTGGTCTTGACGGGGTCGGCGGGGCGCGCAGGAAGTTTTTTGGGATTCGCTTGCATGCGCTTCAAAACTTCCTGGACGCCGCGCTCGAGTTGCGGGTCGCGGCCCTCGATGACGGACTTGGGATCGTTTTCGACGACGATGTCCGGGTCCACGCCGTGGTTTTCAACGTCCCATTTGCCTTCCGCATTGGCGTTGCCGAATTCGGGGACGTTGACGGTACCGCCGTCAATGAGCGGGCCGCGGTCGGTGATGCCGATGACGCCGCCCCAGGAACGCTTGCCGATGAGCGGACCGAGCCCCGCCTTGCGGAACATGTTGGGGAAAATGTCGCCGTCGGAAGCGGAAGTTTCGTTGAGCAGGCACACCAGGGAGCCGTTGAAGACGACGCCGGGATAGGTGCTGGGGTCGTCGTTGGTGCGCGAAAAACCGGTGGCGAGCAACTGGCGGCGCAGGCGCTCGATGAGCATCTGCGAAACGTTGCCGCCGCCGTTGCCGCGCACATCAATAATGAAGCCTTCCTTTTTCACCTGCGGGTAAAACCACTTGATGAATTCGCGGATGCCGTTGGCGCCCATGTCGGGAATGTGCAGGTAGCCGACGCGGCCGCCGGTCAGCTTGTCCACTTTCTCCTTATTGGACGTGACCCAGTCGAGATAAAGCAGGTTCTCTTCGCTGGTGACCGGGCGATAGGTGACCTTGCGCGCGCCATCGAGGGATGGCTTGCTGTTGAGAGTGAGCGTGACGGTGCGGTCGGCCTTGTTGCGGAAGAGGCGATAGGGGTCTTCGGTGGCCTTCAACTCCTCACCGTCCACGGCGAGGAGATATTCGCCTACCTTGACGTCCATGCCGACTTCGGTGAGCGGAGAGCGGTAGCGGTCCTCTTCATTCTGGCCGCGGAAAATTTGCGTGATTTTGTAGCGGCCGGAGGCAGGGTCGAGCGCGAAGCGCGCGCCGGGCAGAGCCACTTGCGGGCGAGGAGGAATCTGCCAGTCGCCGCCGGAAATGTAGGCGTGGGAGCTGCTCAGCTCCGCGACCATTTCGCCCATGACGTAGTTCAGGTCGGAGCGGTGGCCGACGTACTGGAGGAGCGACTTATATTGATCGTGCAGCGCCTTCCAATCGTTGCCGTGCATGTTCTTGACGTAGAAGAAATCGCGATAGCGGCGCCAGACTTCGTCGAAAATCTGCGCCCATTCCTCGGCGGGGATGCGGTCCACCATCAGGCCGCGCGTGGAGACGGTTTTCGATGAGGGCTGTCCGCGGACGGGGAGATCGTAGAGCTTGAACTCCTGCCCGCTGCGGATGAGGGCCTTGGAGCCGTCGGCGGAGAGAGCGAAGCCGTTGACGCGCTCAGCGAGGGTGGTTTCCTTGCGCTCCTTGATGGAGTAGATGCGCACGGAAGCCTGGACGCCGGAGTCGCGGCCGTAGAAGAAGCCGCCGCCGCGGGCGAACAGAAGGTGGCCTTTGATGGCGGCGAGGCCGAAGAAATTGTCGGCGTCGAGCGGAACGCGCGAGACGCGGGACTCGATGCCGTCGAAATCAATGGTGATGTAGCCCTTTTTCTTGGGCTCTTCCTTGGAAGGCGCAGCAGGTTTCGATTCTTGGGATGCCGGGCTAAAGCCCGGCGCTACAGGTGCCCCAGCCGGCGCCGGTGCAGGCTCGGGAGCGAGGGTGACTTCGTCGCTTTCGGCGGGGAAGGGGTGCTTGGTGTCCTTGCGCAAAGCGAGGACGAAAATTCCGGCCTGGCGGGTGAGCGCGTAGTTGAATTCGTTGGAGCCGATGAGCGGAGCGTATTCGCGGTCGCTCAGGAAGTAGAGGTAGTTTCCGTCGGGGTCCCAGGCGGGCGAGTAGTGGTTGAAGAAATCGTCAGTGACGCGGCGGACCTGGCCATCGGCGGCGCTCCAGACGTACACGGCGCGGAAGAATTGCGGATTGGTCATGGTGAAGGCGAGATGGCCGCCATCGTCGGACCAGACGTAGTCGCGAATCTGGCCGCGTTTCTCGTCGGCAATTTCGGTGACCTTCTTGTCGTCGAGGGTGAGGATGTAGAGCTTGCCGTCTTTGTCGCTGAAGGCGATGCGCTTGCCGTCCGGCGCCCATTCGGGGGCGTAGCGGAAGACCTGGCCGTTGGAAGTGAGCTGCTCAGGCTTGCCAGAGCCGTCCTGATTGATGAGCCAGATTTCGTCTTCGCCGCTGCGGTCGGAGACGAAGGCAATCTTGCGGCCGTCGGGCGACCAGCGGCCCCATTTGTCGTGAGCGTTGGAAGAACTAGTGAGATTGCGCGTGGCGCCTTTTTCGATGGGCACGCTGAAAACATCGCCGCGGGCGACGAAAACGGCGCGCTCGCCCTTGGGACTGAGGTCGAAGCCTTCGATGAGATTGGCGACGGAGATGCGCGAGGGGCGCTTGCTGAGGCCGTCATCGGGCACGGTGATGCTGAGCTTGCGATCGGAATCTTTCTTCACGTCGTAGAGGTGCAGCTCGCCGTCGAACTCGTAGGCGATGAGGCCCTGATTGTCGGAGGAGGGCCAGCGGACGTCCCAGGTCTTGCCGCGGGTGAGCTGGCGGGTCTGCTTGGAAGAGGGAGTGTAAACGTAGAGATTGTTGGTGCCGTCGCGGTCGGAAGAGAAATAGATTTTGTCGCCGATCCACATGGGGTCGCGATCCGCGCGCGGATTGCTGGTGATGTTTTCCGCGGCGTGCGAGGCGAGGTCAAAGATGTAGAGGTCCTGGGCCCAGCCGCCTTCGTAGCGCTTCCAGGTGCGGAAATCGCGGAAGAGCGGCGAATAAACAAGCTTTTTTCCGTCGGGCGAAAAATCACCGGCGCCGGATTGCGGCATGGGCAGCGCGACGGCAGGACCGCCGGTGGCCGGAACGGTGTAGAGCTGGTTGTGGCCGAGCTCGAAGCTGTCGCGGAGCGAGCGGAAGAGGATGGATTTGCCGTCGGGCGTCCAGCCATAGACCTGATTGTCGTATCCCCAGCGGGCGGGAAGCGGGCCGCGGGCGGGATAGAAAGTGAGCTGCTTGGGCTCGCCGCCTTCGGCGGGAATGACGTACACCTGCTCATCACCGTCGTACTGGCCGGTGAAGGCGATCCACTTGCCGTCGGGAGAGAACTTGGCGAAATACTCGACGCCGGGATGCGCGGTGAGACGATGCGCGGCGCCGCCGGAAGCCGAGGCCATCCAGAGATCGCCGGCGTAGGTGAAGACGACTTTGTCGCCGTAAACGTCGGGGAAGCGCAGGAGCTTGGTCTGCGCGCCCACGAGAGGCGCGAGGAAAAACAGCGCGAGAGCAAAAACGAGAAGCGTTTTCACAGAGATGCGAAAGGACACGGAGGTTCCTCCTGAAAAAACGAAAGTCCCCGCCTCTGAAGAGGCGGGCTACACTTCGGACAAGATCGAAAACCGGAACAGCTAGGACAGGCTAGAAAGCCTGTCCTACGAAGTAAGAGATGGCGGGCGCGCGACCCCACCGCAAATGCCGGGACGCAACCGTCCACAGTATTGGACGGATGAAGGGGATAATATGTTCGGAATTTCCACAGGTCAACGCGGCAGCGACCAGCGACCCTTCGTCCGCCTCGGCGGACTCAGGGCAAGCCAGTGTACAGCGGCCAGTGCAAGACGGAAAGAAAGCACAGTCCGGTTTTCGGGCTCCTGAAACCGGAGATGAACACAGATGAGAGGAAAAGCCCTAACACAGAGACGCAGAGAACGCAGAGGAGCACAGAGAAAGGCTCCCGGAATAGAGATCGCTATTTTTCGAGTTTGACAAAGCGCAGGGCGGCGGAGTTCATGCAGTAGCGCAGGCCGGTGGGGCGGGGGCCGTCGTCGAAGACGTGGCCGAGATGGGCGTCGCAGCGCTTGCAGGAAACTTCGTCGCGGGTCATGCCGAGAGTGGTGTCGGTACCGACAGAAATGTTTTCCTTGGCGATGGGCGCCCAGAAACTGGGCCAGCCGGTGCCGGATTCGAATTTCGTGTCGGAACTGTAGAGCGCGGTGTCGCAGCAGATGCAGCGGTAAATTCCCTTTTCGTGATTGTCGTTGTAGGCGTTGGCGAAGGGGCGCTCGGTGGCGGCGTGGCGGGTGACGTCGAATTGCAGGGGTGTGAGCTGGGCCCGCCATTCCGCTTCGGACTTCACAACCTTGTCCACTTTGATGAGGCCTTTGCGCTGGCCGGAGGCGGAAAAGTCCACGATGGTGACTTGCTTGGGCGGGCCGGAGGGAACAGCGGCGTCGGCGGTGGCGCGGGACGAGCCGCGGCGGAACCACCAGTAAAGCCAGCCGCCGAAGACGGCACCACTAAACAGAAATGCGCGGCGAGAAGTGCCGCGGGATTCCGTTGATGGAGAGCGATCGCCTGAAAAAGGTTCCATGGTGTCAGAACTCCTCAGAATGGATTATCTCCACGCCCTATTGGATGAAGTTCAAGTATAGAGGGGTTCGGCAGAAATCGGAAGGATTTGCGGAACGGTTCGGGATGTCCTAGTGGCTAAAACTTCAGATTATCCAAATCCTTTCGGGAGATGGCGAGCTGAAGCTCGCCCCTACATTTAGTGGATCTGCCGAGGCCGAAAGAAATCATTGCAAGATTTCGCTGATTTGGATTTGCGGCTGGATATTAGTGAAGTTGGGGATGTCCGCCACGAGTTCCTGTGCGTGGCTGGCAAATCCCTTCTGGAAATTTTCCGGCGACTGGAACACGCAGAGAAACACCGCAACAAAAGGAGGGGGCGAATCGGGCGCCGGACCGGGCACGCCCCTGTCTATTTCGACGCGAAGCAGACCGAAGGGCTCCATGCGCTGCCTGAAAAGCGGGACATGCGTCCCGGTGTAGTAATCGAAGTCGAACCTGGCACCGGACTTGTTGGGATAAAGCACGATGAGTCGAATCACGAGAGGAACTCCCTTCGATTGAGAGAATGCGGTGGAAGCCTACGCTGCGCGCACAGATGAGTCAACGAGCAGGAAAGGAAGCAGGAGACTAGTCCGCGCCTTTGGATTCGCCGATCACCTTTTTGAATTCAGGGTCGTCGTAGAGGCAAGCGAGGTCGGGGTCGCGGGCGGCCCATTCCATGGTATTGAAGCCGCATGCGCGAGCTTTCCGGAGCAATGCCAGGGCTTCGGTTTTTTTCTGAAGAAGTGCAAAGGTACAGGCGGCGTTGTAGTGGATATTGGGGTCGTTGGGGCGCAGGGAGACGGCCATCTCCACCGCGCGCACGGCATCCGCTTCCCTGCCGTTGCCGGCGTAAATGGCCGAGGCGAGAATGCGCGCGCGGACGTCTTCGGGCACACGCTCGAGGTGCAATTCGAGGGCGCGCAGTTGTTGATCGCGCACGCGAGCGGCCAGCTCTTCGCGGCCGAGGCGCTTGAGGATGTTGTAGAAAGGGATGTAGGTATTGTAGTCGTCCCCGGCGGCGCGCACGGCCTGCTCGACCACGGCCGCGGCCTCTTCCCAACGGTCGGAGACAAAGCACGCCTGCCCCAACGCCCAGTAGGCGCCTTCGCAATCGGGCTTGAGCTCGATGGCGCGGCGGGCGTAGTCAATGGCTTCGGTCTGATTGTGCAGCGCGTAGGCAATGCGGGCGCGGGCGGCCAGGGCGTCGGGAAGCTGGGGATCCAACGCGAGGGCGCGGGCACAGGCCGCGAGACCCTTGTCTGTCCAGCGAGCATTCTGCTCGTGCCACTCGTGGTACACGCCGCAGGCAATGCCCAGGCCGGCATGTGCCAGCGCGAAATTGGGGTCGAGCTCGATGGCGCGGTCGTACATCTCCATGGCCAGCTCGAGGTCGGGGCGGGTAATGCGTCGCGCGTAGCTGCGCCCGCGGAGGAAATAATCATAGGCGCGCACATTTTCCGTGGGCTTGCGGGCGATGGCCCTTTCTTCCGGCGTGGAGAGCGTGACGCGCAGAGCCTGGGTGATGCTGCGAGTGATTTCGTCCTGCACGGCGAAAATGTCCTTCAGCTCGCGATCGTAGCGCTCCGCCCAGACGCCGTGGCCGGTGCGCGTGTCGAGGAGCTGGGCATTGATGCGCAGGCGATCGCCGGCGCGGCGGAGGCTGCCTTCGAGCACGTAGGCGGCGTTCAGCTCCTGACCGACTTGAGGGGCGCTGACGGGCTTGTCGCGAAAGGCGAGGACGGCGGACCGCGTGAAGACGTGCAGTCCCTTGATCTTCAATAATTCGGTGATGAGATCTTCGGTGATGCCGTCGCGGAAATATTCGTCGTCCTTGGTGCTGCTCAGATTCTGGAAGTAGAGGACGGCGACGGATTTCTTGTCTTCAGCGGCCGCCGGCCGGGCACCTTGCGAAGAGACGCGGCCGGAATCGGTTTCCTGCTTGAGGCGCTTGAGGTCGGCGCGCAAATCCGCAGCGCTCTGATACCGCGCCGCGCAATCCTTTTCCAGTGCCTTGTTGATGATGCGCTCGAGCTCCGCGGGCACGGACGGATTCAGGCGCACCGGCGCGGGCGGCGTGCGGTGCATGATGGCGTCGAAAATGATGGCGGAAGTATTTCCCGAAAAGGCGGGCTTCCCGGTAGCCATTTCGTAGAGCACAGCGCCCAAAGAAAACAGGTCGGAGCGCGCGTCCAACTCCTCGCCGCGGGATTGCTCCGGAGACATGTACGCCACGGTGCCCAGGGCCGTGCCCGGGCTGGTCAGGTCCGCACTGGTGACGGCAGCGTCCACGGTATCGGCGACGCGGTTTTGTTTGGTGGCCAGCTTGGCCAAACCGAAGTCCAAAATTTTGGCGTGACCGCGCTTGACCACAAAAATGTTGGCGGGCTTGATGTCGCGGTGCACGATGCCTTTGCTGTGAGCGGCGTCCAGGGCATCGGCAATCTCAAGGGCAATATCCAGCAGCTCGTCCAGCTTGAGCGGCGCGCCTTCGATGCGGCGCTTCAGCGTCTGTCCTTCGAGCAGCTCCATCACCAGAAACTGCTGATTCTCGTGGCTGCCAATCTCGTGAATGGTGCAAATGTTGGGATGATTCAGAGCGGCGGCGGCGCGCGCCTCGCGCACGAAACGCTCCATGGCCAGTTTGTCGCGGGAGATTTCCGGCGGGAGAAATTTCAGGGCGACGTGGCGGCCGAGGGAAATGTCTTCAGCCTGGTAAACAACGCCCATGCCACCGCCACCCAGCTTTTCGACAACACGATAGTGCGAAATCGTTTGACCAATCATAGTTGTAGGGTAATCAGGCCCGAGGCATTGTAGGGCACGACTGGAAGCAGGTCAACGCGCCCGGAGGAATGGGCTAGGAATTCTCCTTTTTGTGGCAATCCAGGCATTTCACAGGAGCCTTCTTGCCCTGCGCGTTTTGCGCCTTGTGACAATCAATGCAGGTGCCCTGCGTGGCCGTGGGATTGTGAAAAGCGGCCTGGAGCTTGGTCTTCATGGGCGGCGCGGCGACAGACGTATGACACGCGCTGCACGCCTGCTGCGGCGCCGTGGAGGGTTTCTGCGGATTGCTGGGATGGTGGCAGATTTCACAGGTGACCTTGCGTTCGACCACATGAACTTTGTGCTGGAATCGCACGCCGCCCAGCGAGGCTTTCAGGATAACCACGTCCTTCGGCGAGAGTTTCGATTGCTGAGCCGGAGATGGCGGGAGAGTCGGAGTCGCAGACTCCACGGGCTTGGCCGGGGCGGGCAGGGGAACGGGGCGCGCCGGCTCAACGGTTGGCGGCGTTGCGGGAGCGGGAGCCGGCTGCGGCTGTGTCGCGGGAGATTGCTGGGCCTGCTCCGGAGGAGGTTGCGCAGGTTGCTGTTCTTGCTTCGAGCAACCGCTGAGGAGTAGAGAGGAGAAAACCAGCGCTATACAACCACGCATGATGAGCTTCATATCGCCACTGTATATCGAATTTCCGGAGCCTGTGCAAAACAAAAGTCCGAAACCCTGTCCGGTCAGGGAGTGAAAAAGACTATTCGCGAGCGCGGAGGCGGCGTGCTTCGGAGCAGGCGCGAAAATTGCGCGGGTTAACCTGGCAGGCGCGATCAAAGGCATCGCGGGCGTTGCGCGGGTCGGCGTTCCTTCGGTAAGCCATTCCCAATTTGTAGAGCACGGCGTCGTTCTTGGGGTCGGCGCGCATCGCGGCTTCGAATTCGTTAATGGCCGACCAGAGTTCACCCTTTTGCGCCAACGCCTGGCCCCAACGGTGGTGCGCCTCGGCGTTGCCCGGCTCGACTTCGAGCGCGCGGCGATACCAATGGATAGCGCGGTCGGAATCGCGGCGAAAGCGCAAGAGTTCCGCGACGCGCATCATCGCAGGCACATTCTTGGGATCGAGCAGCAAACCCTGCTCGTAGTCTTTGATGGAGTCATCGCGGCGGCTGGTATTCTCCTGGATTTTTGCGCGGGCGAAAAACAGGCTGGCGTCGGCGGGATTCAGGCGGATGGCCGCGTCGAGCACTGCCAGCGCTTCGGTGTATTCCCCCCGGCGGAAGAGCGCGTGGCCGAGGGCGGCCTGGGCTTCCGCGGAGTTGGGATTTTTTTGCGCGGCTTCGCGGAGCTGCGCGATGTCGGGCAACTCGCGCATACCTTCCTTGGAGGTGGAGTCCCTGAGGTCGTCAATCGTTTTGGAGCGGATGTCGCGCGAAACGGACTTCATGTAAATCACAAACAGAATCAAGGACACAACAACGAGCACGGCGGCGATGAGTTTGTACAAAAGCGATTGCATGGGCGACGGCTCCTCTGCGTACTGTAGCAGCAGAGTCGGAGGCGTGGAGGACGTTGCCATGGAAATGTGCCGAGCGAGTACCGGCGAAGCGTCTTGATCAGCGAGACTTGAAAAGAAAAAAGAGGATGGCGACGGAGGATGCGGCGGCAGCGAAAGAGGCGAGAATCATGGTCCAAAGCAACAGGGTGGTGAAGCGCTGAACGTGAGCGTCAAGTTCGCGAAGGATGTTCTGCTCGCGGACGGCGAGGCGCTCAACGGCGGCTTCGAGCTTTTCCGCGGCGGCTTGCAGGCGGCCTTCGGTTTCGACGGTGGATTTGGCCAGGGAACTGAACGCGACGATGGCTTCCGTGAGCGTGTCGCGGATCTGCGCGAGATTGCGGCCCAGCTCTTCCGCCTGGGATTGCTGCTGGGAGACGCGGGCCAGAGCGCCGGCAAGCTGCGCCAGCGAAGCAACCGCATCTTCGGCGGACTCGGCCGAGTCGTCCTCGGTGTTGTCCCACTCGTCGGCGGCGGGCTGATTATCCATGCGGAGGCGACCCTCCCTGAAAACTGCAACGAGGCTGAAGGAAATGTGCGGCTGGGCCGCAATATGTTGTACCACTTCTGAAAACGAAAAGCGAAAGGCGATGCTCGACACTCGAAACGCGAAAACCGAAAACCGGGAGAAATCGCGGCGCAATGGGTGGACTGCGGTGCGTCCATGAAAACCACCTCGAAGAGGACAGCGGCAGCCGCGCGCAAAACGCACAACAAGGCGTGCTGCCGGACTTCGAAGGGGTGGTGGACGTGACCGGGATCGAACCGGCGACCCCCTGCTTGCAAAGCAGGTTCTAGCGCTTGTCGTGGTGTGTTGTCAGGTGGTGTGTGGAAGTGTTTGGTGCTGTTTCGTTTGCCTAGTACTTGTCGTCTTGTGTTGTTTCGTGCTGTTTCAGGGTGCAGCGTGAGGCACAATTTTGCCTACAGCACAGCAATGACTCAGATCACCGAAACAGATATCGCATGGGGGGTGGGGAGGAACAGTCTGCAACGCGCCCACTTTGGAGTCCCATTACGAAACTTATGCTGGAGTCAAGCCGGTTACAATTATTCTGCCGTTCCTTAGTCCTTGATTGCAGCCAAGGACAGAGTTTTGGCGAAGGATAATCAAAAACAAGGAACTCACTTCCGTTGGATGGAATCCAGGGCTTCGCGTACTTTCCGCCCGAGGGCGCTCAGGCCATAGGGCTTTTGCAAAATCGTGTCCCCTTTTTTCAGCGTCGAATTCAACAAGTCCGATTCCGCGCTGTACCCAGTGGTGAATACCACTGGCACATCGGGTTTTGCCGCGCGGATCCGGGCGTAGGCGTCTGGTCCGTTGCACTTAGGCATGACGACGTCCAACAACACCAAGGCAATCTGGTCGCGCTGGGCGAGGAAGACCTGAACTGCTTCTTCGCCGTCTGTGGCTGCGAACACCCTGTAGCCAAGGCTCTTCAGTGCCTCGCATGCCAGTTCACGGAGGCCTTCATTATCTTCGGCCAAAAGGATCGTTTCGGCGCCTCCGCGGACGGGTTGGTCCTCGTGCTTCTCGACCTTCTCGGCGGCTGCTGCAACAACCGGAAAATACGCGCGGAAGGCTGTCCCGTTGCCCGGTTCACTGTAGACATGGATGAACCCATTGTGCTGCTTCACGATGCCATAGACAGTCGCCAAGCCCAACCCTGTTCCCTTGCCGACCTCTTTGGTGGTGAAGAAGGGTTCGAAGACGTGCTCCAGCTTTGCGGCGTCTATCCCCTCTCCTGAATCGGAGACGGAGAGCATGACATAGCGTCCGGGTCGGGCATAGGGGTGAAGCCGGCAATAGTCCTCATCAAATTCTACGTTCTTTGTTTCGATCACTAACTGGCCGCCCCGAGGCATGGCATCGCGCGCGTTGGCACACAGGTTGATCAGCACTTGTTCGAGCTGCGTAGGATCGGCCCGCATAACTTCCAGTTTTGGCGCCAGCACGGTTTTCAATTCGATGTGCGCGCCGATCACTTGTTCCAGCAAGCTCAGCACCTGCGTGATGACCTGATTCACGCTCAGGTTCTGCGGTTCCAGGATCTGGCGACGGGCAAAGGCGAGTAGTTGCCGGGTTAGGCCGGCGGCCCGTCCGGCCTGGTCTCGAATCTTCTGGAACTGTTGATAAACGCGGTTCTCGGGATCTACTTGTGCCATGCCGACTTCCGCCCAACCCATCATGACCGCGATCACGTTGTTGAAATCATGGGCGATGCCGCCTGCCAGTTGTCCGATGGCTTCGAACTTCTCTGCCTGGCGAAGCCGCTTTTCGAGCGCTTGCCGCTCGGTGATGTCGCGAATAATGGCGACGACGCACAGTCCTTCATCGGTTTGGAGGGGACTCAGGCTGATCTCCATGGGGAATTCGCTCCCATCCTTACGCCGGCCATGGAGATCCAAACCGAGGCCCATGGGCCGCATCCGAGGGTCAGATTGGTAGCTGGCGCGATGTGTCCGGTGCCTTTCCCGTAAGGGTTCGGGCACCAAGGTCTCAATGGGCTGGCCGATCAACTCCTGCCGGGCGTACCCAAACATCTTCTCGGCCTGCTCGTTCAGAAGCAGGATCCGCCCTTCACGGTCAACCCCCAGGATGCCCTCAGGGGCGGCTTCCATGACCCCGCGAAATTTTTCCTCAGCCTTCTTGCGCTCGGAGTTTTCCGCGACCAGGGCGGCCGTCCTCTCTTCTACTTTTCTTTCCAGTTGTTGGGACAATTGCGTGAGTTCCGCATGCTTGACCGCGAGGTCCCGGTTGAGCTGGACCGCCTCCACATATGTCGAAAGCAGCAGGTCCAGAATCTGCTGCCGGTCCGAGGTGATGAAGTGCCTCTGGCCGCCCAGGTCGATTTCCAGGCCTAACCTTGTCTTCTCTCGTTTGCGGAGTTCCCGGTTCGTAAGGATATGGTCGATGCGTGACAGAAGGTTTTCTTCGTCGTAGGGCTTCCGAACGAAATTGTCTGCTCCGCATTGCAGAGCCTTCAGCACCTCTTCCGGACCGGAGAGCGAGGTCAAGAGAATCACGGGGATGTCTTTCAATCCTTCGTGAGCCTTAATCTCCCGGCAAAGTGTGTAGCCATCCATCTCCGGCATGACAATGTCAGTGATGACGATAGATGAAAGTTGCTGGTGTAATGCGGCGAGGGCCTCCTTGCCATTGGCTGCGACCTTGACCACATGGCCACGCCCTTCGAGCAAATGCCGGAGTCGCTCGGCCTGCGTGGGGCTGTCTTCCGCAATGAGTATTTTGGCTCGAATGTTACTGAAACTTTCTGTAGGTCCCATGATTTGCTCTCCTGCCGGCAGCAGTGTCTCGCCCAGAGGAATGGTCAAACGATCCTTGAGCTGTTGTCCCTTCTACACATCCCTCCGGATGACCAAATGTCGCAGGGCCTGAGCGATTCCTTCCGGAGAAAACACGTATTGCGCCGCTCCAAGTCTGATCGCTTCTCCTGGCATGCCGTGGACCACTGAGCTTTCTTCATCTTGCGCGAAGGTGGTGGCACCGCTTTCTCTCATCAGCTTTAATCCTTCCGCGCCGTCTTTTCCCATTCCCGTGAGCAGCACGCCTGCCGCGTTCCGTCCGAACACGTGAGCGACCGAGCGGAAAAGATTGCACACTGAAGGGCGCAGACCATTCTCGGGCTCACCTCGGCGAAGCGAGATCCGCTTATGACTGTCCACGCCCATGTGCCATCCATCCGGGGCCATATAAGCATGCCGAGGCAGGAGGGGCTGGCCGTCAACGGCGACCTGGATCGGGAAACGGGTTGACTGACCGAGCCATTCGACGAACCCCTGGATGAATCCCGCGGCCATGTGTTGAACGATGAGGACAGGTACGAGGAAATCCTCGGCGAGCGAGGACAGAATCGTCCGCAAAACAAGCGGTCCGCCTGTCGAAGCGCCAATTGCCACGACCTGAATTTCTCCCGGCGTACCCAGAACTTCGACTGGGGGAGTGGAAGGAAGCCCTAGTTCCTTTTTGGATCGGGGCCACCGCCGGACGACCTTGACTTCCGCCATCAGCTTTACAGTTTGAATCAGTTCTCGGACGGTGGCTTCGTGTTCCGGATGACCGATGCCTCGCGGTCGAGCAACAACCGCCAGGGCGCCCGCCTCCACGGCACGGAACGTGGTGGCGACCTCTTGCGTGTCCCAGCTCCCGCTGACGATGACGATGGGCGTTGGATAGGTCTCCATGATTTTGCGAGTGGCTTCAAAGCCGTTCATCCTCGGCATGTTGATGTCCATCGTAATCACGTCGGGCCGGTTCGCCCGTAGGAATTCAAGCGCCTCCTGTCCGTCGCTTGCCGCCCCTGACGCCTCGAACCCAGGTTCGGAACTGAACAGATGAATGAGGAACTCTCGCACTACGGGCGAGTCTTCTACAATCAGAACCTTGATCATGAGTCACTCCGGGTTCGTTTTTCTCCTGCCGCTTAGAAGTTATGCAAGCCTTCGGACTACCTCCAAGAGGTTGCTCTGGTCAAAACTACTTTTCACGATGTAGGCGCTTGCACCAACGTCAATTCCCCGCTCGCGATCTTCCCGGGATTCCAGCGCCGTCACCAGCACCACAGGCAGCTCGGCAAACTTCTTGTCGCTTCGAATCTTCGCGGTGAGGTCAAAGCCGTTCATTCTCGGCATATCCACGTCGGAGACAACAAGATCGAACTGTTCCGTGCGGAGCTGCGTGTACCCGTCAACGCCGTCCACAGCGGTTCGCACCTCGTATCCAGCCGCCTCGAGAATATTCTTCAGCAGCGTCCGCGAAGTGATCGAATCTTCCACCACGAGCACCGATTTTTTCTTCGCTTCCCTTTTCGCTGGGGCGGCGACCGGCGCCCGCGGGAGAGCGCCTGCACTGGCTCGCACCGCCGATTGCATCAAATCGGTCACGTTGAGGATCGGAACAAGCTTTCCCGTACCTAACACCGTCGCCCCGGAGATGTTCCGCACGCGGGAGAGCTGTTTGCCCAGACTCTTGACTAACACTTCCTGTTCGTTGAGCACTTCATCCACCGAAAACGCAATCCGCCTCTCCGCTGACCCCAGGACGACTACAGGCACTTTGTCCAGGGGCTTTTCCGCCGTTTCTTCCCGGGGCAGTCCCAGCGCATCGGCAAGCCGCACCAGAGACACTGCCTGGCCTTTGAGCTGAATTGTCTCTCTGTTTTCTACCGTTTGGAATTCGTTTTTCGCAATCCTCGCGATTTGCTCCACTCTGCTCGCTGGAATAACGAACAAGTGCGCGCCGACCCGCACCAGAACTCCCCGGAACGTGGCCAGGGTCAGCGGCAGAACGATTCGAAACGTCGTCCCCACATCAACCTGTGCGTCCAGTTGGATCGTCCCACCCAGCCTTTCCACCTTCTCCTGCACAATGGCGAGGCCCAGACCTCGGCCGGAGATATCCGTGATCAGGGGGCTGGTGGAGACCCCCGACTGATATATGAGTGACAGCGCTTCTTTCTCATTTAGCTTTTGCGCATCCACTTCGGAAATGAGGCCGAGCTTGATTGCTGCGGCGCGGACCTTTGAAACGTTGATTCCTGCGCCGTCATCAGAAATGAGCACTTCAACCTTGCTGCTGTTCTTCGGCGAGATAGCAAGGGTAATCTTGCCGCGCGTGGGTTTCTTCTTTCGTGTCCGCTCTTCGGGACTCTCGATCCCATGATCGATACAGTTCCTCACCAGATGAACGAGTGGATCTTTCATCTCCTCCAGGATCCGCTTGTCGGCTTCGATCTCGCTTCCCTGGATCACCAAATCCACCTCCTTGCCTCGATCCCGGGAGAGATCGCGAACGAACTTTGGGAAGTTCTCCAGGAGCGTAGAGAACGGCAGCATTAACACCCGCTTCATGTCCTCCAGGAGGCTATCCACCATTCCCCCGAGCGCCCTGGAGTCGCGCTCAGCAATCTTGGCCAGCACCGCCAGCTTGCCTTCCAGCGACTTGACGAAGGTGTTTTCCCACTCCAAGAACTCGAGGAGTTTCGGCAGCGCTGAATTCTTCTTGCCCGGCCCGGTCGCTTCGTCAGGCCTTTCCGAGGAGTGCTGAATGGTTCGCACAACCGGGCTGATCCTGGCCCACTCTGTTTCCCTCGTCGCCAGCGACACGTTGATTTCGTGCAGGTCCGTCGCGCGCTGGCGTGCGGTTAGTTTTGCCGAGAGCAGTTCCTCCGTCTGAAGGAAAAGCGGGTCCAGTTTCGTCACCGAGATGCGCACGGTGTCTGCCAGGATCGGCTTCCCCTCAAACCGGCTCGGAAGGGCCATCACCCCCCGCGATAGCGGGGGGCCTTCAGCTTCGGTCGCAAGGAAATCTTCCCCAGGTGTTGTTTTCGGCTCCTTGCGTTGACTGGAAAGCGAAATTTTGTTCCACATGTTTTCAAGCCCGTGGACCAGCTCTTCCAACTGAACTTTCTCGGTGCCGGTGCTTTTCGAGCCGATGGTCTGCAGAAGCTGACCGAGCATGTCCACAGCCCTGTGCAGCAGGTCAAACAGCGCCGGCGAAAGGAGAATTCCTTTGTTCTTCAGTGCCGAAAAGACGCTTTCCAGCGATTGGCAGATCGATTCGATCTCGACCGAATTGACCGCACGAGCCGCACCTTTCAAACTGTGCGCTTCCCGGAAGATCACCTCGACGATTTCCAACTGCCCTTGAGGAGCAGAAGCCTTCTCCAAGGCAATCAGGCCAGAGGAAATCGCATGGATGTGCTCGGCAGCCTCCACCTTAAATGTCGCCAACAGCTTTTCCAGGAAGCTGCGTTTTTCCTCTTCCATGTTGGCTGCTCCTTCCACCGTTCAACAGCCGGAAGCGAGGCTCCCCGAACCCAAAACAAGGGGCCGCGTCTCGACTTGCCACGCCCGGGATTCACCGCCTTCGATCACATTGCCTTCTGCTCCGCTTGGGCTGTCAGCTCTGGACTCTTGTCTGGTCGCTTTGGATCATGGACTGCAGAAGCTCAGCGAGAGAATTGAGGCCCTGAGCCGCCTGCTCTGCCTGCTTCGTCCCGCCAAGGTTCTGCTCGGTTGCCTGCTTGATGTTTCCCATGGCCAGAGCAATCTGGTCCATGCCCGCCAACTGTTGCTGGACGGACGCTACGATCTGTGTCGCGACTTGGGAGAACTCGCCGATGCTTTCTGCCAGAATCTGGATGGACTCGCTCGAGTCAGCCGATAACTTCACGCCGGACTCGACCGCTTTCGTGCCTTGTTCCGTCGCCAGCACCGCCGCGTTGGTTGCCTTCTGCACGTCGCTCAAGATGCCGCGTACCTGGGTCGTTGCCTGTTTTGACTGTTCCGCCAAGCTCTTTACTTCCTGAGCCACAACGGCAAAGCCTTTTCCGTGTTCCCCCGCCTTGGCCGCTTCAATGGCAGCATTCACCGCCAGGAGATTTGATTGATCCGCAAGATCATTGACGGTTCCGATGATTTCCCCGATCGCTTGGCTCTGTTCGCTCAGCCTCGCAATGCTTTCCGCAACGTCTTCCATTTGCTCCCTGATCCGATTCATTCCCTCCACGGTTTGTGTGACCGATGCTTTCCCTTTCTGCGACACTTGCGCCGACTTTTGCGCACTGTCGAGAACGTACTTCGCCTTTTGGGCCGACGCGTGCGCCGTCTGTTTTGCTTCCTCTACCGTGGCTGTCGTTTCGTTGACGGACGTGGCTGTTTCGGCGGCGCCGGAGGCGACCTGGGTGGTCGTGGCCAAAATTTCAGCAGTAGCGGAAGAGATTTGGGCGACCCCTTCACGTAACTTCCGCGTAATGGCCCTCGTGACTAGAAACGCGAGGGTCAGGCCCACAACGAGCGCAAAAAGAGAAACCGAAACCATCAAGATCGAAGCGCGACTCACCGCTGTGGAAACCCCGGCGCGCCCCTCCGCAAGGAAGGCCCGCTGTCGCTCAATATATTGTTCACATCTTTCCCGCAACTGGATTGCCAGGGGGAGCACTTCCTTGTTGCTTGACTCCAGAGCTTCGGTGCGCTTCCCCTGCTGCGCAAGTGCAATGACCCTCTCCTGCCCTGCTTCATGTTTTGCCTGGATCAGCACGATTTGCTCGAGGATGCTGCGGGTGGCTTCCGACCGTTCAAGGTTTCGCATTCGTTCCACCAGCGCGTCGAACTGCCGGTGACTTTCTCGCAGATCATCCAAAAAACGCCTTTGCTCTGATGGGTTAAGCAGCATCCCGCGATACTGCGCCGTTTGGTCCCGCGCCTCGAGTTCGAGTTGCGTGGCGCCCAGCACAAGCGCAGAGTTCACATCGAGAAATCGGTCATACGCTTTCACGACGTCCCGGAGGTTGTTGATCCCGATGACCATCACGGTCGCCAGCAGCAACATCACCCCTCCGTAACCCCAAGAGATTCTCTTTCCGACGGTCATGGAACTCCTCCTTTGCCCTAAAATGGGCGACGAACGCAGCACGCCGGCTCTTTATGCCCTAGGCTTCCACCTGCGGTACTTTGAATTGCTCCACGATCTTCTTGAGCCTGAGCCCCAACTCGTGCAGGTTCTGCGCCGCGGTCTCCGCCTGTTTCGAACTGGCCACGTTTTGCGTGCTCGCCTGCTTGATGTTCCCCATCGCCAGCGCCACCTGGTCCATCCCGACCGACTGCTGCTGGCTGGAAGCCGCAATTTGAGTCCCTGCCTGCGCGGCCTCGGCAATGCTCTCCGCCAGCGCTCGGATCGAATCCCCCGCTTCGGTGGACTGCTTCACGCCTGCCTCCACTGCTTTGCTCCCCTGTTCGGCAGCCATCACCGTGGCGCTGGTGGCCTTCTGGATGTCGCCCAAAATCGTGCGCACCTGCGAGGTGGCCTGCTTGGATTGTTCTGCCAGGCTTTTAATCTCTTGGGCCACCACGGCAAACCCTTTGCCTTGTTCGCCCGCTTTGGCTGCCTCGATGGCCGCGTTGACTGCCAGCAGGTTCGACTGTTCGGCCAGATCGTTTACGGTGGCGATGATCTCCCCGATGGCTTGATTCTGCTCACTCAGTCTCCCGATGCTTTCGGCGATGGAGTTCATCTGCTCGCGGATCCGGCTTATCCCCTCGACGGTTTCCTCCACCGCCTTCTTGCCGGCCTGGGAGACCTGCGCTGACTTCTGGGCGCTCTCGGAGACATATTTGGCTTTCTGACTGGCGACCTGGGAGGCTTGTTTCACCTCTTCTACGGTGGTCGTGGTCTCGCTCACCGCGGTGGCTGTCTCGGCGGCGCCAGAGGCGACCTGGGTCGTCGAGGCCAGGATTTCGCTGGCCGAAGAGGCGAGTACGTTTACGCCATCGCGAATCTGCCGATTCAACTCGCGAAGGTTCTCCACCATCCGCTGGAACGTCTGCGCCAGCAGGCCGACTTCGTCCGCTCGATTGTCGGAGGGCACGTTCACGGTCAGGTCGCCCGCAGCAACCCGACCCGCAACCGTGGAGATCCCGTTGAGCGGCACAGCGATGATTTGGTTCAAGAACAGGGCCATCGCGACGGCCACGACGAGCGCGAGGGAACCCACGGCCCCGAAGAACCGTACGGATTTCTTGGCCGTCTCCTCGGCTTGGACCACGGTCACCCGCGCTCTTTCTTCCGCTTCATCTCTCAATTCCTGAGCAATAGATCGCATCTTCGCGAAGCGGTCCGCCTGGATGCCAATCGCTAGTTTACTTGCCGCTTCACTCTTCCCCGCATAAATCAGCGGGATGATCTGAGTCTCACGCGTCTGCTTGAAGGCATTCCGGATGGCATTCAGCTCTTCGATCCGGCGAAGCGACCCGGGATCACTGCGGGCGAGTTCCAGAAGCTTCTTCAGTAACTCGTCATTCGCTCGACTCCGGTCCCTGACCTCTTGCTGGTATGTTTCCTGTTCAGATCGCTGGGTAGCCGAAAGCATTGCCAGGAGACTTGCCCGCATCTCCTCTTGGTTGGCGCGGAAAGTCAACCAATCTACGGCACTGGCAAAATCATCGTCATACATTCGTTCTTGGGCTTCCTGGATTCCCGTGACGCCTCTGTAGGCCGTCACCACAACGGCCAGGAGGAAGGCGATCGTTAAACCGAATGCGAAAAAGAGTTTCCCGCGTGTCGGAAGGTTCAGAAACCACGCCATCGTTCGTTCCTCCCCCCTTGCTGCTTTTGACTAGGACTCCGTCTGTTCCTGCACGACAATTTTCTTGTCCGTAAGGATCTTCAGCGCGTCGAGAACCGTCAATCGTTCCTTGGTCACCCCTTTCAGGTAGTCGGCGCGGATTCCCGTTAACGTGGGAAGCGACGGCTGAAGATCCTGGGGCGAGATCACCCGCACGCCCAGGATGGCATCCGCCAGAATGCCCAATTCCATCTGACCGGTGCGCACCACGAGGACCTTATTGAGGTCCGTTAGACCTTTTTCAGGCAGATCGAAGAATTTCTTGATGTCCAGCACGGAGAGAATTTGCCCACGGAGGTTGATGATCCCCAGGACAAACGGCGGCAGGCCGGGCAGCGCAGTGAGTTCCTTAAGCGGGTAGACTTCCCGGACATACGAAGTCTCGATTCCATACCGCTCATACGCCAGGAGGAATTCCACGACCTCAACGCCTTCTTCGCGCCACTGCTTCTCCTCCAATGGTTGTGCAAGTGTTTTGGCCCTGGTCCGCAAGGCATTTCTCTGTTCTTCGGGTGAGTCTGTCGAGGCCCGCTCGAGATTCGCCATCGCGGCGCCGATGCGCTCTCGAACGGCGGTCCAGTCAACGCCGGCGGATGGCTTTTGACCTGGGAGTGTCTTCTTCTCTTTCATTCGGGCGTCCTTTGGGAAATCGAGAACCGAATTACCTCTGTGAGCCGGTTGGCGGTGATCCCCTCGGATTCGGGCAGGATCTCCTCCGGCTGTGCCCTGCTTAACAGGACGAGTGCGTTCTCAAAGTGCTGTTTTGCCTCTCCGCGTTTTCCCAGCCGCTGCGCCAGATTGCCGAGTGCAAAATGAGCCAGGACGAAAGTTGGATCGAGATAGAGAGCGCGCTTGAGCGAGAGCACCGCGCCTTCTGCCTGGCCGCATTCCTGCAAGATCGTCGCGCGGAGGTAGTGGGAGGCCGGATTCAGCTTATCGGCCGCGATGCCTTTCTCACACCACTCGAGCGCCTCCCCAAGTTTGCCCTGGTTGGCATAGGCACGCGCCAAAAGCGTCATTGCTATTGCATCCTTGGAATCGCCGGACAAAACAACCTCGATTTTCGCGGCTGCCTTCTCATAGAGCCCGCGCTCGTACAGCGCCAGTCCCTCCTGGTAGGGATCCGGTTGTGGCTCTGGAATCCACGGCCCTTCCGTGGCCGCGCTCGGGAGTGAGGGAACCGGTTCGTTCTCCCACCCCGACTCAACATTGCAAGGGCCCAGTGGCTCAAGAACGCCCATCGGCTCTTCCGTCAGAGTCGCCGGGAAAACTTCAGCACTTCCCGATTCCTCCCCGTTCTTGCGGTACAGAGTTGTCCCCGGAAAAGAGACTGTGGAAAAGTCCGAGAACAGAATGTGCGAAACCTCACTCGGACTCACAATCAGCCACCCACCATCCGCAAGAGAACGATGGAGATTTCCGACAGCTCGCCTGGCACAGTCCGGATGGAAATACATCAGGACATTGCGGCAAAAGATAATGTCCATCGCGTTCGTCTGGTTGAGAAGCGAAGGGTAAGCATCCTCGGCCAGATTCAGATAGGAGAAGGAAACCAGATTCTTTAAGTGCGGGAGAATCTCGAAACGGCCATTCCGGACGTTTTTGAAGTATCTCTCTTTGAGCCCTGGCGAAGTTCCACGGAAAGACCATTCGCTGTATATGCCCTCTGTGGCCTTTTGAAGGAAACGCGGGTTGATGTCAGTGGCCAGGATGTTGATGTTCCAATCCCGCAAGTCTGGGATCATCCGGTGGAGAAGGATCGCCACAGAATAAGGCTCCTCCCCGGTGCAGCAGCCGGCGCTCCATACCCTCAAGCGCCGGTCCCTCTCCCGGCGGGAACGGATCAATTCCGGCAGAACCTGTTCTTCGAGTACGTCGAACGTCTTCTGCTCGCGAAAGAAATAGGTCTCTCCCACCGTGAGATAACTTGCCAAAATTTCAATCTGTCTTTTTTCCAGCGGAGCGGAAACGAGCCACTGGAGGCAGGATTCTATTTCTCCAAAACCAAACTCCCGGGCGGCAAAGCCGACTGCGCGCCCCAACTCAGGCCATCTCTCGCTCTGAAAGTGCAAGCCCGTTTGCTCAGCGAGGAGTTCGCTGAATCGCAAGAAAAGCGCGTCTGAGTTGCTGCGGGCCATTTTCCTTTTCTCAAGTCTTCTCTAGTGCAGCGTCGAGCGTTTTCTCCTCGTCCAGGGAAAGAAACGTATCGAGATCGTGAATGAAGATCATGCCGTCCGGAAGCCGCGCAACGCCTTCAATATGTTCGAGGGCAGGCAGAATTTTTTCCGCAGCGATGATTTCTCGGTCCATGAGCTCTACCACGTCTGTGACAGTGTTGGCGAGAAGGCCAACCGTACGCCTTGGCGTGTGGGCAAGAACGAGGTGATCACTCAGGCGCAATTCTCGAGGGGGTAGGCGAAAGCGTCTGCGAACGTCCACGACCGGAAGAACTCTTCCGTGATAGTTGACCACCCCGAGAACAATCTCCGGGGCTTTTGGAAGTGGCGTCACTTCAACCGCGCGAACAATCCTCTCCACCGCCGAGAGGCGCAGCGCATAACGCTGTGCGTCGAGCAGGAACACAACGAGGCGATGGATTTCGCTTTCCATTGACTGCTGTAACTCCTGCATGTCCTTTCGCCCCTGGTCCAGCGTATTGCGACCGAGCAACCGACCCGAGATTGGGTTCAAACGGAACCCATGGCTTCGTCTCAATGCTTAGGTCATCCGTCAGCAATCGACTTCTCGTCCTTCACGAACGACGGGGTGCGCACACTCTTGGCCTGAGAAGTGGGAAAAGGAAGCAGTAATAACCGGCACGGCACCTCGCGCCCGACCTGAATTTCTCGTTCTTGGAAGGATGGAGCCCGATAAGTTCCGCACTTTTCTTCGAGCTGGAATCTTCATGTTCCCCTTGGAAGAAGCCCCCTGTCAAGTCCATTTCCTCTTCGGTTATGTCCTAAATCTAATAAGACAGGCTGCTGAACCACGGGCTGGCTCCCCCCCTGCAGTAGGAGCGGATTCTCGCCCGGCTACAGACGCTATACCGATTTCGGACCTACGCTAGCGACCCCTTGGAGCCTGTTCTGCGTTGCAGCTCGTTAGTCTTGTGCGTAGCTCGCAAATTGATGGGCACAGCCTCCCTGGGTCACTGCCCAGCCCGACCACCTGGGGCAAAACCAGGCGGTTGGCTTGCCGGGAGAATTCGAAGACGTATCTCGTTGAAAATAATTGGTGGACGTGACCGGGATCGAACCGGCGACCCCCTGCTTGCAAAACAGATTCTAGCGCTTGTTGTGGCGTGTTGTCAGGTGGTGTGTGGAAGTGTTTGGTGATGTTTCGTTTGCCTGGTACTTGTTGTCTTGTGTTGTTTCGTGCTGTTTCAGGGTGCAGCGACAGCTACAATTTTGCCTACAGCACTTTTCAGCTTAGCTCGCCGCGAGCAGCATTTCGAATACAGCGGTCCCGTTCGGATGGAAACCAGAACCCACAGCAACTAAGGCAACCGATGGGCTGCGACGAGCGCCTGGCCGAGACTCAAGCCGCCATCGCCGGCAGGTACTTCGGAGTGGGTGAAGACTTCAAGTCCATTCGCAGCCAAGCGCGATTGCAGGCGCTTGAGTAGATACACGTTCTGGAATGTTCCCCCGCTCAGGCACACGCGGTTCAAAGCGCTGCGCTCGCGCAACTGCATCGCAAGCTGGGTGAAGACTTCTACCAGACCGTTGTGAAATTTCCGGCTGATCACTCCTACGGCAACGCCGTCGCGCAAGTCGCCGATGATGGCTTCAAACAACAATTTCGAATCAATGGCCGAGCCGTCGCCTTCTGAAACGAGCGCTAGGGGATAGCTGGAGTTGTCCTCGCCGTCCGGCATCGCCATTTCCAACTCGATGGCGGCCTGCCCCTCGTAGTTCACTTCCTGCCGTATGCCAATGAGCGCGGCGACGGCATCAAACAGCCTCCCGCAACTCGATGTGAGGGGGGAATTCACGCCGCGTTCCACCATGCGCAGCAGCGCTGTTGTCCGCTGGCCGTCGAGTTGCCTTATGAAAGGAATATCAAGATGAAGAAATGAGCGGCCAAAGTGTTGCGTCAAAAAGCTGACGGCCATGCGCCACGGCTCGCGAATGGCGGCCGCGCCGCCGGGCATGGGCACGTAATTGAAGTGGGCCATGCGCTCGAAATCGCAGTAGTCGGCGACGAGAACTTCACCGCCCCAGATGTGCCCGTCCGTGCCATATCCCGTGCCATCGAGTGCGAAGCCGATCACACGGCCTTCCAGGTGATTTTCTGCCATGCAGGAGGCGATGTGCGCGTGATGATGCTGCACCCCAACCAAATCAGCACCAGTCTGCGCCAGCGCCCAGCGCGTCGAGAAGTAGTCGGGATGCAAATCGTAGGCGATGATGCGCGGCTGGATTTCTAGAATGCGCCGCATGTGCGCAACCACTGCTTCGAAGAAGCGGTAGCTTTCGAGATTCTCCAGGTCGCCAATGTGCTGGCTGAGAAAGGCGTGATTCCCCTTGGTGATACACATTGCATTCTTCAGCTCGCCTCCGACGGCCAAAATCGGCGGGACTTCCCGGTGGAGGAAAACAGGCACGGGCACGTAACCCCGCGAGCGTCGCAACTGGCGCGCGCGTCCGGAAACCATGCGCACGACGGAATCATCCGACCGGAGCAGAATCTCGCGATTGTGGAGCAGGAAGTAATCGGAAAGTCCACGCAGCCGTTGGAGTGCCTCCTGATTGTCGATGGCGATGGGCTCTTCGCTCAGGTTGCCGCTGGTCATCACCAGCGCAGTAAATCGGCCAGCCGCAAAGAGCAAGTGGTGAAGCGGCGTGTACGGCAGGAACAAGCCCAGGTAGCGATTGCCTGGCGCCACGCTCTCCGCGATCGCGTTCGGCATTTTTCTTGGAAGAAGCACGATGGGACGCTCGGGTCGCAAGAGCAATGTGCGCGAATCGCTGTCCAGCTCGCAAAACTGTTCGGCGGTGGCGACGTCGGGCACCATGACCGCGAATGGTTTCTCGACGCGGCGCTTGCGCTCGCGCAAGCGTTCCACCACTGCGGAGTTCGTAGCGTCGCAAGCCAAATGAAATCCGCCCAGCCCCTTGACGGCCACGATAGCCCCGTCGTGAAGGCAGGCGGCGGCTTCCGCGATGGGGTCAGCGGCCTCGATTCTCTGCCCTGCGTTGTCCTGCAGTTCGACTTGCGGGCCGCATTCCCAGCAGGCATTGGGCTGCGCGTGAAAACGCCGGTTCAAAGGATCGTCATACTCTGCCTGGCAAGCAGCACACATCGGAAACACGTTCATCGAAGTGCGCGCCCGGTCATACGGGATGTCGCGCACAATCGTAAAGCGCGGACCGCAGTTCGTACAGTTAATAAAAGGATAGAGGTAGCGGCGGTCGGTTGGCTCCATCAACTCACGCAGGCAGTCGTCGCAGATGGCCACATCGGGCGAGATGAGCACGCGGCGTTCTGCTCCAACCTCGCTGGCGACGATGCGGAACCCCGAATCGTGATCGCAAGGCAGGTCTCGTACAGCAATGCCCGTAATCCGCGCGAGCGGCGGAGCTTCTAAGGGAAGGCGGGCGAGGAAGTCGTCCACAACTTCCACCCGCCCCTCGACTTCGACAATCACTCCCGCGGCGGTATTGCTGATGCGGCCCGCCAGTTTGCGTTCCGTGGCCAGGCGATAGATGTACGGACGGAAGCCCACGCCCTGGACGATTCCTGAAACTTCAATTCCCCGGCGGACCGTTTGCGGAGGTTCACTGGAAATGGCCATGGACTAACCGGCGGGCAAGGCCGCCTCCATCTGCGCCCTCTGGCAGCGGTGGTCGAGCCAGCCGTGCCACGCTTCCAGCCCGGCGCCAGTGAGACAGGAAACCTCCAGGATTTCGATCTTCGGTTGAATGCGCCGGGCGTTTTCGCGGGCTCGCGCGATGTCAAAGGGCACGTGTTCGAGCAGATCAATCTTGTTCAAGACGAGCAGCGCGGCACGGAAGAAAATCGAAGGATACTTCAGCGGCTTGTCATCGCCCTCCGCTGCGCTGAGCAGCACGATTTTTGCCGCTTCTCCCAGATCGTAGCTGGAGGGGCAAACGAGGTTGCCGACATTTTCAATCAGCAACAGGTCGAGGTCGGCCAGCTTCCAGTCCGCCAGCGCGCGCTCAATCATCCTTGCATCCAGATGACACGTGCCGCCTGTGGTGATCTGCTTCACGGGGAATCCAAATCGTGCCAGTCGCCGGGCGTCGTTATCGGTTTGAATGTCTCCGGTCAGCACGGCGACACGCGTGCCCGGAGCCATCGTGCCAAGCGTCCGCTCCAACAGCGACGTCTTGCCAGCGCCGGGCGAACTGATCAAATTCAGACAGAGAATACCGTTCTCGCGAAAGCGCGCGCGCAATTCCGCCGCGATGCGGTCATTTTCATTCAGTACTTTACGTTCCAGGGGCACGCGGTCGGTCATGTTTCCTCCAGCTCCAAATAACTGAACTCCAGCTCTGTGCCGCCAATGCATTCGGTGGGCGCCGCGCCGCACTTCGGACAAGATGTTTCGTAGTCGGCGACACAAAAGGCGTGCCCGCAGGCGGGGCACCGCTGCTGTCGCGGGCAGAATTCAATCTCCAGCGGCAATGGATCGAGTGGCGTGTCCTTGACCAGGCATTCGAAGGAGAACTGCAGGGCATCGGGATCCACTCCGGCAAGCTCTCCGATGCGCAGGCCGACCTTCACCACGCGCGCGCCCGCACGCTTGCCGACTTCGCTGCAAACCGCTTCGAGCACCGACTTGGCAATCCCCAGTTCGTGCATGGTCAACAGATCCGCGGAAGTTGGTCGCCGGCCAGCATGTCCACAATGCGTGTGGTGCCCAGCGTCGTGCGCATCGTTACCATTGGGGCATTCGTCGCCGTAACTTCGCCGATGATATGCGCTTGGCGGCCCAGCGGACACGCGCGCATGACCGCCAGAATTTCCTCCGCGCCTTCCGGCGCGACGATGGCGATCAGCTTGCCTTCGTTGGCCACGTACAGCGGGTCCAGACCCAGCAGCTCGCACGCGCCTTGCACCTCTTCGCGCAGGGGAATCGCACGTTCATCCACCGTGATGCCCACGCGCGATTGTCCGGCAATTTCGTTCAGCGCGCTGGAAAGACCGCCGCGCGTGGGGTCGCGCATGCAGCGGATTTCGCGGCCAGTCTGAAGCATGGCTTGCACCAATGCATGCAGCGGCGCCGAATCGCTTTCAATCCGGCTCTCGAACTCCAGTCCTTCGCGCTGCGCCAGAATGGCGATGCCATGTTCGCCGATGGAGCCGCTCAGCAGGACGCGATCCCCCGGCCGCGCGCCGTCGGCGGAAAGGTGCAGACCGTCGGGAACCTCACCGATGCCGGAGGTGTTGATGAACAACCCGTCACCGCTGCCTTTCTCGACGACTTTTGTATCGCCCGTCACCACTTCCACGCCGGCTTCTTGGGCCGCTCCGCGCAGGGATTCCACCACGCGACGCAGCGTTTCCATTGGCAGTCCTTCTTCGATGATGAAGGCGGCGCTGAGAAAGAGCGGTAGCGCCCCACCCATGGCCAGGTCGTTCACCGTCCCGTGCACGGCCAGGCGGCCGATGTCGCCCCCGGGAAAAAAGAGCGGCTTGACGACGAACGAGTCCGTTGTAAATGCCAGGCGCGTTCCGTTTAATTGCACGATAGCCTGGTCGTCCATCCGCGCCAGGATGGGATTCACAAACGCCGGCAGAAACAGCTCACGGATCAGGTCCGCGGTCAGTTTTCCGCCGCTGCCGTGCCCGAGCAGCACGGTGTCGCGCGCCGGCAGCGGCACGGGGCAACTGAATGCTGCGACTTTGGGCTCGTCAGACAATTGTTTCTCCTACGTAGCGATGGCGTGACGGCGATAGTGGTAATACGCCGCACAGGCCCCTTCGGCGGAAACCATCGGCGCGCCCAGCGGGTTCTCCGGCGTGCAGCGCTTCCCGAATACCGGACAATCCACCGGCTTTTTCAAACCCTGCAGCACTTCCGCGCTGATACACTCGGCGGGCTCTTCGACGTGCGCTTCGGTAAGTCCAAAAACTTTTTCCGCATCGAATGCGGCAAAGGGCGCGCGCAATCGCAGGCCGCTCCCGGGGATGGTTCCGATGCCGCGCCATTTCTGGTCGCGCACCTCATACACTTCTTCCATGATGCGCTGCGCGGGCAGGTTGCCCTCGTAACTCACGCTGCGGACGTACTGGTTTTCAATCTCGGCGCGCCCGGCCTCAAGTTGCTCGACCAGCATGCGGATCGCCTCCAGCAGGTCCAGCGGCTCAAAGCCGCCCACCACGATGGGCACGTGGAAGTCGCGGCTCAGCGCTTCGTATTCCCGGTAGCCCATCACCGTACACACGTGCCCAGGCGCGATGAATCCCTGCACGCGATTTTGCGGGGAGCTCAACAGAAGACGGATGGCAGGGGGCACAAGCACATGCGACACGAGCATCGAGAAATTCCTGAGCCCCTCGCGGTGCGCCAGCCAGACGGCCATCGCGTTTGCCGGCGCGGTGGTTTCAAATCCGATGCCAAAGAAAACCACTCGCCGGTTGGGTAGCGCCCGCGCAATCTTCACCGCTTCCGCGGGGGAGTACACCACGCGTATATCTCCGCCCGCGGCTTTGACGCGAAAAAGATCCGAGCGCGAACCCGGTACGCGCAGCATGTCTCCGTAGGACACGAAGGTAACGTTCGGCCGCGAGGCGATCTCGATCGCCGCGTCGATGATCTCCAGCGGCGTGACACACACTGGGCATCCGGGGCCGTGCACGAGCTGAATTTCCGGCGGAATCAACTCGTCCAGGCCGTAGCGCATGATGGTGTGCGTCTGCCCGCCGCAGATTTCCATCAGCACCCAGGGACGCGTCACGCGCCGCGCGATGTCCGCGACCAGAAGGCGCGCGATTCGTCCGTCCCGATATTCGTCGATGTATTTCATTCCCAACCTACGTTCCCGGTTCTTGCGTTTCGGCAGCGGGGGAAAGTCCTTCGCCGTCGAGCAGCCCCATGGTCTCTAGCAACTCGTAAGTGCGCTGCGCTTCTTCAGCATCCACGCGGCTGATGGCGAAACCCACGTGCACCATCACGTAATCGCCCACTTGCGCCTCGGGAACAAAATCGAGATAGGCCTCGCGGACGATGCCGCCGAATTGCACGTGGGCAATCCGGCTGCCGTTTCGTTCTTGCGCTTGCAAAACTTTGCCTGGAACCGCGAGGCACATGGCTGCGCTCCTTTATTGAGGCGGCTCGGCGCCGTTCTCCCCGTTGGACTCCGCTTCGGGTTCGCCACGGGACCGGTGGTTGGCGTAGAAGCACTGCCGGCCGACGAGCTTGCGCAGGAGACATTTCTGGCGGAAGTAGATGCCGCACTGCAGGCAGGTTTCTTCCGGCTTGGCGTCGTGGTCGAGGAGACCCGCGGAGAGACGATCGAGGATTTCCGTGGTGTGCTCCAATTCTTCCGGGGAAAAGGCGCGGAAAATCTCGGTCAGCTTCTGGTCCCGCGCGGCATCGTAGGCGGCGAGCAGGCGCCGGCTGCGCGCGGTGAGCGAGAGCACAGCCGCTCTGCGATCCAGGCGGCCTTCCGCACGGACAAGCTGCTTGCGCCGCACCAGCTTGTCCACTGCTTTGCTGGCGGCGGCGTTGCTCACGCCCAGGAAGGCGGCCACGTCGCCCACCGAATGCGCGTCTGTATTGGCCACCAGCTTGAGCAGCTTGAATTGCGAGAGCGTGAGCGCTTCTCCCGCAATCTCTCGCAGGAGTCTTTCTTCCACCACCTCGGTCACTGCGGTCGCCAAGACCTGGGCGCTACCGAGGAAGTCGCTTACCAATTGGGGCGGTACTGCGCGGCCCATCGCATCATCCTTTCGTGACAAGGCTGTTGCAAGTGGAAGAAGAATTCCTCCTCACGGCCTCGCCTCAGCGGCGGCAGCGAAGTACTCGGCGGCGATCCGCTCGGCGGCCCGGGGCACGGCGAGCTGCACCGCTTCCGAAAGGCCGGGATTTACCTGATCGGGAAGCCGCGCAGTCTGGCACGCCAGCACCCGCACTTCGACCCCGCACATCACCTGGAGCTCGCGTAACAGGTTTGAAGTGGGAAGCTGGTGCAGGGAAAAGTCATCCATCTTGATGGCCGGAATATCCGCCGGATCAATTTCGAACAGCTCACCCGGCTTCCGCCCTGCATCGAAGGCGTCCACGATGAGCAGTCGCCCCGGACGCACCGGGCTGAGACACAGTGTGAAGAGCAGCTTGCGAACGCCGGTGCCGGCATCCAACACACAAGCGTCTGCCGGCACCGGGTAGTTTTCTTGCAGGTACTCGACAACGGCGCAACCAAAGCCGTCGTCGCCGAACAGGATGTTGCCGCACCCCAGGATGAGCGTCGGCTTCCCGCAGAAGTCGGGCACTTCGTTCGTATCAATCTCTGCCACCGCACCTCCCGGCGTTTCGCCGGCGACTAATTCGCCAGCGTGTCCAGCAACTTCCCGTTGGCGTCAAAGATGTCCAGACGCACGCCGAGCTTGCCATCTAGGCGATGGGTCGCGCAGGAAAGGCACGGGTCGTACGCGCGGATGGACATCTCCACGGTGTTCAGAATGCCCTGGTCGTACTTGCCATCGTGAATCAGGCTCTTGGCCGCCTGGGTCACGGACATGTTGATCGGGGCGTTGTTGTGCGTGGTGCCGACGATGAGGTTCACGTTGGTCACCATGCCGTCGGCGTCGGTGGTGTAGTCGTGGAGCAGCGTGCCGCGCGGCGCTTCCACGCAGCCCACGCCGCGAGCCGCCCGCGGTGTTACCTTCGCGCGCGTCTCCACGCTAGTGATTTCCGGGTCGTCGAGCAGGCGGATGGCGTTCTCCGCGTTGTACAGCAGTTCGATCAGCCGCGCCCAGTGATAGAGCAGGGTGAGCTGTGCGGGCCGGCCAAACTTCTGCCGGAACTCCTCCAGCTCCTTCTGCGCCAGCGGCGTGTCAATGTGATCGCACACGTTGATGCGCGCCAGCGTGTTCGCGCGATAAATCCCGCCGGGCTGCTCCAGGCTCATCGAGAAGCTGCCCCAGTTCTTGGCGTACGGAAACTTCAGGTAGCTCCACGACTCGATGTGCTCGGAGATGTGCTCGGTGTATTTGTCGTACGCGAAGTCCACGAACTTGCCGGCGGAATCCATCAGCCGCAGGTTTCCGTCGTACAGGTTCAGCGCGCCATTGTCTTTCACCGTCCCGAGGAAGCCCGTGGTGATGACCCCCAGCGACTTCACCACCTCGAGATACTTCGGAAAGATGTTTTCTTTGGCGAAGGCGATGGAGAATTTGGCCAGCTCCAGCGCCTCGCCGGCCATCTTGCGCAGTTCATCGCGCTCGGCGGCAAGCAGCGGCTTGGAAAAGCCACCGGGCACGGCCGCCTGCGGGTGGATGGGTTTACCGGCGAGGATTTCCAGCATCTTGGCGCACATGTGCCGCACGCGGACAACGCGCTTGGCCACGTCCGGCGCCGCCTGGAGAACTCCGATGACGTTGCGCACGGAGTAATCGGCGCTTGGCCCCAGCAAGAAATCAGCGCCGGCCAGGAAATAGAAGTGCAAGATGTGTTCTTCCATGTAGGCGACGCTGTTGCACAGCTCGCGGAGTTTCTTGCCTGCGGGTGGCGGTTCGACGCCGAAGACGGCGTCGGTGGCCTTCGCGGAGGCGAGGTGATGAGACCACGGGCAGACGCCGCAGATGCGCGGCGTGATGCGCGGGAGATCTTCCACCGGGCGGCCCATGCAGAATTTCTCGAAGCCGCGCAGCTCGATCACGTTGACGCGCGCCGTGTCCACGTTGCCGGCATCATCCAGTTGAATGGTGATTTTGGCGTGGCCTTCGATTCGCGTGACGGGTTGGATGACCAGTTTCTTTCCCATCGCTCACCTCCGTGGGGCCGGGCGCAAGCGGCCCGCGCCGGAAAAGCGGTTGAAGGTTGCCGCGCGATCGGAAATCTGCTTGGGATCGAGCCCGATCGTGGAAAGCGCGGTCATCATGTCCACCATCGGATTGGCTTTTTCCGAAAGCGGGCCAAAGCAGCCTTCGCAGGGCATGTAGGCGCGGATGCAGCGGGGTGTGCCTTCGCTGCCGCCGCAGCCGGTGCGCGTGGCCGGACCGAGGCAGAGGAATCCCTGCTCCATCAAGCAACGCATCTGGTTGAGCGGCTGGCCGGGCGTGAATTCCGGCGCTTCCAGCCGGCGTTTCAAGGTGGAAACAGACTTCTTCTCGCGGATGGTCGGGCAGTCGTCGCAGACGCTCTTCGTCGGCAGGGGGAAAGGCTTGCCTTCGAGCAGCGCCGTGAGCGCGCCGGCCACCATTTCCGGCGTGGTGGGGCAGCCGGGCAGGCTGACGTCCACTTTGACGACTTCGCTCACCGCGTACACCCGGTCGGTCATTGCCGGGATATCCACGTTGGGCATTCCGTTGGTTTCGGTGGTAACGCTCTCGCGGTAGACCTTGTTCAGGATCTCCTCGGTGGCGTAGAGATTGGCCAGCGCGGGGATGCCGCCGTAGCAAGCGCACGAGCCGAGCGCAATCAGCGTCTTGCACTTCTTGCGCATCTCCTGCGCCAGCTTGCGGTGCTCTTCGCTGCGGATCCCTCCAGCGATGAGGCCCACTTCCGCCTCGGGGATTTCCATTTCCGTGCCTTCGCCGGTTTGACCAAACAGCTTGTGATCCATCAGGACGGGCATATGAACGATGTTGACCTTCTCCAGCAAATCGAGCAGCGGTTCGCCGATATCCAGGATGGTGACTTCACAGCCACCGCAGATGGCGAACCACTCCTCGGCAAGTCGTACAGGCACGATTCACCTCCTCATGAATTTGAACCTCTCCCGGACTTTTACTTCTGCACCTCCTTGCATTTGAGTTACGCAGCGCGAAATGGACTGGGCCCAAGCTTCTTGATTTGCTCGACCATCTCGGTCATCACCTGCGCGAAACGCGGGCCTTCCGCCGCGGACACCCATTCCAGGCGGAAGCGCTCGGGCTCTAGGGCGAAATCTTCGAGCATCAGACTGATGGCATCCGCGCGGGATTTTGCGCGGAGATTGCCTTCCAGGTAGTGGCAGTCTCCAGGGTGACAGCCGATCATCAGCACGCCATCGGCGCCTTTGGTCAGCGCTTCGATGACCAGGTTGGGGTGGACCATGCCGCTGCACTGCACGCGGATGATGCGGACGTTGGTCGGATACTGGATGCGCGAGGTCCCCGCCAGGTCGGCGCCGGCGTAGGCGCACCAATAACAGCAGAACGCAAGGATCAGGGGCTCGAACTGCTCGTTCGTCGCCGTTGCGGCGGCCCCAGCGGTGATAGTTTGTTCTTCCATCTTAGGAAGACTCCAGGTTCTGGGGAGCTTGCACCCCGGCTTGCAACTGCTCCGGCTGGAAGTGCCAGCGGAACAGGGCAGCGTGCACCTGGGCTTCCAGCTGTTCCGGCCGGAATTGCCACACAAAGATGGCGCCCTTCGGACACGTCGCCTGGCACGTGCCACACCCTTTGCAGATGGCTTCATTCACCTGCACGCGTTTCTTGGTTTCGCCGTTGGATTGGTATTCCACGAGGGTGATGGCCTTGAACGGGCAGGGATCCACGCAGTACGCGCAGCCGTCGCACTTCTCTTCGATCACGTGCGAGATAGTGGGCTCGAGGTCGATCACGTCGCGTGAAAGAATGGTGCCCGCATGCGCGGCGGTTCCGGCCGCTTGGGTGATCGCTTCGCCCAAGTCCATCGGCGAGTGCGCTGCCCCGCAGAGGAAAACCCCGTCGGTGGCGAAGTCAATCGGACGCAGCTTGCGATGCGCTTCGAGGAAGAAACCGTCTTCGTTCAGGGGCACTTTCAGCAGTTGCGCCAGTTCCTTGTTGCCGGGGTTCGCCACCATCGCGGCCGACAGCACCACCAGGTCGGCGGGAATCATCACGGTCATTCCCAGTGTCTGGTCAAAGACGGACACCTGCAGCCCATTGCCGTTTCGCGACACCTCCGGCTTGCGATCCTCGTCGTAGCGGGCAAAGACGACGCCTTGCTGGCGCGCTTGCGTGTAATAGCTCTCTTTGAAGCCGTAAGTTCGGATGTCCCGGTAGAGAATGCAAACATGTGTCTGCGGAGAAAGAGCTTTGATTTTCAGGGCATTCTTGATGGCCTCGGCGCAGCACACCCGCGAACAGTAGGGCCGCTCGCTGTCGCGCGACCCCACGCACTGGATCATGACTACGCTCTTGGCAGGACGCTTTGCTTCCACCGCCAGGAAACTAGCATCCGCAGCCAGCCGCTGTTCCAGCTCCTGTTGGGTGATGACTTCCTGGTCCTGCCCGTACAAGTATTCCTTCGGCCGGTATTCCGCGGCGCCGGTGGCGACGATCACCGCGCCATGAGTGATCTCGGTGGTTTCACCGCGGGCGGAAATTCTTGTGCGGAAATCGCCGATGCTACCCTCGATCCCCTCGATGGTCGCACCTGTGAAGACATGAATCTTGTCATCCTGTTTGATTTGCTCTGTCAGCCGTCTCAATTCGTCCTGCGGTTTCTCTCCGTTAAGCAGGTAGCGGACATGTCTCAAGTGGCCGCCCAGTTCCTCGTCCTTTTCTACCAGGTAGGCGTCGAAACCCTGACCAGCCAGCCCCAGCGCGGCGGTCATGCCGGACAGTCCGCCGCCGATTACCAGACAGGCCTTTTTGATTTTCAGCGGCCGGGAGCGAAGCGGTTCGAGAAGCCGGGCTTTTGCCACCGCCATCCTCAGCAAGTCCTTGGACTTTTCGGTGGCCTTGTCGGGTTCGTGCATGTGCACCCAGGAACACTGGTCCCGGATATTCGCCATCTCGAAGAGGTACGGGTTGAGCCCCTCCTCGCGAATCGTGTTGCGGAACAGGGGCTCGTGGGTCCGAGGAGTGCAGGAAGCAACGACCACACGGTTCAGCCGGTGCTCGGTGATTTTTTCCTTGATGCGTTCCTGCGTGTCGTTGGAGCAGGTGTAGAGATTGTTTTCGGCGTACACAACGTTGGGCAGCGTCTGCGCATACTGAACAACAGCGGGGACATTGACCACGCCGGCGATGTTCGTCCCGCAGTGGCAGACAAAAACTCCGATCCGCGGCTCCTCTTCCGCCACTTCTCTTTCTGGCGGATAAACCTTGGGCGTGATCAACGTCCCCCGCGCGTCCTTCAAGAGCGACAGCACCTGCGCCGCCGCCGCGGAGGCCTGCACCACGGTTTCCGGGATGTCCTTCGGCTCCGAAAATGGCCCGGCCACATAGATCCCCTCTCGTGAGGAGTCCGCGGGTTTGAAGACCGACGCGCTGCAGAAGCTGAATGGGTTGAGCGCCACGCCGAATCGTTCGGCGATCGCCTTGACCTCTTTGGGCGGCTGCATGCCTACAGAGAGCACGACCAGGTCGTATTCCTGCAAAACCTTTTTATCGTTTTCAGCCAGATACTTGATCGTCAGCGTCCGAGTCCCGGGAATTTCTTCGATCATCGGCACGCGGCAGCGGATATACCGGACTCCCAGCTCCTTGGCCCGCAGGTAGTACTGCTCAAACCCTTTGCCGAAGGCGCGCAAGTCCATGAAGTAAATGTCGCACTGGAGTCCCTCGCCGAGATGTTCCTTGGCGATGATGGCTTCCTTGGTGGCGTACATGCAGCAAACGGAAGAGCAGTAATCTCTATCCGCGTCCCGCGAACCCACGCACTGGATGAAGGCGATGCGCTTTGGCTCGCGCTTGTCGAACGGCCGCAGCACCCGGCCGGAATACGGCCCGGATGCCGAAAGAATCCGCTCGAACTCCAGGGCAGTAATCACGTTCGGGAAGCGGCCGTATCCCAGCTCTTTTTTGATCCGGGCATCGAAAATTTCGTATCCGGGCGAAAGCACAACGGCCCCGACATTCAGCTCCAGCGTCTCCTCTTTCTGTTCGTAATCGATGGCTTTGGCCTCGCACACTTCCCGGCAGATTCCGCAATCGCCAAAGCTCATATGAATGCATTGGTCCGGATTGATCACGGCCTTGTTGGGAACGGCCTGCGGGTAGAGGATGGAAATCGCGGGCCCCGGGTCGAGCCCCACGTTGAAAGGATTCGGGATGGGGATGGGGGTATTCGCGGTGGCCAGCGTGGAGACCGACTTCCCGGTTGGGCATACGAAGTTACAAGCACCGCAGGTCCAGCAGATCGGATTGTGCTTTCCGAATGGCGGCTCCAATTTCTTCCGCGGTCCTCGTCCGGAAAAACCGATGGCGCTCCGGCCCATCCGCTCCTCGCACACGCGTACGCACAGCCCGCAGTAAATGCAGTCATCGTGCTTCTTGCGGATTCGCGTGTCGCGCACGCCCAGGTCAGCGGCGATGCGCCGCACGACCTCGGCATCCGGGCAGCGCGCCAGGAGGAGTTCGGCCACGATGCGCCGCGTTCGCGTCACGCGGTCGGAATGCGTGAGGATATTCATTCCTTCCAAAGCAGGATAAGAACAAGCGGCTTGAATGGACGGTGGCCTGCCCGGAGCATGCACTTCAACAACGCACAGCCGGCAGGCGCCATAAGGAGTCAGCGCCTTATGGTGGCACAAGGTGGGAATCTTGACGCCGGCCACTCCGATGGCCTGGAGGAGCTTGCTTCCGTCCGGCACTTCCACGCGCGTGTCGTTGATGGTGAGATGCATCATTGCTCCCTCACCTCAATCTGTCTCCACACTTTCAAAGCTAAAGCAAACCTCGGGATGGGTCGCTTTCAGGCACTGCAGCGTCTCCTCTATATTCCCAAGGGGTTTTCGATCAATATGACTCAGCCCGAAGGTAGCAATCACCTTCGTGCCCTTGCCCGGCGTACTCTGGACTACCAGTTTCCCGCCGGCCTCTTCTGCGGCTTGCGCTAGCAATGGCAAGCCGAGGCCCACTCGCTTGTCTTGCTTCGTTGTGAAGAAGGGGTCCACAGATCGTTCCATGGTTTCTTCGCTCATTCCTTCTCCGTCGTCGGTCACTTCGAGGACCAGCCGGTCCTCTCGCTTGCGCTGGGCCAGTCGGATGATGACGTTTTTCGCCCCGGCCCGCAGAGCGTTCTCCGCGATATCCAGGATATGCAGGGAGACATCCTCCATTGCTAGATCCTCATCCTTCTCCCCTCTACACCAGACAAGCACCGCCTGATTTCGACTGTGTTCGCAGCCTCCATCAGGAACGTCGTCGTCCTCCTCCCAACATCCTCCAGCTTGTGTGCATCCGAGGATGTGATGAAGGGCAAGCGATTCCCCTGAGAAATACAATCCCGTTTCGATGGATCTGCCAGCTCCAGGGCGTCAAGGGGCAATCCCTCGGGAATGAACCCGAGCTGCCCGATAATGCCGAATCCTTCCCGATCCACATGAGCGGCAATGGCCAGTCCATCATGCTCATGGATCAAATCGACAAGCCGCTCAATGGTGATGTCAGTCGCTCCGATCAGGAGCTTGTTGCTGAAGCCGAGGACTTCGTCTTCCTCGTTGACGATCACTTGCTCTCCGTAGAGCTTTTCATCGTTGATTCCGTGAAGATGCTCATGGACGATTTCTTGAAAAGTGAACAGGCTTTCTTCACTGCCGAACAACGCCAGGATGTGCACCTCCTCTTTGGAGGTCACCTCCATCCCGCCGATCACGGCAATGCCTTCTCGCGCGGCGTTTTTCTCCACCGCGGGGACATTCTCGGCCGAGTTATGGTCGCAAATGCCGATCACTTGCACTCCTTTTCGTTTCGCCTCGCTCACGATATTCCGTGGCGACATCTCCAAGTCCGCGCAGGGCGACAGACACGTATGAATATGTAAATCGGCCCTAAACTCCTTCACCGTTTTTGACTCCCATCTCGCACAACTGACAAACTACGTCGTAGGTGGAGAGCGTGCTGACCATGATGGGAATGTCTTCCTCCCCTGCCTTGCGGAGCGTTGCTTCTTCCGGCGTTCTTCCATTGACGACAATGATTCCGCAGAGCTCCTTGGCGCTGGCCACCGCCACGATGTTGGTATGCGTCTGCAACGTAATCCAGACACTCCCCTTTCGGGCATGGGCGAGGACGTCACTCAGCAAGTCCCCCGCATACCCGCCCGTCACCGTGCGTGCGAGCAGATGCTCACCGGTTCTCACATCCAGGTGCAGGGCCGCAGCGATGTCTTTCAGCGTTTTTGTCATGTGAATACCGTGAACTGAAGGTTGGTTCCTTCCCCGACCTTGGAGTCAAGCTTCAATTCATTGGAGCAATTCTTGATGTTGGGAAGACCCATACCGGCCCCGAAGCCGAGCTCCCGCACCCAGTCCGGCGCAGTCGAATAGCCTGGCTGCATAGCCCGCTCGATATCGGGGATTCCGGGACCGTGGTCGACGACGGTGATGGTCACTTTGCCGGGCTCGACGAAGGCGCTCAGTTCACCGCCACCCGTGAAAATGACGAGGTTCATCTCGGCTTCGTACGAGGCAATGGTGATTCGCCGAACCGCCTCGGGGGCAATTCCGAGCGTGCGCAGATTCTGCTTCAGCTTGCTGCTCGCTTCCCCCGCCCTCTGGAAGTTCCTACCCTGAATGAGATACCGCAGCCCCAGGGTGGTTCGGTCGGACTCAAGTTCTGCAAACCAATCGCTGGGTTTGTATCGCCGGATCTCCTGCTCGTGAAAGTCGATTTCCAGGCGCTGGAGCATGCAGCGGATGATGTCCCCTTTTGTCAGGATGCCGACCAGCTCCTTGGTCTTGCGGTCAATCACCGGAAATCGCCCGAAGCCATGTCGCTCAAATTTCTGCACGGCGTGAACCAGTGGTTCATCCGCATAGAGGGTCACAAAGTTCGCGCTCATCCGCTGCTTCACGGGCTCGCTGCCATTTCCCTCCAGCAGCGATCGGATGAGATCCTCAACGCTGACGATCCCCACAAGATCTCCTTCGTTCATCACGGGCGTTCCGGAAAGTTGGTGTAGCTTGAGAATCTGGCGGAGATCCTCCATGGTATTCTCAGGCTCCACGGTGATCACCTTCGTGGTCATGGCTTGCTGTACCTTCAGCTCATAGATCAGTTCCTGCGTTCGTGCTGCCTGAAGCGTCCGGTTGACCCCGTTGCTCTTCATGTTTCCGTGCCGCCCTTGAGACCTTTTTTGTACAATCGTCCGCAGCTCTCGTACATAGGCAGGTCTGTGCTGAGAAGAACGAGGCCTCTTTCCTCAGCCAGTCGCAGCGTTTCCTCCTGCGGCCGCTTCCCACGGACGTAGCAAACGACAGTCACATCGGCCATCTCCGCCGTATAAATGCTTTGTGGCGTGGTCAGTCCGGTCAACAGCAGCGCGCCGGGGTTGACGCGAGTCAGCACATCGCTCATCAGGTCGGAGGCGCGCGCCCGCTCCACGACCATCCGCTCGTCGTGGTTGTCGAGAACGACCTTTGCCTGCAGCGTCTCAATAATTTCTCGAAGCGTCATGCTGGCTCCTCGGGCCCCGCTTACACTTGCACTTTTTCCTGCTCCGGTCTTGCCGGCTTCTTCTTTCGTTCCACCTTGATTCCACGCTCGACAGCGGGAACGGGCTCGCCGGAAAGTTTTTTCACGGCGCTGAAGCGCGGCGGGCACACGTCCAGACACGTTCCGCATTTTGTGCATTTGTTCTGGTCGATGACGTGGACCATCTGCTTTTCGCCATAAATGGATTCCGCAGGACATTCCCTGTGACAGATGAGGCAGGCCTGGCACAACTGCGGATCGATCCAGTAGGCGATCAGGTTCTTGCACACTTTGGCCGGGCAGCGTTTCTCGGTGATGTGCGCCTCGTACTCGTCCCGGAAATATTTCAGCGTGGAGAGCACCGGATTGGGCAGCGTCTGTCCCAGCCCGCACATGGAGCCGTCTTTGATGGCCAGCCCCAGCTCTTCGAGGAATTCCATGTCGCCCGACATCCCCTGGCCCTCTGTAATCCGCGTCAGCACCTCGAGCAGCGCGTCGCTCCCGTCACGGCACACCGTGCACTTGCCGCAGGACTCGTCGTTGGTGAACTGGATGAAAAACTTGGACACATCCACCATGCAGGTGTCCTCATCCATCACGATCATGCCGCCCGAGCCCATCATGGAGCCGACTTCCTTCAGGCTCTCGTAGTCGATGGGCAGATCGATGAGGCTGTTCGGGATGCAGCCGCCGGAAGGCCCGCCGGTCTGCACGGCCTTGAATTGTTTGTTGCCGGGAATGCCGCCGCCGATCTCGTAAACAATCTCGCGCAGGGTGATGCCCATGGGAACTTCAATCAGGCCCGTGTTGTTGATCTTGCCGACGAGCGAGAAGATCTTCGTGCCTTTGCTCGTCGCCGTTCCAATCTGCGAATACCATTCCGCTCCCCGGGTCACGATGATCGGCACATTGGCCAGGGTTTCGACGTTGTTGATCACCGTAGGGCAGCCCCAAATTCCTACCTGCGCGGGAAACGGCGGGCGCTGGCGCGGTTCCGGACTCTTTCCTTCAATGGAGTGGATGAGCGAGGTCTCTTCTCCGCAGACGAAGGCTCCGGAGCCTTCCCGGATCTCCAGATCAAAAGAAAAGCCGGTGCCAAGAATGTTCTCGCCTAGCAGGCCGTACTCTTGCGCTTGATCCAGGGCGATCTGCATCCGCTTGATGGCCAGCGGATATTCCGACCGGACATAGATGTACCCATGTGCGGCACCGATGGCATAGCCGGCGATGGTCTGGCCCTCGATCACGGCATGCGGGTCGGATTCAAACACGCTGCGGTCCATGTAGGCGCCGGGATCGCCTTCATCGCAGTTGCAAATCACGTACTTCGGTGTCTTGAGTTCATTCCGGCAGACCTTCCATTTCACCCCGGTGGGAAAGCCGGCGCCGCCGCGGCCACGCAGCCCCGACTTGGTGATTTCCTCGATCACGTCTTCCGGGCTCATCGAGGTCAGCACTTTTTCCAACGCGGCGTAACCGTCCCGCGCGAGGTAGTCCTCAATTTTTTCCGGGTCAATGAGTCCCTTGTTCCGCAGCACCAAAAGCATCTGCTTATTGAAGAACGGGATGTCCCCCAGCAAGGGTATCGGCTCTTTCTTTTCCGGGGGAGTGAACATCAGTTTCTGGACGGGCCGGCCCTTCAAGAAATGCTCTTGCACAAGAAACGGAATGTCCTCCGTCTTCAGCCAGCCGTAGAAAATCTTTTCCGGCAGCGCCACCAGAAGCGGTCCTTGACCGCAGAAGCCGTTGCAGCCGGTCGCCACCAGCGAGACCTCGTCGGGCAGGCCGTGCCGCGCGATTTCTTCTTCCAGGGCCTGCTTAATCCGGAACGCTCCGCCGGCCACACAGCCCGTGCCCGTGCACAGCATCAGTTCAATTCTTCGTGCAGCCATCGGGCTATGCTCCCCTCTCCGAGCCCATCCCCAGAGCGTAGGCAGCCACGGCCGTCCCGCCGACGATGTGTTCTTTGAAAATGTTTCTGGCTTTGTCGGGTGTGAGTTCCCCGTACTTCACCGGGGGCGTGTTCAGCATTTCCACTGTGGCCATGGGCTCTTTCGAGCAGAGTCCAGCGCACCCGGAGGTCGTGACCATGATGTCCTTCGTCCCGCTTCGCTCCAGCTCCTCCAGAAACGCCGCGACGATGCCTCGCGCCCCGGCGGCGATGCCGCAGGTGCCCATGTGCACAATAATCTTGCCGCGGAACTCGCCCTCCCGTAGGTAGATGCCCTTCTGGGCCTCCGCTCGTTTTTTTCTCAGCTCATCCAGCGTGAGTTTGGCCATGGCCATTTGCTCCCCGGTACTTGTTGGCGATTCCGGAGACTTCCTTGACCGTCAGCTTCCCGTACACGGTGTCGCCGACCATTGCGGCAGGCGCCAGCCCGCAGCATCCGATGCACCGCACGGCCTTCAGCGTGAAGAGCAGGTCGGGTGACGTCTCCTCCGGCTTGATCTTCAGCGTATCGGAGAATCGTTCCATCAGCCGCTGGCTGCCGCGCACGTAGCAGGTGGTTCCCATGCACACGTTGATGACGAATTTGCCGCGCGGCACCACGCTGAAGGCGTTGTAGAACGTCGCAATCCGGTAAACGTGCGAGAAGGGATAGCCGGTTTCCTGCGCGATGTAGCTCAGCACGCTGGCGGGAAAATAATTAAACGCCGTGTTGACTTCTTGGAGAATGGGCATCAGCGGCCCGTGGCGCTCGCGATGGCGCCGCACAATCTCCGCCACCTTGTCGCGGTAGGCGGGCTCCAGTTCCACGCGCGGAACGTCCAGGGGCTGCACGTCGTTGCGCACCGGGCAGTTGGCCACGCAGGTTCCGCACCCGGTGCATTTCGTTTCGTTCACAAAGCGCGGGCGCTTCTTCACCGTGACGTGGAAATTTCCCGGCTGGCCACGGATGCTCTGCACATCGCTGAGCGTGAGGATTTCGATATCGCGATGCCGGCCGATCTCAACCAGGCGCGGCGCCATGGTGCACATGGCGCAGTCGTTCGTCGGGAAAGTCTTATCGAGCTGCGCCATGACCCCGCCGATGGCGGGCCGGCTGTCCACCAGGTAAACCTTGATGCCGCCCGCCGCGAGGTCCAGCGCCGCCTGCATGCCACCGATTCCCCCGCCGACCACCAGGGCTGCGCCGATGCGGGGATTCAGGGATTGCTCAGAGAGCATAACCAGCAGCCTCCTTCGCCGGCGTCCGCTGTCCGGAGCGCTCCTTGACGGCCTCGAAGTACAGCGCCAGCGGGCGGTAAATCATGTGGGACCACTTTCCGAACGACATTTCCACGAGGAGCATCGGCGTGGCGATAATCACGTGCAAGGCGAACGCGAAGTGACACGAGAGCGCAAAGCCGGCATAGCGGAGGATGTGCACGGCGATGCCGCTGAGCGCGGTCAACAGCAGCAAAATCGGAAAGATTACGTCCTCGAACTGCGTCTCCTTGTAAAACTCCTTCTGCGCCCGCACGCGGCCCACGATGATGCTGCCGATCCCATAGAGAATGAACGCCGTGGCGATGTATCCGAGCCATCGCTGCGGATGGTAGAAGGCGTAGATGCTGTCGGTTTGAAACCACCGCAGACCAAACAGCTTGATGGTGAGCATGAGCACCGTGCCTGCGGCCAGCAGCCAATGCCCGAGCCACCGGCCTCTTTCCGGACACTTCCGCATCAGCGAATGCGTCACCGAATGGCGCACATAAGTCCACGCTTCGGCTACATACGCAGAGAACGCGATGGGCACCCGCCCTTCTCCGCCCATGGTGAGTCGCCAGATGCGCCAGATGCGCGATACCAGAAGGAACATCGGGAGCAGCAGTACGGTAAGCGTGAAATACGTCATGATGGGGAACATGTGCTCCATGCCGAACGGCATCGCCACAAAGTCCGCCAATGGCAACCCTACGTACGACAGGTGATAAAAGAAGATCAGCGCCACCACCACAAGCGCGACGAAGCTTAGCGAGCCGATGTACCAAACCCGGGACTGGAGGAGCTTGGAAGAGATACCCGTCCAGTCGTACTGCGCAGTGAGGAACCGCCGCACGGTCATCATCGAAAGCCGTGGCCCCGCCTGGCGCGGGCAGATGATGGAGCAGTCGCCGCAGTCATGGCAGATCCACGGCTCCAGGCTTCCCAGCAGCGGTCCGCGCAGCCCCAGCAGCGTGTAGCGAATGGTCCTTCGCGGGAAGCTCACGTAATCCGTCACTAGATCGCAGGAAATCGTGCAGCTCCCGCACTGGTAGCACGCACTCGTGTCGAATCGTCCGTACCGCCGGACGTCCGCGAGCAGTGTGGGGTCGCTGCGGACGACGAATGTCGTTGCGTTGCTCATGGCTCTACATGCCTTCGGTGCGCGCCGATGCTTACGGCGCTTCGCTCTCCGCTCCGCGATGTGGAATTTTTCAACCCGCAAGTAGAATTACTCAACAACCAGTGGGTCACTGGCCGCGCCGGGCTTCCATTGCATTGGAAAAACGCATCGGAGGGGAATGAACGCAGGTCGGACAGGGAGGCCGATCCTGCCACTTCTTCTATCGTGCGCGTGGATTTCACGCACACCCCCATTGCGATTCAGAGTCTGCTCTGGAGCGAGCACTCTGGAGTCCACACGGCGTACAGCGCGTGACTTCACCAAGCCAGTGAAAATGAAAGAGGAGTGCGGGTCGGCGTGGACCGCGCGGCGCGGACGTGGCGCATACAACGGGCTTTTTGCCCCACTCGCCTGTGTTCTTTAAACCAGTGGAATTTTAACTTGGTTAAATATTGCCTCTGTTTTGTTAGTTTCCGGCGCGGAAGCCGCTTCCATCTGGAGTGCTCGCTCCAGATTCACTTCCCGGCCTCCGGTCCTCTCTTGGATTGCTGGATCGCGAGCGCAGAATCCATGAATGCCGAGTTGATTTTTCTTCTCTGGACTGCCGGCACCCTCGGCGTAGTTCACACCCTTCTCGGGCCGGACCACTACGCTCCGTTCGTGGTCATGAGCCGTGCGCAAGGTTGGACCCGCGCGCGGGTGATTGGCGTCACCCTGGCCTGCGGGTTGGGCCACATACTCAGCTCGGTCGTGCTGGGCGCAGCGGGTGCCGCGCTTGGACTGGCCTTTGCCGGTGCGCCGCATGTAGATGCGTCTCGCGAGGCAATGGCTGGCTGGTTTCTGATTGCCTTTGGCCCGATCTACTTCGCTTGGGGTTTGCAGCAGTCCATCCGCCATCGCGAGCACTCCCACGTTCACGGGCACGCTGACGGTACAGTCCACGTGCACATCCATCGGCATGACCGGGAGCACAGCCACGTTCATCTGGCCGATGCTGCTTCACAAGCTTCGCTGCCTGCCCGCCTCACTGCGTGGATTTTGTTTACCATTTTCGTTACCGGCCCGTGCAAGCCGCTAATCCCGTTGTTGACTGTCCCAGCCGCGCGGCACAGCTTTTGGGGAGTGCTTCTGGTCACGGTGGTGTCCGCCGTAGCAACGCTGGCGACGATGTCGTTCGCTGTGCTGGCCTGCCGCGCCGGCCTCGAGCATCTGCCGATGGAGCGCTTCCAGCGCTTTACCCACGCGCTTGCTGGCGCCGCGATCGCCCTCTGCGGCTTCGCCATCCGATTCCTCAACCTCTGAGAAAAAATCCTCCGGGTTGGAAGATAAATTTCATTCAGGAAAAGAAAAAATGTTCGGCGCGAGCGGTCTCGTCCCGAGATCTCCGAACAGAACCTCGGAATAAACCGGCGGCCAATTCGATTTGAAAGCTGACGAGAACTAATTGGTGGGGGCGAGTGGTCCCGAAGCCTCGGGATAAGCCGCCGACCTCCTGGTCCCGAAAAACCAGAAACACAATTTAATTCATAGAAATAAATGGTGGACGTGACCGGGATCGAACCGGCGACCCCCCGCTTGCAAAGCAGGTTCTAGCGCTTGTTGTAGCGTGTTGTCAGGTGGTGTGTGGAAGTGTTTGGTGATGTTTGGTTTGCCTAGTACTTGCTGTTTCGTGTTGTTTCATGGTGTTTCAGGGTGCAGCGACAGCTACAATTTTGCCAGCACCTGAATTTGGCTTTCGTTCGGTTGTAGCGGTTTCCTTCCAAAGCGCCAGTACACAGCTGGAACGATTACCATGTTCAGCGCCGTTGAAGAAAGCAAGCCAAACAGGATGACAATGGCCATCGGGGCTTCCAGCTCGCTGCCGGGCTTGCCCGCACCCAGGGCGAGTGGGATCAATGCAAGTCCCGCCGCAAGCGCGGTCATCAGGATCGGAGAAAGTCGCTCGATTGCGCCGCGCATGACTGCCTGGCGGAAGTTTGCGATGCCTTGTACCTCCGCCAGGTGCTTAATGTGCGAGATCATCATGATGCCGTTGCGCGTGGCGATGCCGAACAGTGTGATGAACCCAATGATGGAAGCAACGGACAGTACGCCGCCCGTAAGGAGCACACCAACCACTCCGCCAATCAGCGCCAGCGGCAGATTGAACATGATGATCAGGGCATCGGTGAAAGAGCGGAAGGCCGCCGTGAGAATTACCAGGATGCCGAGGATGACGGCCAGGCCCAGCCACAACAGCAAGCGCGAGGCTTGGGCCTCGCTTTCGAACTGTCCGCCATAATCGACATGGTAGCCGCGCGGTAGTTTCACGGAAGCTTGCACGTGCCGCCGTACGTCGTTGACAACGCCGTGTAGGTCGCGCCCCGCGACGTTACATTGCACCACGATCTTGCGCTGCACGTTTTCGCGGCTGACGAAGTTCGGGCTGCGATCCTCGCGGATATCCGCAATGGCGCCGAGAGGAACCCGCGCGCCGGACGGCGTATCAATCAGCGTTTGGCGAACGGCCCCGATGTCTGCGCGGCTATCAAATGGATACCGCACTACGAGCGGGAAGGCCACCTGTCCTTCGAAGATTTGACCAACTTGCAGCCCCACGAAAGCGGCTTGCAGTGCCCTCGCTGCATCACCGACCGGCATGCCGTAGCGAGCCAGCGCCATTCGGTCAAAACGAACGCGAATTGTTGGGATGTCGGTCTGCTGTTCAGTGGAAAGATCCACTACGCCGGGCACGTCACGCATCGCCGCTTCTACTTGCTTGGCCAAGTCTCGCAGTGATTGCAAATCGTCGCCGAAAATCTTGACGGCGATATTGGCGCGCGTTCCGGAGAGCATGTGGTCAATGCGGTGTGAAATGGGTTGACCGATGGTGACGTTCATTCCGGGCACCAGCGACAGTCGTTGGCGCATTTCGGCCAGCATCTCGGCTTTGGGGCGCTCGCGCATCTTCAATCCGACGTCAATCTCGGCGGACTCGACGCCCTGGACGTGCTCGTCAAGTTCGGCGCGACCCGTGCGCCGCGCGGTCGAGCTCACTTCGGGAATGCTGTGAAGAATCTGCTCCACAGTTCTGCCGAGTTTATCGGACTCTTCTAGGCTGGTACCCGGCAGCGTGACAGCGCTAATTGTCAGCGTGCCTTCGTTAAACTCGGGCAAGAACGCACGGCCTGTCCAGAAAAAGGAGGCCACGGCCGCCGCGAGAAGAAGCGCAGACACCGCGAGCACGAGTCCGGAGTGATCCAGGGCCCAGGGGAGGTCGCGCTCGTAACGATGCTTCAGCCATCGCACGAGGGCCGGCTCGTGGCCTTCGAGGACGGTCTTCGCTCGGGGCAGTAGATAAGAACACAGAGCGGGGGTTACTGTAAGGGCGACCACGAGCGAAGCGAAGAGCGCTACAATGTAGGCGAGTCCAAGCGGGCGCAGCAGCAACCCCTCCACCCCGCTCAGAAAGAACAACGGTAGGAATACCAGAATAATAATCATTGTGGCGAAAACAATGGAGCCGCGGATTTCACTGCTGGCATTGAACACCACATCAAGAGCGGACTGTCTTTCCTCGGGCAGCTTCTGCGCGTTTTCACGAAGCCGCCGGAAGACGTTTTCCACGTCAATAATCGCGTCGTCCACAATGGCGCCCACGGCGATGGCCAAGCCGCCAAGCGTCATGCTGTTGATGGTGGCCCCGGCGAATTTCATCACGATCACCGCCGCCATCAGGGAAAGGGGGATCGCCACAACTGTGATGGAGGAAGCACGCAAGTTCGCCAGAAAAACGAAAACAACCACAATAACCAGCAGGCCGCCATCACGAAGCGCCCCGAGCAAGTTGCGGTAGGAGGCTTCGATAAAGTCCGCCTGGCGGAAGATATGCTTTTCGATGGTCATCCCTTCGGGCAAGGACGGCTGAATATCGTCGAGCACTGCATCCAGCGCCCGTGTCAGTTCAAGAGTGTTTGCGCCGGGCTGCTTCTGAATTCCAAGAATCACTGCTGGCTTGCCGTTGTGAGAGCCTTCCCCGCGCTTCAGCGCAGCGCCGATCTGGACTTGGGCGATGTGCTCCACCAAAATTGGCTGTGTTCCGCGCGTGGCAACTACCGTCTGCCCGATGCTTTCGAGATCGCTGGCGCGCCCCACTCCTTGAATCAGAAATTCCTGTCCGCCGGTGACCAGGAAACCCGCCGAAGTGTTGCGGTTTGAACGGCGAAGCGCCTCTTTCACTTCGGTGAGCGATACTTTGTATGCCTTCAGCTTCGCAGGAGACACAAGCACCTGATATTGCTTCTCCCCGCCGCCAATCGGTGTTACCTGCGACACGCCGGGCACGGCCAGCAGGCGCCGGCGGATCACTGTATCGGCCACAGTGCGAACCTCCAGCGGCGAATGCTTTTCCGAATTGAGCGCGATAAACAGAATCTCACCCATGACGGAGGAGATGGGTGCCAGCACGGGCGGCTCGACCTCCGGCGGAAGGCTTCCCGCCACGACGCTGAGTTTCTCGGTCACCGTTTGACGGGCACGGTAAATATCTTCACCCCACTGGAACTCGACCCAAATTACCGCGATGCCCACGGCCGTGGCCGAGCGCACGCGCCGCACGCCCGCTGCACCGTTCAGCGATGCTTCGATGGGAAAGGTGACCAGCGATTCCATTTCCGTGGGGGCCATGCCGCGCCCTTCCACCAGCACGGTCACCGTGGGAGCGGTTAAGTCCGGCAGCACGTCAACGGGAATCGTTGAAACCACGTAACCGCCCCAGGCCAGAAATCCGGCCGCCAGGACCAGCACCAGCCCGCGATTCCGCAGCGACCACCGAATCAATCCGTCAATCATCGCTGTCTCCTAGTGAACATGACCATGCGCGGGAATTTGCGAGGACATGGCCGCGAGACGAATCTGGTATGCGCCGCGTGTCACGATGCGCTCTCCCAGCTTTACGCCATCCAAAACCTGCACATAACTAGCTTCGCGGTTGCCCAGCCGAACGGCGCGCCGCGCGAACGATTCACCTGCGACTTGCACAAAGACAACGGGCCGTCCGGCGTCGTCCACAATTGCAGACTCCGGCACAGCGAGCTCCTTCGTTGCTGTGCTGGTGAACAAGCGAACGAAGACACTCTGCCCCACCGCCAGCCGCGCGTCTGGATTACGAACTTCAAAAATCACCGGCAGGGTGCGCGACGCTGCATCCACCACGCGGCCCACAGTCACCACGCGTCCCAGCGGCATCGGACTGGGTTGCCCGGTGAGTTCCAGTTCTCCTCCTGCAAGCTGACGCAACCGCCCGGCTTCCCCTTCCGGCACGCTTGCGACGATGAATACAGGGTCGGTGGTGACGATTCGGAAAAGACTTTCGCCTTCCTCAACGCTTGCGCCGGGCATACCGTGCGAGGCGGCAACGATGCCCGCAATCGGCGCGCGAAGTACGAATTGGCTACCGTCCGGTGTGTCCCCATCGGCGCTGCGTGAGGACTCGTGTTGTGCGAGTCGGGCTTGCGCCGCATCGAGCCGCGCTTGTGCCGTGGCCTCGGCGGCCTTGGCTTCATCCAACCGCTTCGCAGGTACGGCACCGGCCGTTACGAGGCGCTCTGCGCGTTCACGATCTCGCCTAGCAAGACTCAACGCCGTCTTCGCTTCGCTCAGGGCCAGGTCCAAGGTTGCGCGATCCGAAGGAGTTGCCGTGCGCGGGATGATCCGGGCGAGGACTTGACCCTTTTGCACGAGTGTCCCCACGGCTGGGATTGCGCTCGTAGCCGAAAGTCGCCCGGCAACCGGAGCAACGATCTCGGCTTCACCGCCGGTTCGCGGACGCACCTCCGCGGGCACACGCACACTTTCGCGCAACGCGCGCTCGCCAACCGCCACGGTGGCGAAGTCCAGCGTCCACTGCTGCTCTTTCAGGAATCGGATAACTTCTCCTTCTTCCGACTGCTCCGCTTTTGCCGCGGCCCGCGCATCGGCGTACACCTGGACTTCGCCGAGTTCGTGTGTGTCTTTGAGCGTCGGCGAATCCAATCGCACCGTCATTGAAAAGTTGCCCGCCGCGCTGGGCTTCACGGTGACGCCGAAAATGCCCGGGCTGGAGGGCGCTTCTGTTTGAAATATTTCGCTTCTGCCTGCGGCAGAGCGAAGTTCGATGGTTACTTTTCCCTGCGTAAGAGGATTGAAATTGCGCAGGTCGGTGAAATGCACTGCGAAGCGCGCATTTTCGCTGGCCACGAGCGGCGGATTCTCCATGAACAGCTCTGTCTTGTCCGACCACCGCGTCACGGCCAAAGTCACTGACTGCTCTGCCGTTTTCGCCGGTGGTGCGCTTTTGCTGCATGCTGCCAGCAAGATCAGCGGCAGAATGAAAACCATGCATTTCCTCACGGCAAAACCTCCTCACCGACTGCCCGGTTCAATTCGATTTCCGCCTGCTTGGCTGACCATGCCAGCTCCAGCGCCTGCAAACGCGAAAACAGAGCAGTGCGATAGGCGTCGAGTAATTCCAGAATCCCCTGCTCGCCTTCCTGATACGCGATCTGTGCGATTCGGGAAAGCTCCGCACCTTTTTGACCGAGTTCCTTCGCGTACTGCTCGGCAATCTGACGCCGCAAGCGCAGACCCTCGTATGTGGCTTTCACTTCCGTTTCGATCTGCTGGCGATGCGCGGCGATTTCAGTTTGCGTGCGCTCCTGCGCCGCGCGCGTGCGCTCCACTTCAGTCTGGCCACGGTTGAAGAGCGGGATTGGCACGGTCACAGAAACGGCGTACCCGCTGTCCCTCACGCCGGGAAGCGTGGTCCGCTTCAGACCTGCGGAAAGAACCGGCTCCGGAATGCGCAGGCGCTGGGCGGCGCGTTCTTCGTATTCAAAGCGTTGGAGATCATTTCTCCGGGCCGCGAAGTCGCCGCGCTTGTCCAGCGCGCGTGCCACTAGGTCCTGCACCGGAGGCAGCGCGGCGCCGCCAGCCACCTCGCCCTTCGCGGAGAGCGATGCAGGCTCTGTGCCAGGCGCGAGCATCGCCGCGAGCCGCGAACGGGCTTGCGCCAGCAGCACTTGAGCCGAAGCGTGATTTGCTCGCGCGTCCGCCAGTTCGCGCTCGGCCCGCAACTGGTCGAATTTCGAACCCTCGCCTTCGTGTTCGCGGTCGCGCAGGATGCTGAGGATCCCGTCCAAGTCATTCACAGATTTGGCGAGATGTGTTTCGCGCTGCTGCGCCAGCAGGAGTGCGTAAAAGGCAAGCCGGAATTCGCTTCGCAGCAGAAGCAGCGAATAGTTGGTGCTGGCCTGGGCAGCGCTCGTCGCGGAATCACCCGCGCGCCGCAGCAGACCGAGGCGCCCCGTGATCGGCAGCTCCTGCTGAACGAGAAGAAAACTGTCTTGCGTGCCTGCCGAATCCTCGCGCGTGTAGGTGATGCTGGGATTCGGCGCTAGGCTGGCCGCTCGGAATTCGGCGCGAACCTCACGCACGCGAGCCGCGAGCGCCCGCACCTGAGCGTTCTCTCGCTCGAATCTTCGCAAGGCGTCCGCCTCAGTCATCTCCTGGGCGGCAGCCGAAGCAGCGCTCAGTGCAACTAGGAATGCAAATTGAAAAACACATCGCCGTCCGCAAAACGACATCCTGCACCTCGCAATCAATTTAGGATTGAGACACACGTGCGCGCGCCGCCAGAGGCGGGCGTCAGGCAGGGTTATGCAGGAGGGGCTCTTGAGCCCGTGGAATCAAGAAGCGGTGGATCGTGCGTCGGCGTGACAGATTGCAGAGCCAAACGCTCAACCGAAATCGGGGCAGGGGCTAACTCAATCCGCGAGGCAGCCAAAAACGGCAATAAAAGAACTGAGGCATTATTCGGAACGGCAGCGAAAACTTCCAGAGACTTCGCATCGTGGCTGGCGCGAGAGAGTTCAGCGTCATGTTCGCCGGTCGCATCTGGAGCAACGTCACCCTCGGGAAGATGCGCATGGACAATAGTTTCATGCCCGCGCGTGAGCTGGCCATCGGAGCCATGGTTGTCCGCCAAATGAAAATGGAGAAACGGCGCTCCGACGAACGCCAGAAGTACCGTTAGAATTGTCTGAGCCGCCCAAGCGCGACGCATGGTCAAATCATTGTCGGCGACAAGTCTGCACGGCGTCAAGCATCTAAAGTGTTCTACAGCCTGCCCAGGCTGAGATTGATGACAGCTGGCCATCGCCAAGTGTAGATAAATTTGTGAATCAAGAATCCTCTTCTTTCCTGAGTTGTGGGCGCGGTTCGCCCGCACGCCTAATGGAAACAAGATCTTGCGAGACGTTGTTTGAAACTGCGGTGTAGGCCACCTGGGTCGAAAGCAGGCGGTTGGCTTGCCCGGAGAATTCGAAGACGTATCTAATTGAAAATAATTGGTGGACGTGACCGGGATCGAACCGGCGACCCCCTGCTTGCAAAGCAGATTCTAGCGCTTGTTGTGGCGTGTTGTCAGGTGTTGTTTCGAAGTGTTTGGTGCTGTTTCGTTTGCCTAGTACTTGTTGTCTTGTGTTGTTTCGTGGTGTTTCAGGGTGCAGCGACAGCTACAATTTTGCCTACAGTAGGGATTGGCTGGAAATGCCTTACACGCGGAGCTTTTGGCCGTTCCGAATTTGGGCGCGCAACACATCCCGGATGAGCTGGCAGGCCTGCTTCACTTCCGGCATGGTCAAGGAGCAATGGATTTGTTTGCCTTTGCGATGCGTGGTGACGACACCTGCCGCCTTGAGCACAGCGAGGTGCTGCGAAAGGTTTGGGGTCGAGATTCCCAGCGCGCCCTGCAAAGCCGCGCCACTCTGCGCACCATTGGAAAGCAAGTCTAGTATTCGCAGACGGATGGGGTTGGCAAATGCTTTACAGATTCGCACTTGCCGCTCGTAAATCTCTTCATCAATGTCCTTGCTGACTGTCTTTTTCATTGCTGCCCTCGCGGCGATTTGACAACCTCCAGAGCGCCGATGGTTTCACTTGAACGCACTCATCTGCCCGGCGAACACAAATACGTACCGCAGTAGAAAACCGCCCGAAAGCACCAGCACAGCCGTAACTGCGGTCAGGTGCTTATTGTAGTGGAACCTGCCGTTCCGCAACAGTGCGGGCATCGTCTCGCGGATTTCAATGCCCAAGGGAAGAAGCAACCCCAACCCCAGAAAGAAAACCCAAAAGACCACCGTGAATGGCCCGCCCAGAATAAGATGGAGAGATTCGCGCACCGCCTGCACCGACAACTGCCCGTGGATCATGTACGGAACGACAATGAAGAACTCCAGAGCCAGAAAGCAAATATCCAGCATGTAGAGCAAGCGAAGCTCCGCAACTTCCGGCGAGCCCTTGCTGAAGATGATCGTGAGAATCAACGCGGCACAACCGCTGGACAGTGCGGAAAACAGGAACATCTGCGCGACCAGGTTCGTATTCCAAAACGGCCGCGATTGCACGGCGCCCAGCAAAACTCCCGTATAGATGCCCACACCCACAGCCATCGGCAAGCCAATCAGTGCCAGCGGTTTTCGCCACGCGGAAAAATCGCGATTCACACGACGAAGAAATGCCAGGCGTGGCGGCAGCGCAGCAAAGAAGCGCTCGCGCCACTCCTGTGGTACCCAGGCATAGGCGCACAAAAGTGAAACCACAGAAAAAGCCAGCAGCAGCCACGCGCCGATGGACATGGGACTGGTCCATTCGAAATGAAGGAACAGCTTGTAGAAGCGATACCACTTTCCAAGATCGAAGACCAGCAGCAGGCATCCGACGGCCACCGGCAACGGCGCGAGCAATGCGCCGAAACGCGCAATCCGATCCGTTCCGGACTGCTCGTTTTTTTGAAGGAGAGCAGCAAGCCCCGAGGCAAAAAAAAGGCCCGCGGAAAGCCCCCCGAGGAACAGGTAGCTGACGATCAGAAATCCCCACTCAATTGTCTTCATCGCAGGCGGCCTCTTACAACAGGTAAAAGATGCGCGGGTTCGTGCCCGCTTCTTCCTTCTTGACGCGATACTGCCGGGTCGCCAGCAACTTGGCGATGTCACTGCTGGGATCGTTCATGTCGCCGAAGACGCGCAGCTTGGAGGGACAAGTTTCCACGCATGCCGGGAGCTCACCCCGGTCCAGGCGGCTGGCGCACAGATCGCACTTCTCCACCACGCCGCTATCCTCGCGGAAAAACCGCGCATCGTAAGGACACGCGATCATGCAGTAGCGGCAGCCGACGCAATCGCTCTGATTGATCACTACGACACCATCCGGGCGCTGCCGGGACGCGCCGGTGGGACACACGCGCACGCAAGCGGGATCCTGGCAGTGATGGCACTGCTCCGGTTCGAAAGTGGCCAACAAGCGCGGATATTCTCCGCGGATTTCTTCATTGATCCAGTTGCGGCTTTTCCCGAGCGGCACGCCGTTTTCCGCGCGGCAAGCCACGACACACGCTTTGCAGTTGATGCACTTTCGCGCGTCAATCACCAGTGCGTAGCGTTTCGCGCGAGCTGCCATGGCCGCTTCCCTATACCTTTCTTACTTTCACGAACGTTTCGTGGAACGCAGCGCCGCCGGATACTTTGTCCCACGCCGTCTCCAGAATTTGTGCATCGGCCGCACCCACGCCGTACACCAGCCTTTGCCACTTGGAACGCTTGCCGTATCCGTGGAGCATGAATACACAGTCTGGACGGATTTCCTGCGTGACCCGGCTTTTCAGGCGCACCGTGCCCACGCTGCTGGAGACCTCGACCTTGTCTCCATCTTGAATGCCCATGTTTTCCGCGACCGTCGGGTGCAGCCAGAGATCATTTTCCGGCTGGAAAGAACTTAGCCAGGGGTTGTTGGTGCTGTTGGCCTGCGTGATGTACGCTCGGCGTCCCAGGATCAGGCGGAGCTTGCCCGCCGGCGGTTGCTGAGGCGACTGATAAACCGGCAGCGGATCGTAACCCGCTTCCTTGAGCCGCTCGGAAAAAAGTTCGATCTTGCCGGACTTGGTGACGAAGCGATGCTCCGGCTTCAGCGTGGTTCCGTATTTCGGGAAGCCCGGAGGCACGTACACCCCGTGCTGTTTCAAATGCTCGAGCGGTAAGTTCACGGGAAGATCTTTCACCTGTTCATGGACCCACTGCTCGATGGTGTAGTCGAAATACTGAGACAGGTTCAACCGTTTCGCCAAACCCTGGACAATTTCCAGCGTAGGTTTCGTGTCGTGAAGCGGTGGGATCACCGGCTGGCGCATAACCACGACGGGCCAGATGCCGGGAAGGATTTCCACCGGGTCCTGCCGCTCCAGAAAGGTGGACTCCGGGAAGATCACGTCGGCGTACCAGGCGGTGTCGCTCATCTGAATGTCAATGACGCCGATGAAATCCATCTGCTCGATCATGCGGATGGTTTTCGCCTGGTCCGGCAGCATGTTCATGGGATCCTGCTTGTGGACCATCCAGGCTTTTACAGGATAGGGAGTGCCGGCGAGAACGTTTTCGCGGAGTGTCAAATAAGCGCCGTCGCCCTTGGCGGCGAGGGGAAAGTTTTTGTCCATTTCGTCCGCGCGCGGCGCCACGGGATCGTCCCACGGCAGGAAGAGCAATTCTCCCAGCTCCACCTTGCCATTGGGCACCATCCCGCCCTGGCGATCCCAGCTTCCGACAATGGCATTCAGAATGGCCTGCGCGCGGCGCATGGAAAAATCGTCGCGGTACCAGGAAGAACGGCGCCCGGCGTAATACACGGCGCGCGGCGCCGCATCCGAGAATTCGCGCGCAATGCGAACGATTTCTTTCGCGGGAATTTCTGTTTCGAACGCCGCCCATTCCGGGGTGAACGGCTTCACATGCTCGGCGAGCTGTTCGAATCCCACGCAGTAAGTGGAGACAAATTCCTTGTCGAAGCGGTCTTCTTCAACGATGACGCGCAGCATGGCCAGAATAAAGGCCAAGTCGGTGCCCGGTTTGATGGGATACCATTCGTCTGCTTTCGCAGCCGTGACCGTGAAGCGCGGGTCGAGATAAATCAGCCGGGCCTTGCGATCTGTGGCCGACTGGATCAGGTCCATGGTGTCCGGGGTGATGAATGATTCCAAGCGGTTCGCGCCGGAAATGATGATGTACTTCGCGTTTTGCAGATCGAACGACGGCATCGTGCCGTACGTGAGCGAGTACGCCAGGTTGACGGATGCGAGGCACAGCGTCGGATGCCGCTCCACGTTGGGCGACCCAAAGGCCAACCCCAGGCTCTTGAAAAAGCTCTCCTGAAAACTCTCCGTCGAGGACCACAGGGATCCCTGCGGGCCGTATTTTTCTTTCACAGCGGCCAGTTTTTGCGCCGCGAAATCAAACGCTTCTTCCCAGCTCGCCGGACGCCATTTTCCTTCGCCGCGCGCTCCCACACGGATCAACGGCCGCTTCAGCCTCGAGGGGTCGTACACCTGCTGAATTCCAGCGTTTCCGCGGGCGCAAAGCATGCCGCGTGACTTCGGGTTTTCCGGGTTGGGATTCAGCTTCTTGATGACGCCATCTTCCACCACCGCGATCATGGAACACTTGTTCACGCACATCTCGCAGGTGGTGGGCACCTCGCGCCGCGCCACGACTGAAGCCGGCTTTTCTCCCGCCGTGGTGAGCAGGAAGCCAGTCGTGGCCACGCCGGCCCCGGCCGCGCCTCCTGCTGCCACTTTCAAGAATTTCCGCCGATCCATATGCTCCTCGCGGTCTCTCGCGAACGAATTTCGTCCGGTCACTTCCCGCAGGTTTCCGGCTGTGGTGAATCCACGGCGTGGTTAACCAGATAGACCCACGCGTCATTCAGTTGCTCCGCTTTAAGGTGCTTGGAGAGAAGCTCCGTACCTTTATTGTGTTTCCCAGCCGTGAAGTACCGCTCCCACTGTGCCTGCGTCTTGCTCATGGGAGTGATTTCCCCTCCTGATGCGCCTTTCGCATGGCAGCTCTTGCAGGTCTGCTTGAAGTAGAAGCGTCCCTTCGTCTCGTTACCTTTCGGCTTGCTCCACGCGACCGTCACGCTCAGCGCCAGGATGATGGTCACTGCGAGAAGTTTAATGGTGTCTTTCAAAGTCCTTTTTTTGTTCATGACAACCTCCGATTGTCTGTTGTGTAACCGGGGCCGGCGTTGCGCGGCCCCGGTCACAGGTTCTTTAGAACCTTGCAATCAAGCCCATCGAGAGCTTGAAGGCGTCGCTGTAGGTTGGGAATCCCAGGATGGGATTCGTGTCCAGCTTCTTCGGCGCACCGAGGTGCCACCCCGAACCGGAGTAGGTGTAGGCATACTTGATGAAGTCAGCTTTGAAGATGAACCGCTCATTGATGCGGTGGGTGAAGTAGGTCTCATACACCTGCCCGCGCGTGTTCGTCTTCGGTGCGATGATGTCGTCCTCGGCCTGGGCAAAATTGAACCAGTACTTGCTGCCGTGGTTGAACTCGAAGCCCATCTTGGTCCGCTCATCATTCGGGAAGTTATAGCGCAAGCCGGCCAGCACCATGAAGCCGTTGCGGTTCACCGGTGTCTCGAACGGATCGGACATCATCCCGCCGAACGGCGTGGTTTTCCCGTTGGGCCGCGTGCCGGAGTAGTTCCCGCTGACGTACAGATCCACGGGTCCCTGTTTCCGCGTGAAGTTCACCCCGAACAAGTTGATTTCACCCAGGTTCGTGGAAGGCGTGAAACGCAGCACAGCCGGGCCGGTGATGGGATCGCCGGTCAGCGGATTTCGCGGCATCACCACCAGGCCGTTAAAGCCGTCGGTGACGTTGAAGGCGTGCGCGTACGTTGCTTGTAGCAGCGTCCTCTCCGAGGTCCAGAAGTCGAGGTTCGCGCCGAGGAAGTGCACATCCTTCAGCCGGTCCTGCGGCATCTTGAGCAGGTTGCCGTTGCCGAACCCGGACTCGTAGCCCAGCCCGTAGCACAGCCGCCAGACCATGTTGTCGTTGAATTTGTAGCCGACGGTGATGCCGTCGAACTGGTAATCGATCAGCGCGCCCGAAGGCGTGCCGCCGCGCAACTCGTCCTGGCGGAAATTCATCGGCGGGCCGTAGGTGGAAGGACGGCGGCCAATGGAAAGATACAATTTCGATCCGCCGATGTTGTTCCAACTGAAATACGCGCGCTCCACACGCACCTGGTCGGAGTTCGGGACGCCCCCGGTGGTTCCGTCGATGTTGAGCGTGTTGGGCTGCCCATTAAACACTTGCACGCCGGTAGAATCGCCGAACACTTTGTACATGCTCAACCGCCCGGCGAAGCTGACGTTGTCCGCCACCTTGGCGTCGAAGTTCAGCCGCACGCGGTTCGTGTACATGATTTTGTTGTTGTCTTTGTAGGAAGGAACAAACGTGGAGGGCATCAGCATGCCGAACAGTTGCTGCTGCAAGGCCGGAGGAAACGACGCCATGGCCGCCTGCAATTGGCTGAACGTCAGATTGTTTGTGAATTGCTGGTAGCCCGCGTAGTTGCTGGAAACGGTGTTGTTGATTTGCGCGATGCTCGTCGGCGGCGCGCCGAGGATGTTCATCGCAAACATCGTCTTGACCAGCAGGTTTTGCAGTTCCATGCCGTCAAAGTGCGAAGGCACTTTGCCCCAGATGGAATGGGCCTCGAAGCGGTAATCGCCGGTGAGGCGCACGCGATCCAGCGCCCCCTGCTTTTCCGTCTCCGAAACGCGCTTCTCTAGCTCTTGCACCGTCACCGTCAGCTCTTCGGTCTTGTCCTTTTCTTTCGCTGCCGGAGCGGCGGCCTGCTGCGTGGTCTTTTCCTGCGCTGCCACGCGGTTTTCCAGTTGTTGGATCACTAGTTTGAGTTGTTCAATTTCCTGCCGAAGTTTCGCTGGATCATCGGGTGTGGGTGTTTGCTGCGGGGGAATATTGGCATTAGAGCTCTGCGCCCATCCCGGCCCGGCGAGCAAAAGCAGGACGAGAACACTGGGAATTAACTTCCTCATTGTGAAACCTCCATGGGGGGAGGCCTGGGTGGCATTTCAAATGAACAAGCGTTGGATGAATCCAGATGTCTGACCAGGACTCCCAGCCACAATGCGGGCAATCTGGAGACCAGTCAAAATCTGGAGCCCCTATCCGGACATTTTGCGCAGGCTTTGTGTGCTTTCCCACGGTTTTCCGCTAAGGCCAGGAAAACAAGCGCATTGAAGCTGCCCGCGGCCGTCCCTTCGCTGCGGAAATCCGCTACAGCGAGAATGAGCCCCTGTGCGCGCCGGGCGGACTGGGGCAAATGGCTCAATACTTGCGAAAGTGCGCAACTAATATAAGTCGAAAGATTGCGGAGCGCGTCCGCAGGCACAGGCGCTGAGGCAGAGGGCCAATTCGCTTCACGGGGCGCATCCCTTCCTGCCCTGGACAAGCTCTGGACCATATTCATAACGCCTCGCGATGCCGAGGGCGGGTTGGTTCACAGAAGTTTAGGTGAAAGAGTTGTCGGTCTTGCTTGACAGCCTGCATCGTCCTGTTAAGGGAGCGTAGGCAATTTTGTAGCTCTACATTCCTCTCATTTTCAAAGACACTTTTCATGGGGTCACTCGATTTCCAATGAAATTCGACTTTTCCGAGTGGTGGGTGACGGCGCGCTGAGTAGGTCACCTGGTGCAAAACCAGGCGGTTGGCTGGCCCGGAGAATTCGAAGACGTACCTAGTTGAAATAATTGGTGGACGTGACCGGGATCGAACCGGCGACCCCCTGCTTGCAAAGCAGGTGCTCTCCCAGCTGAGCTACACGCCCACGGCTATATCCATTGTGAGGTAGGTAGAACGGAAGGGTCAAGGTTTGCAAGCGACGGCTGTGCCACAGGGGCGAGTTAAACGTTGAAGGTTACAGAGTTGCAGAGTGGCAGATTGCAGAGAAAAATGCAGAAAGGCGGCGCTAGGGTTTCGCGGTGGAAGCGGCGCGGGGGTCGGAGGACAGTGAGCGGAAATTAGAGTAGGCGTAAACGCTTTCAAGAACCATGTGGCCCTTTTCGAAAACGCGCACGGTAATGGTGGCGGGCAGCCAGGCGTCGAGCGAAGGGGCCAGCGCAAATTCGACGGAGGTCCAGTAGCGGGCTTGCTTGGAGGAGACTTCTTCATCAATGCGCACGATGCGGCCGGTGTTGGGCTCGACCCAGGCCTGGCCGGAAACGGGGACGGCTTTGCCGTCCACGATGGCGAGACCTTCGCCGGACTGCTGGCGGTAGCCGATGAGCACGTGGGGCGAGGGCGGGTCGGAAGTGTCTTGCGCATAGAAGTAACGCATGCGGTCCTGGTAGCGGACGGCGAGGCGTGCGGCGAGACGGTCGAGACCGGAAAACTGCTCGTGTGCGAGCTCGTATTTGCCAGGGCCCTCGACGAGCGCGGAAAATTCCTGGAAGGATTGCGCGGCCGCGAGCTTGGGCCACTTGGCGTCACGCTTGGCGGAGGATTGGATTTGCTTGCCGTCCACGGAAAGGACGTCGCGGAATTCGCTGCGGTCGCGGGGATGGGACGAAAGGCGCACAAAGAAATAATCGGAGACGATCTTGCGCGCCGCACTGCCCCGTTTCTCGCGCTGGGACTGGCTCAGAGTTTCTTCTGCGGCGTAGCTGGGAGAACGGTCCAGGTAATACTCAGCCCAGTCGCCGACACGCTCGAGGAGCTCTTTGGAGACGGTCTGCTCTCGCTGGGCGAGGGACGGCGGAGCGATAACGGTGAGAGCCGTCAGGCCACAGAAAACCAGCGAAATGCGCAGGAAGATGGAACGCATGGAGTGGCAATTCTAACATGTGGGGCGCATTAGAACGCAGCGGAGCAGGGCAAGGCTTGCTTTTGAGGGAGTCGCTGTATAATGGCCGGACGCATATGACGCGACGAACACAGCAAGGAGAGCGCAACACGAACGCGAAGACGTTTCGCGGCACCACGGTGCTGTGTGTGCGGCGGGACGGCAAAGTGGTGATGGCTGGAGACGGCCAGGTGACGCTGGGCGAGACGATGATCAAGCAGACGGCGAAGAAAATCCGCCGGCTGATGGATGACAAGGTGATTGCGGGGTTTGCTGGCAGCACCGCGGACGCGCTTTCGCTCTTCGAGCGGTTCGACAGCAAGCTGCAAGAGCATCACGGGAACCTGCAACGGGCGGCGGTGGAGCTGGCCAAAGACTGGCGGCGGGACCGCGCGCTGCGTCATCTGGAAGCGCTGCTCATCGTGGCGGACATGAAGGGCACGTTCATGCTGTCGGGGAACGGCGACGTCATCGAGCCGGACGACGGGATGTGCGCCATCGGGTCGGGCGGGCCGTACGCGCTGGCCGCGGCGCGCGCCCTGGCGCGGCATACGAAATTGACGGCGCGGGAAATCGCGCAAGAGGCCATGCGCATCGCGAGCGACATGTGCATCTATACGAATGCGCAGTTCACGATTGAAGAGTTGTAAGGGCGACAGGAATCCATGAGCGGGAAAAACGACAAGGACCGCATGGTGCTGGTGAACAACGGAAACGGCGAGGAACAGGCCGAAGTGCTGCCGTCGTTTGACGAGCTAACGCCGCGGCAGATTGTGGCGGAGCTGGACAAGTACATCGTGGGACAGAACGCCGCGAAGCGCGCGGTGTCCATCGCGCTGCGCAACCGCGTGCGGCGGCAAAAACTTTCCGCGGAGATGGCCGAGGAAGTCCTTCCGAAAAATATTCTGATGATTGGGCCGACCGGCGTGGGGAAAACGGAAATCGCGCGGAGGCTGGCGCGGCTGGCGGGCTGCCCGTTCGTGAAAGTGGAAGCGTCGAAGTACACGGAAGTGGGCTACGTGGGGCGCGACGTGGAGTCCATGGTGCGCGATCTGGTGGAAACGGCGATTGACATGGTGCGCGAGGAAAAATTGGACGAAGTGGCGGAGCAGGCGGAAAAAGCGGCGGAAGAGCGGTTGCTGGACCTGCTGCTGCCGGCGATGCCGACGACGGTGGAAATCACGGGGCCGGGCAGTGAGGCGCAACGGATGGAGCAGGTGAACCGCACGCGGGAAAAATTGCGTGCGCAGTTCCGCGACGGCAAGCTGGACACGCGCATGGTGGAGGTGGAAGTGCGCGAGCGCTCGATCCCAGCGTTCGAGATCGTGTCGAACCAGGGTATCGAGGAGATGGACATCAACGTCAAGGACATGCTCTCGGGGATGTTCGGGCAGCAGAAAAAAAAGCGGAAAATGAGCGTGGCGGACGCGTTCGAGTACCTGATCCAGGAAGAAGAACACAAGCTGGTGGACATGGACCAGGTGACGCGGACGGCGGTGGACCGCGCGGAACAGATGAGAATTATTTTTATTGACGAGGTGGACAAGATTGCCGGGCGGGAGTCGGGGCACGGGCCGGACGTGTCGCGCGAGGGCGTGCAGCGGGACATCCTGCCGATTGTCGAAGGCACGACGGTAAACACGCGCTACGGCATGGTGCGCACGGACCATATTTTGTTTTTCGCGGCGGGGGCGTTCCACGTGACCAAACCGTCGGACCTGATCCCCGAGCTGCAAGGGCGCTTCCCCATCCGCGTGGAGCTGCAATCGCTGACGGAAGGCGATTTTGTGCGCATCCTGACGGAGCCGAAGAACGCGCTGATCAAACAGTACATCGCGCTGCTGGACACGGAAGCGGTGAAACTGCACTTCACCGACGAGGCCATCGCGGCCATCGCGCGGTTTGCGGCGAACGTCAACGAACAGACCGAAAACATCGGGGCGCGGCGGCTGCACACGATTCTGGAAAAGCTGTTGGATGAGATTTCCTTCGACGCGCCGGACTTGAAGAAGAAAACGGTGAAGGTGGACGAGGCGTACGTGCAGAAACAGCTCGCCGACATTGTGAAGGACCACGATTTGAGCCGGTTCATTCTGTAAATCAGAAATCAGAAGTCAGAAATCAGAAGACAGAAAATCGAAAATGGAAAATAGAAAAGAGGGAACACCACTCCTTGGAGCAGGCCGGAGCGGGAGTTTTTCGCGGTTTTCCTATTTTCTATTTTCTATTTTCTATTTTCTGTTTTTGTCGAGTTGTGGGACGCCGGGGGACCCGCAGCCGCCGCGGCCACCAATCCCAGCGGCCGTGACAGATTTGAGCACGCGGCAGGTGGGCGACAGCGTGGTGCTGACGTTCACGCTGCCGAAGCAGACGACGGAGGGCGAAGCGCTGGAAGCGCCGCCGGACGTGGAAATTTTTCGCGCGTTCATGCCGGCAGGAGGCCAGACTGCGCGCGTCGCGCTGGCGCAGGTCTATACGATTCCTTCCGCGGTGGTGGATACCTATCTGCTCGATGACCGGCTGCAGTTTGCCGATCCGTTGCAGGCAGCGGACATTGCGGCGCACAGCGGCGAGCAGATGGCGTACATGGTGCGCACGCGGGCGTCGAAGCGCGCGGCGTCGGCGGATTCGAACCGCGCGCTGGTGCGCGTCTATCCGGTGCCGGAGGCGATCGGCGACCTGACAGCGAACGTGACCGAGCCGGCGGTGGAGCTGCGGTGGACGCCGCCCGCGCGTACGACGAGCGGCGAGCGGATTGCCGCACTGACGGGCTTTCGTGTGTACCGCGCGGAAGTGGAGCCTGACGCGAAGGAAAGTGATGCGACGAAATGGAAGAAGAAAGCGCCGGCGGAGCTGCTGGGCGTGAGTCCGACCGCGGCGTATCGCGACGCGCAGATTGAATTCGAGAAAACGTATCTCTACACGGTGCGCAGCGTGGCGCAGTACGAGCTGGACTCGGTGGAGTCGGCGGATTCGCAGGCGGTGGTGCTGACGCTGAAGGATACGTTTGCGCCAGCGGCGCCGCAAAACGTGGTGGCGGTGTACGTGGCCGCAGCCGGAGAAACGCCGGCGCACATGGAGCTCTCGTGGAGTATCAGCCCGGATGCAGACGCGGCGGGGTACCACGTGTACCGGAGCGAAGACGAGGGGAAAACGGTAACACGGCTGACGCGGGAGTTGTTGCCCACCCCGACGTTTCGTGATATGTCCGTGGCAGCAGGACGGCGCTATTCCTACACGGTGACCGTGGTGGACCGTGCGGGAAATGAAAGTGCGCCGAGCGCAGCGGTTTCCGCATCCGCGCCGAGCGCAGGCGCGAACGAAAGAGAAAAACTTTGAACGCAACGCCGCTACCCGGCTCGCGGTGGTTCCAGTGGGTGAGGAGCTTCACGCTGCGCGTGGGCGTGCTGACGGGCCTCTATCTGACCGCGGTGATGGTGATTTCCGTGCTGGCGGCGACGCGAGTGGGATTCCTCGAGCCGTACGCGGACGTGAGGAATGGCGTGGCGTACGCGGCGTTTGGATTTGTGCTGCTGATTCCGATCGGATGCTTTTTGCGCGCCCCGATCAAATTGTTCGCGGCGGGAATCTGCGGGTGGGCGATCCTGACAGTGAACTACGCGCTGATGGGACTGTTTTTTGTGCACCTGCACGACCGGCTGGGCAAAACGCCGTTTCACATGTTCATCCTGGGCGCGCTGGTGTACGGCGTGGCAGCGGTGATGAGCTGGGTGGCGGGGATGGTGCTATCGCTGCGGGAACAGCCGATTGCGGCGACACGAAGGCGGATGTAAGTCGGCAGGTTGGCTCGAGGAAATTGAGTGATTTAGCGATTTATGATTCATGGGCAACCCGCCCATGGAAAAGATGAGTGATTTAGGAAAAAACCTGAGCTCCGAATTCGGTACAGCGCACCACACTGAAGGTCCTCTTTAAGGCTTCAACCCATCCCAACTTTTGATACTCTGAGGTGCAGCGCTGCGGAGGCGCGGGAATGAAACTTTGCCGGTTTCAACCATTGGAGATCGAATGGAACGCCATCATCGGGGTGGCGCCGCCGCAGAGGCCGGAACCTCGCCACGGCGTCATCCGGGATGACCGCGTGGTGCAGATCGCCGGCGACTTGTACGGCATGTGGTATCCCCTGAGCCAAAGCTGGCCGCGCGACAACGTGCGCCTGCTGCCGCCGGTGACGCCGAGCAAAATCGTGTGCATCGGGAGAAATTATCGCGAACACGCCGCGGAACTGGGCAACGAAGTCCCCATCCAGCCGCTGATTTTTCTGAAGCCGCCCTCGTCGGTGATCGGGCCGGAGGAGCCGATTGTCTATCCGCCGGAATCGCTGCGTGTGGATCACGAAGGCGAACTGGGTGTAGTCATCGGGCGGCGCTGCAAGGGAATTTCGGCGGAGGAGTATGCGCGCTATGTGCTCGGCTACACATGCGTGAACGACGTAACCGCGCGCGACCTGCAAAAAGCGGACGTGCAGTTCACACGAGGAAAGGGTTTCGACACGTTTTGCCCGCTGGGGCCGCTGATTGAGACGGAATTGGACCTCGCCACGACGACTGTGGAAACGTTTGTGAACGGTGAGCGCAAGCAGCACGCGCCGGTGACGGACATGATTTTTTCCATCGGTGCTATACTGGCGTGGATTTCACGCGTGATGACGCTGGAGCCGGGCGACGTGATTGCCACGGGCACGCCAGCGGGCGTGAGCGCGATGAAGCCGGGCGACGTGGTGGAAGTGGTTGTGAGCGGAATCGGTACGCTGCGCAATCCGGTGGTGGCGGCGGATGCATAACGCCGAAAGGAAGTGAGCCGATGAAAATTTTTCTGGATACCGCGAACCGGAATGAAATCCGGCAGGCCGCAGAGATGGGCGTGCTCGACGGTGTGACCACGAACCCGTCGCTGGCGGCGAAAGAGAAGATGCCCTTCCGGCAGCAGATTCTGGAAATCTGCGAGATTGTGCAGGGCGGGGCTATCAGCGCGGAAGTGGTGTCCACGGATTACGAGGGAATGCTGCGCGAAGGGCGCGAGGTGGCGAGCTGGCACCCCAGCGTGGTGGTGAAGCTGCCGACCACGCCGACGGGCGTGCGCGCGTGCCACGTGCTGTCGCATGAAGGCATTCGCGTGAACATGACGCTGGTATTTTCGCCGTCGCAGGCGCTGCTGGTGGCCAAGGCGGGCGCGTACTTCGTGAGCCCGTTCCTGGGGCGGCTGGACGACATCTCGCAGGACGGGCTCGGGCTGCTGCGCGAAATCCTGACGATTTACAAGAACTATGGTTTTGAAACGCAGGTGCTGGCGGCGAGCTTGCGGCATCCGCTGCACGTGGTGGAGGCGGCGAAGATGGGCGCGCACATCGCCACCATGCCGTTCAAGGTGTTCGAGCAGCTCTTCAAGCATCCGCTTACGGATCGCGGGCTCGAAGCGTTCTTAAAAGATTGGGAGAAAGCGCGGGAGTCGCTGGGCGACATTGTGGAAGCGATCCCGCAGAGCGGGACGCGGAAGACAGGAAGTTGAACTTCAGCGGAATCGATTGGCACGTAGCGTTGCTGGCCGCAGCCGGCGTCCTGCTGGCAGTGGGTGGATTTGCCTTCTGGTGGCGGCGGCGCCCGCGAGATCCCCAGGAAATCGAGCGCAGAAGGCGTGCGCATGTGAACCAGGTGGGGCGCATCGTCGAAGGCGAAGTACTGGAAATCCGCGAGGCGCTCTCCGGCGAACTGAACGCGACGCCGAAACGCCGCGCGTCGGATAACGGCGCGACGAACGGCACACGGCGCAACGTCGTGGTGTACAGCTACTCCATTTCCGGTGTGACGTACCAGACGGCGCAGGACATCACCGGGCTCGAAGAACGCGCGTGCGTGGGACGCATCGTCACCGGGCTGCCGGTCAGCGTGAAGTACGACCCGGCGAATCCGGGCAATTCCATCCTCGTGGCAGATAATTGGTCGGGCGTGCATTAGATTATCCCGTGATCCGAAAACTCATCCTTGTGATATCGATTCTGGCGGGGACGGTCACCATGCTGGTGGCCGCGTTCGCACTGCATTATGTCGCGGTGCGCGTGGAGGCGATTCAGATGCCGCTGCTGCGCGCGGGAGCAGTGCTGGTGACGCTCGTCGTGGGTGTGCTGGTGCTTGTCGCGGCGACGTATTTTTCGACGCACTTGGTAGTGCGGTTGTATCGCAGCGAAGCAACCAGTGACCCGCGGCCAACGACCAGCGGTCAGTAATCAGTTCTCAGTTGTCAGCAAACCAACTCCACAATTTGGGTTTGCAGCCAAGCAGCTTGCTCGTCGTGGCGGGGTGTGGCACGCTAGCGAGCGAGTTGCAGCGGTCCTGAGAGGAAGCCCTCATGTCTCCCGAAGAAAAATTGAAGGCGAAGGCGCACGACCAAATGGAAGAGCTGCGCAAGCGCGATGCGCAGGCGGAAGAAGGCGGCGGGCCCGAGCGTCGCGAGCGCGAACACAAGCAGGGCAAGATGACGGCGCGGGAGCGCATCGAGATGCTGCTCGACGAGGGCACGTTCGAGGAGCTGGACAAATTCGTGACGCACCACTGCACGGACTTCGGCATGGAAGAGCAGAAGCCGGTGGGCGACGGGTTCGTGACCGGCTACGGGCGCATCGACGGGCGGCTGGTGTACGTCTTCGCGCAGGACTTCACGGTGTTCGGCGGATCGCTTTCCGAATCGAACGCGCTGAAAATTTGCAAAGTGATGGACCTAGCCATGCGCAATGGCGCGCCGGTGATCGGTCTGAACGATTCCGGCGGGGCGCGCATCCAGGAAGGCGTGATGTCGCTGGCGGGTTACGCGGATATTTTTCTGCGCAATACGCTGGCCAGCGGCGTGGTGCCGCAAATCAGCGCGGTGATGGGACCGTGCGCGGGCGGCGCGGTCTATTCGCCGGCGATTACCGATTTTATTTTGATGACCAAAGAAACGGCGTACATGTTCGTCACCGGGCCGGACGTGATCAAGACGGTGACGCACGAAGAAGTGACGAAGCACGAGCTGGGCGGGGCGATGACGCACAACGCCACGAGCGGCGTGGCGCACTTCGTTGCGCGCGACGACGCCGATTGCCTGGGGATGATCCGCGAGCTGCTCAGCTTTGTGCCGTCGAACAACATGGAGGACCCGCCGCGGCGCGCGACGACGGACCCCGCGGACCGCGCGGACCAGAGCTTGAACAGCATCGTGCCCGTGGACCCCATGGTGCCGTACGACATCAAGGACGTAATCCACGCCGTCGTGGACGAGCATTACTTTTTCGAGGTGCACGAACACTTCGCGAAAAATATTGTGGTGGGATTCGCGCGGCTCGACGGGCGGCCGGTGGGCATCGTCGCCAACCAGCCGGCCATGCTGGCGGGATGCCTGGACATCAACGCGTCGGTGAAGGGCGCGCGGTTCGTGCGCTTTTGCGACGCGTTCAACATCCCGCTGATCACCTTCGAGGACGTGCCGGGATTTTTGCCGGGGACGCAGCAGGAGTTCGGCGGAATCATCAAGCACGGCTTCCCTGTTCCCTGATCC
>JAMCWK010000098.1 GCA_023481105.1 Acidobacteriota bacterium | reverse complement strand
GCGCATGCGTTGGCCGAAGGTCGGCGCAAAGAGCAACTCCAGAAAACGGTCGGCGGCTACGCCCAATTCTTCGCTGTAACCGTACCACCACGATTTCGGAATCCGCGGCAGCCGGTCCACATCTACGTACTTTACTTGAACCAATGCGCGAAGGCCAAGCTTGGAGTGCGTGCGTCCCCAACCGCTGGCGCCGCGGCCGCCGTGCGGCGCTTCGCAGACAACAAAGTAGCTGGCCACGTCGTTTACCATCACTGTGCCGACTTTGAGCTGTGTGGCGATCTCGCGCCCGCGTCGAGCGTCCCGAGTCCAGACGGTTGCGCCCAGCCCAAACTGCGAATCATTGGCCAGGTGCACCGCTTCGTCCGCGTCCGCCACGGGACAAATCGCCATCACCGGCCCGAAGGTCTCCTCCTGCATCAACGACATCGAATGGTCCACACCGGTCACAACCGTGGGCGCGAAGAAACAATCGCCCAGGTCACTTCGCCGCGCGCCGCCTGTAAGAACCCGAGCGCCCTTGGCCACCGCGTCGCGCAATTGCTCCTCGACGCGCACTACTTGGCCTGAACGGATCATCGGCCCGATTTCTGTATCTGGATCAAGCCCTGCGCCCACTTTCAGCTTTTGGGTCTTGGTCACGCAAAGCTGAGTGAATTTCTCGGCGACGCTCTTCTCCACATAAATCCGCTCGACGGAAAGGCAGGCCTGCCCGCAGTTCGTAAAGCTGCCCCACACAGCCGCGCTGGAAGCAATATCCAGATCCGCGTCGGCCAGCACGAGCATGGCGTCCTTGCCACCGAGCTCCAGCACGCACGGAATCAGTTTGCGGGCGCAGGCTTCGGCCACGCGCCGTCCGGTGGCCACGCTGCCGGTGAAAACAACTTTGTCCGGGCCGGCTTCCACCAGCGCCGCACCCACGTCACCCTTGCCCTGAATGACTTGCAGCACGCCCGGTGGCAGTCCCGCCTGCTCGAATAATTCTCCAACCAGTGCCCCGCACCATGGCGTCAGCTCCGAAGGCTTCAGAACGACGGCATTGCCGGCGACGATGGCCGGGATCAGCACGCCGAAGGGAATGCTGACGGGATAGTTCCACGGAGAAATGACGCCGATCACTCCCCACGGCTCGTATTGCAGCCAGCCGCTTTTCGCTTTTACTGCCAGGCTGTGGTGCGGCACGCGCTCCGGCCGCAGCATTCGCGGAGCTTTTCGTGCGTAGTAATCCGCCGTGTCAAGAATGAGCATCACTTCCGAAAGGAGGGACTCCACCCGTGGTTTGCCGACTTCGCGCGTGATAACCTCGGCGATCTCCAGCCGCCGCGCAAACAATACATCGCGCAAGCGCCGCAGCAGCGCGCACCGCTCGCGCAACGGACTGCGCGCCCATTCTTGCTGCGCCATCCGCGCCCGCGCCAGCACGCCTGAAACATCCGCGGGCGGTGTCATCTCAAACCGCGCGATGACTTCTCCATTCGACGGATCAATGGATTCCAAATGTTCTGCTGCCATGGGTTTCTTGGGAATTGCCGGACTGGATGTGAGCGATGGGGCACCCATGGATCACTGATTCTACCAGAGAATGAATTCCTTGTTCCCGCGAAGCAAGACATCCGCGACGAATGAACCTGTCCGTCGCATTACCCCTTCCATGCTTCAGGATACTCGACGGCGACCAGGCACAGCCCTTGCGGCGGCATGGTCATGCCGGACTTCGAGCGGTCTTTTATTTCAAACAGCGATGCAATCTCTTCCGGTTTCAGTCTGCTTTTGCCTGTTTCGATTAAAGTGCCGGCCATTTTCCGCACCATATATCGCAGAAACGATTTCCCGCGGACACGAAAAATTAGTTCTTCGCCTTCGCGCATGACTTCAGCGGAATAAATGACGCGCAGCGTGGTGCGATCCTGGTCTTCCTCTTCCGATCCGCTGGAAGCCGCGAAGGAAGTGAAGTCGTGCTCGCCTTCGAAGACGCGCGCGGCCCGCATCATGGCCTCTTCATCAAGCGGAAACGGATAATGCAAGACGAAGCGCCATGCAAACGGCGGGACGACACGCCCGCGGTAGAACCGGTACTGATATGTTTTGGCCAGCGCATTCCATCGCGCGTGAAAATCCGGTCCCACTTCTTCGGCGAAAACAACGCGGATCGCAGGCGGCAGCAACGCATTAAATGCCCGCTGATACTCCTCGGCCGTCAGCTCCGACCGCGCCTTGAAGTGCGCGACCTGTCCCAGCGCGTGGACGCCTGCATCAGTCCTTCCGGCGGCGTGAACTTGGATGTTTTCCTGGGTGATTTTCCTGAGGACTTCCGTCAACGAACCCTGAATCGTCGCCTGCCCCGGCTGGATTTGCCAGCCGTGGAAATCGGTGCCGTCGTAGGCCAAGGTGAGCTTGATGTTGTGCATGCGGGAGAGATGATACAGCAAGTGGCGAGAGGGAGAACGCGCGGCGGGAAGTGGGGTCAAGCAAAGGTGCGGGAGGAACGGCTGCCGGGGCGGAGCGCGGGAGAGCCGGAGCGGCATTGCGGGCAGAGGGAGGCTTCGTAGCTCTCGGCTTTGATTTCCAGCAGGGCTTCGGCGCGCACCGGAAACTCTAGGCGGCCGTTGCTGCGGTCGATGAGAGCGCCGACGGCGATGACGCGGCCGCCGGCCTCCTCGATGACGCGCATGGTCTCGGAGGTAGAGCCTCCGGTGGTCCAGACGTCTTCGACGACTAAGACAGATTCCTTTTCAGTCACTTCGAAGCCGCGGCGCAGGGCCATGCGTCCGGTGGAATCGCGCTCGACGAAAACGGCGCGGCAACCAATGGCGCGGGCCACTTCGTGGCCCAGGACGATGCCTCCCAACGCGGGAGAAGCGACCACGTCGATTTTCAGGTCGTGGAACTCGCCGGCCAGTGCCCTGCCCAGTTGCTCTGCGTATTTGGGATGTTGCAGGACCAGCGCGCACTGAATATACGTCGTACTGTGACGGCCCGAAGAAAGCTCGAAATGGCCGTGGCGGATCGCTCCCACATTTTGCAACAGTGTCAACAGCTCTTCCGGCCGCATGGGCATCTCCGCAATCGGGCTGGCGAAGCGTATCCGCGGCAGCTTGCATTGTCAAGGAATGCAGGCGAATGCTAGACTGGCAGGGTTTTCGCGAAGCGTAAGCCGTCCGCCAGCGAACAGCGGCGTCCCGAAAGTGCAATTTCCGGACAGACCAAAGCATTGTAAGTCCGTCTAAATGAAGGAACCTGACTAGCCCGCGCCGTGCACTTGGCAGGCAGCGCGGCGCAGATTCCCGGCGAAAAAATGAAACAAATTGCCGCTCGCAGACGTTTAAGTTCTATGACGGGGGATTCCTGTTTGTAGTTGGGCTGGATGATTCTACCGAAGGAGAAGGTCAAAATGACTGGAAGGCATTTTCTCAAGACGGCCGCGTTTGTGCTGGTGGCTGGGGCGCTGATGGCAGCGCCGGCGTTGGCGCAGCAGATGCCCGCGTTCAAAATCGAAAAGGGCCCGGACTATTCGCGGGGCAAAACGAACCCGCTGACGGTGTATGCGCCGACCAAGGTCGCTCCGCCGGTGCTCACAAATTCGCCGCGCGTGGACCAGTTGATTCAGAACGGCGAACTGCGGTTGAGCCTGCAGGATGCCATTTCCTTGGCGCTGGAGAACAATCTGGACATCAGCGTGCAACGGTACACGCCGTGGCTCTCGGATTTGGATTTGTTGCGCACCAAGGCCGGATCGGGCACGGCGGCGGGGACGTTTGACCCGCGGCTGACTTCCACGTTTGGATGGCAGCGCGCTTCCAACCCCATCAATAACCCCATTCTGGCGGGTTCCACTGTGGCGCTGCCTGCGATTACGAACTACAACGCGCAAGCCGACATGGCGCTGACGCAGGGCTTCCATACCGGCACCAGCTACGCCATCACGTGGAACAACAGGCGGCAATCGACGACTTCTCCGGGTGCAATCGTCAACCCTTCGGTCTCGTCCACGCTGATTTTCGGCTTCACGCAGCCCCTGTTGAACGGCTTCGGGTTTGTCTCCAACATGCGTTTCATCCGCATCGCGCGTAACAACAAGCGCATCGCCGACCTGACGTTTACCAACCAACTCATCGTGACAGTTAGCGCCGTGCAAAATATGTATTGGGACCTGGTCTTCGCGCGCGAGGACGTGAAGGTGAAGCAGCGGTCCGTGGAGCTGGCGGAAAAGCTTTACAACGACAACAAGCGCCAAGTCGAAATCGGCACCTTGGCGCCCATTGAAGTGGTTCGCGCGGAGGCCGAAGTCGCGCGCACCCGTCAGGACCTCATCGTCGCGCAGACCTTCCTGCTGCAACAGCAGACCCTACTTAAGAATGCGGTGACCAAGAACGTCATGGATGCAACACTGCAGACGATCGACATTGTTCCCACCGACGTCATCTCCAAGCCGCCGACCGTGGAAGCGGTTACACTCTCTGACGCGGTAAAGGAAGCATGGGAAAAGCGCCCGGACATCCGCCAGTCACAGATTGACCTTGAGAGCCGCTCCATCACAACTCGCGCGACCCGCAATGCCTTGCTGCCCACACTCAACTTGAACGGGCAGTTCAGCGGCACAGGACTGGGAGGCAACTCCAAGAGCACGGTGACCACAGGAACCGGCACTTACACCAGTACCGGCGTGCCCATCGTGGACGCAAATGGCGTCCCCGTTCTCGTCGGTGGTGTTCCGACGTTTGGCGGTCGCGAAATCACTTCTTCCACCACCACGGTTTTCCAGGGCGGCTACAGCGATTCGTTGAACACACTGCGCCATTTCGATTTCCCGACGTATGGCGTCTCTCTCAACCTCACGATTCCCATTCTCAACCGCGCCGCGCAGGCGGATAACGCGCAAGCCATCCTGTTACAGCGGCAGGCGGAGACCAGTCTGAAGCGCCTGCAAAATTCCATCATCGTGGAAGTCCGCAATGCGCAAATCGCGTTGGAGCAGAACCGCGCGCGCGTAGAAGCCGCGCAGAAGTCCCGCGAGCTTGCCGAGCGCACTTTGGACGCCGAACAAAAGAAATATCAGCTTGGCGCCTCCACCATTTTCTTCGTCATTCAAGCGCAGCGCGACCTCGCCGCCGCACAGAGCGCCGAAGTCAGCTCGCTTGTAGCGTTGACCAAATCCAAGGTGGATTTCGAGAAGGCCCTCGGCCGCACACTCGAAGTCAACAACATCACGCTGGCCGATGCCAAGAACGGCGAAGTCAACAGGCAGCCGCACATCCCTGGCACACCGTCCTCCGAATTGGTCGGGGAGCGCGTCAATTATTAGATCGGTGCGACAGCTTGCAGGCTGCAACACGGGCCCGGCGGGGAAACTCGCCGGGCCGTTTTCTTTGATGTAAAATGGGATTTCCAAGAAGGAGTTGTGCGCATGAGCGACGCCTCGAAACCCAGCACGACGCTGACCGCAGACGGCGCGGAAAAGCGCAAGCCTTCGCCGCGCGAACTGGAGTGGGAAGAGAAAACTCTCCATCCCACCCTCGCCAAGTCTCCCGAGCGCGCCGCTGAGTTCACCACTACTTCTTCCCATCCAATTCGTCGCCTCTACACGCCAGCGGACCTTGCGGGCTGGGACCCCGAGCGCGACCTCGGGTTTCCCGGCGAGCCGCCCTACACCCGCGGCATTCACGCCACGATGCATCGCGGCCGCCTCTGGACCATGCGGCAGTTCGCCGGCTTCGGCACCGCCGAGGACACCAACCAGCGCTTTCGCTATTTGCTCTCACAGGGCCAGACCGGCCTTTCGGTAGCTTTCGACCTGCCCACACTGATGGGCTATGACTCGGACCACGCGCTTGCTGAGGGTGAGGTCGGAAAGTGCGGCGTGGCCATCAGCTCGCTCGCGGACATGGAAGTGCTTTTCGACCAGATTCCGCTGGCGGATGTCACCACCTCGATGACCATCAATTCCCCCGCGGCGGTCATCTGGGCCATGTACCTCGCGGTGGCGGAAAAGCAGGGCGCCGACTGGAAGAAAATCTCGGGCACGATTCAAAACGACATTCTCAAGGAATACATCGCGCAGAAGGAATATATCTACCCACCCGAGCCTTCCATGCGGCTGGTGATTGACACCTTCGAATTCGGCGTCAAGAACACGCCCAAATTCAATTCCATTTCCATCAGCGGCTACCACATCCGTGAGGCCGGCTCCACAGCCATTCAAGAACTAGCTTTTACGCTTCGCGACGGCATCGAGTACGTGGATTGGGGCGTGCGCCGCGGCCTGATCGTGGACGAATTTGTTCCGCGCTTGTCATTTTTCTTCAACGCGCACAACGATTTCTTCGAGGAAATTGCCAAGTACCGTGCCGCGCGGCGCATCTGGTACGCGACGATGCGCGACCGCTATGGCTCCAAGTCGCCGCGCGCATGGGCCTTGCGTTTCCACACGCAGACCGCAGGCTGCTCCCTCTCCGCGCAACAGCCGTACAACAACGTCGTGCGCACGGCCATTCAGGCGCTGGGCGCTGTTCTTGGCGGCACGCAGTCGTTGCACACGAACTCGCTCGACGAAGCCTGGGCCCTGCCCACCGAGTTTGCTGCTACCATCGCCCTGCGCACGCAGCAGATCATTGCCCACGAAAGCGGGGTCACGAATACCGTGGACCCGCTCGGTGGTTCCTATTTCGTCGAAACCCTCACCAACGAAGTGGAGTCTGGCGCATGGGACTACATCAAAAAGATTGACGCGCTCGGCGGAATGGTCGCCGCCATCGAGCGCGGCTTCCCCATGCGCGAAATTGCCGAGGCTTCCTATCGCTATCAGATGGCCGTGGACAAAAAGGAAAAAATCATTGTGGGCGTGAACGACTACGTCACCGGCGACAATCCCATCGACATCCTTCAGATTGACGAAACCGTCGCGCATCGCCAGGCTGCCCGCTTGAAGAAACTTCGCGCCGAACGCTCCGCCGACGAAGTTGCGCGCCGCCTCGCCGCCTTGCGCAAGGCCGCGCAAGGCTCCGAGAATTTGATGCCTTTTATTTTTGACGCGGTGAAGGCTTACGCCACGCTCGGCGAAATCTGCGACACCATGCGCGATGTGTTCGGAATTTATGAGGAAGTCGCAGTAACGTAAGTCGGCGTGCGCAGGTTGTTCGAAGGACTCCTCGATGACTACAAAACGCATTCATAAGTGCCTGACAGTTCTGCTTTTGGTGCTGCTGTCGCCTTTGCTGGTTCCAGCCCAAGTGGGGAAATCCAGGGGTGCGTTTGTCGCTACTGCAGATGGAGTGAAGATTCACTACCTCGAAGCGAGCCCAAAGGGATCCCAATACGAATTTCGGATCAGCAAGGAACCCATGGGCGAGGCAGGTCACGTCCCAATCAAAAATCCCTCCATCCTGTTCGTCCCCGGCTGGACGATGCCCGCGTGGATTTGGGAAAAGCAAATTGATCATTTCTCGAAAACGCATCGCGTCGTCGCCATCGACCCTCGCGGCCAGGGCGAATCGTCCAAGCCCACGGACGGCTACTTCCCTGCCGCGCGCGCCCGCGATATTAAAGCCGTCGTGGACCAACTGAAACTCTCTCCCGTGGTGCTTGTCGGCTGTTCCATGGGTGTCCCTGAAGTTGTTTCGTACGTGGAGCAGTTCGGAACGCGGGGTCTCGCCGGCGTCGTCCTAGTGGACGGCATCGCCGGCACCGATCCCAATCCGCAGATGATGTCTGCCATGATAGCATTCGCGGGGAATTTTCTGAAGGAGCGCGACAAATTCACCGAAGGCTTTGTGCGCAGCATGTACAAGAAGCCTCAGCCAGAGCCGTACATCCAGAAAGTCATCGCCGCATCGAAGCAAACACCGACTTCGGTTGGCGCCGCACTCTTCCTGGGAATGGTCAGCACTGACAATCGCGCCGCACTCGCGAAAATCGACAAGCCCGCGCTGATTTGCACCGCGCCGGGCGGCCCCTGGGACACAGTTTACGAGGACATGCAGAAACGCATCCCGGGCGCGCGCCTGGAAAAATTCGACGGCGCCGGCCACGCCCTCTTCGTGGACGCCGCGGACAAATTCAATGCCCTGCTGGACGATTTCCTGAGTCAATTGCCGAAGTAGGTTGATATTGAGCTGCGTTCTCCTCTGTGTTATCTCTGTGCTCTCTGTGTCTCTGTGTTGAATATGACCGACAACGAGTTGACACACGAAATCATCGGCGCGGCGATCGAAGTTCACCGCATGCTTGGCCCCGGTCTCCTGGAAGACACCTACGAAGAATGCCTGGCCCGCGAACTCTCCCTGCGAAAGGTTCGCTTCGAGCGTCAAAAACCATTGCCATTGGTTTACAAGGAATTGAAGTTGGACGCCGGCTATCGGCTTGATATTCTCGTCGAGGGGCGCATCATCGTCGAGCTGAAAGCTGTCGAAGCTCTCGCTCCGATTCATGAAGCAATCGTGCTAACGTATCTGCGGTTGTCCGGCTGTCGACTCGGACTATTAGCTAATTTTAATGTGCCAGTTCTAAAGGACGGCGTTCGCCGTTTCATAAATGGTTTTCCCAAGGTGGAGTGAATCCGCCAACGGTTCAACACAGAGACACAGAGGGCACAGAGGAAGCACAGAGCATGCCTGAAAAGAAAATTCGAGTCCTGATCGCCAAGCCCGGTCTGGACGGCCACGATCGCGGCGCCAAAATCGTCGCCCGCGCTCTGCGCGACGCCGGCATGGAAGTGATTTACTCCGGCCTCCGCCAGACGCCGGAGATGATCGCCGCCACTGCGGTTCAGGAAGACGTGGACGTTGTCGGGCTTTCCATCCTTTCCGGCGCGCACAATACTCTCTGCCCGCGCCTGCTCGGCCTGCTCCGCGAGAAAGGCATGGGCGACGTGACCGTCCTCATCGGCGGCATTATTCCCGAAGCGGACATTACCGCACTCAAGAAAGCCGGAATTGCTGAAATTTTTCTTCCCGGCACCTCGACACAAGACATCGTGAAGTTTATCCAGGACCGCATGGCCCAGCGCCAGCAGGCCTAGCGCGCAGTGGACTCCTCCGTCCGTTTCGAGCTGCGTGCCTCCATTCTGCTTATTTCTCTCGATAGCCCTGATCAGTTCCCTCGCCTTACCCGCACCGTCTTGCGTGAATTGCTCGCGCGCTTTGAAAGTATTCCTGCGGAGTCAAACGTCCGCGCAGTGGTGATCACCGGCACGGCGCAGTCTTTTGCCGCCGGCGCCGACCTGGAAGAGGTCAGCGCGCTTTCGCCTGTCGAAGCGCTGCGATTTTCCGCTCTTGGCCAGTCATTGATGCGCGCGATTGAATCGTGCCCCAAGCCAGTCATCGCCGCTGTCCGCGGCTACTGTCTCGGCGGCGGACTCGATTTGGCGCTGGCCTGCTACCTGCGCATCGCCGGCGACGACGCGCGCTTCGGACACCCCGGCGGCTCGCTGGGAATCATCACCGGCTGGGGCGGAACCGCGCGCTTGCCGCGCATTGTTGGCGCGGCGCGGGCACGCGAGCTGCTCACTACGGGAAAATTCATTGACGCGGCGGAAGCCTACGCGTGGCGTCTCGTCAACCGCGTCGTGCCACCCGCGGATGCGCTTGCCACCGCAATGGAGTGGGCGCAAGAAATCCCACGTTGAGGCACGTTCTCACTGGCGGGCGTGCCGCTCGCGCCATTGATAATTGCGCTTCTGGGCCTGATGAATCTTCTTCCATTTTTTTTCTTCGACTGATTGCAGGCCAGCATCCTGCTTTCGCTCAAGGAATTCCATCTCACGCTCCAGCTTGCGGAGGCTTTCCAGCCGCGCCGGATCGAGTTCTCCGCTTTCGAGGGCCTGCTGAACGGCGCAGCCGGGTTCCTCGTGGTGACTGCAATCGCGAAAGCGGCACGATGCGGCAAGTGCGGCGATATCCTCGAAGGCGCGCTCGAGTCCAGACTCCGCATCCCAAAGTTGCAGCTCGCGCATTCCCGGCGTGTCAATCAGCATTCCGCCGTCGGGAAGCAACACCAGCCGACGGGTAGAGGTCGCGTGCCGACCGCGGTCATCGTCCTCACGAATCGGCTTGGTCGTCAACACTTCCCTTCCCAGCAGCCGGTTGATCAGAGTGGATTTTCCTACGCCGGAGGAACCGACCAGCGCCACCGTCCGTCCTGCGCAAAGATATGTTGCCAGCGCGTCAAGACCTTCGTCGCTGATAGCGCTGAGCACGTGCACAGGCACACCCAAAGCTACCGACTCCATCTCAGCCGCACGTTGCGCCGCGTTTTGGCAAAGGTCGGCTTTGGTGAGCAGCACGACAGGATTCGCGCCGCTTTCCCACACCATGGCCAGGTAGCGCTCGATGCGGCGTGGATTGAAATCACGGTTCAGCGAGCTGACCACAAAAATCGTGTCCAAGTTCGAGGCAATCACCTGCTCTTCGGCCGCGCGACCGGCCACTTTTCGCGACACCTTGCTGCGTCGCGGCAGCACGCCCAGAATCGTCGCGCGGCCTTCGCTTTCGCGCCGCGAAATCACCACCCAATCGCCCACTGCCGGGAGCTGCTCCCGCGCCTGCGCCGCGAAGCGCAATCGCCCCGCGACATCCGCCAGCAACTCGCCGCTTTCCGCCAGCACGCGGTATGCATCCTTCAACTCCTCGACGACTCGTGCCGGACACGCACCTTCCTCATCCACCTTGCGAAATTCACTTTCAAAGAACTCGTTCCATCCCAACTGAGAAAAAGAAATCACGGAAGTCCTCTCCTTGTCCCGGCATTCTGCGGGCAATCCGCCATTGGCGGAGCGGCTAGGTCCGAGCGCAACAAATGGCGTGACCTGAACTGCTGCAGCCGGACACACAAATTCCTAGTTGTGCGTGGATAGCGCAGGAGACGAAGGAGGTTGCTGTTACCGCTTGTGGCTTAATTCAGGCGAGCGGAGACAGACCAATCCTTCGCATTGCTGACAAGGACAATCACAGGCCTACCTCCGAGCGAGATGGTCCCAAAACGCGGGACTCCGTCCAGTCTAGCGAATCGCCGCTGACAGGTCAAAAGTTTTTCCGTGACGGATGCCGCGAATTACTTCTTCACGTTCCCGTCCACGTCGCGGATTTCCACCGGGCCGAGGTTCAACTTGGCCAGTTCCGGCTCGATCTTGGCGCGGTCACCTACGGCGATGACGATCAATTCGCCGGGAACAAAATATTTCTTGGCTACGGCCTGCGCGTCCGCCGAAGTAACCCCCATAATCTTGGCCGGATACTTCGCGTAGTAATCCAAGCCCAGGTCATAGATGTATATGTTGGAATAGCTGCCCGCCGCGCTCCCGCTGGTTTCAAAGTCACCCGGAATGGAACGAACCAGCGAATCTCGGGAGCGGTTCATTTCCTCCCTAGTGGGCGGGTCCGTGGTCATACCGCGAATTTCTTTCAGCGCTTCGCTGACCGCCGGCGCGGTGACGTCTGTGCGCACTCCGGAGCCCACCAGGAACGGCCCCGCGGATCTTCGGAAGATGAACGCGGAAAACGCGCCATAGGTGTAGCCATGCTCTTCACGAAGGTTCATGTTGATGCGGCTGCTGAACAGCCCGCCGAGGATGTTGTTCATCACCGACAACGCCGCAAAGTCCGGCGACGAGCGCGGTGCTCCCACGCGCACCACGCGGATCTCTGTTTGCGGCGCGCCCGGCTTGTCCACCAGGATCAACCGGGCATTGGTGGATTTCGGATTACCCAAGGCGGGGCGCGCCGGCGTGCCCTTCTGCCAGCTTGTAAACACTTTTTCTGCCAGCGCCTTCAACTCCACGGCAGAAATATTTCCTGCCACGACCAGCGCGGCGTTATTGGGCACAAAATTCTGCTTCCAAAACGCGAGCATGTCCTCCCGCGTGATGCTCTTGATTCCCTGCAACGTGCCGATCTCGCGGAAGCCATAAGGATGTTGCGCTCCGTAGAGCGCTGCGGCCGTCACGCGGCTGGCGATGATCCCCGGATTGTCGCTCTCCTGCACCAGTTGTCCGGTGCGGACCTTACGTTCGCGTTCGATTTCTTCTTCCGGGAGACTTGGTCGCAACACAACATCTGCTGCAATGTCCAGCAGGGCCGCAAAATTCTTCTTGAGCGACCTCATGGTCACAAAGGAAGCGTCCGTGCTGGAGCCCGTCCCCAGCGTGCCTCCCAGGCGCGCCACTTCGTCGGCAATCTGCAAGGCGTTGCGCGTGGCGGTGCCTTCGTCCAGCATGGCCACCGCGAAATTCGCCAGCCCCGGCTTGTCCGGCGGGTTGGAGTCGCTGCCGCTTTTCACCACCAAATTTGCGGCTACCACCGGCAGTCCCTTTCGCTCGCTCAGGATTACCGTCAGCCCGTTGGCCAGTTGAAAGGTTTGCGGCACCGGAATGTTCAGTGCGTGTGCCGGCCCTGGCTTGGGAGTTTGTTGGCGCCATGCTTCGTCGGCGTTCAACGATTCGACGCCCCTGCCCGGCGCAATTTCTCCGGTTTTCGGCGTCGGCACTTCCGGCCCCAGGTTCTGCTCGCCCGGGATTCCGTGCACCACGGCGCGCGCGTTGGCTCTCAAGTACTGCTGCGCCAGTTTTTTGACCGAGTCCGGCGTCGCGACGCGATAGCGTTGGATGTCCTGGGAAAGGAAGTCCGGCGTGCCCAGGTAGTGGTTGTAGCGGTTGAGCAGGTCGGCCACGCCGCCGAACCCACCCAGCGTCTCGAGCCCCTGAATGATGCGCGTCTCGATGCGGTTGCGCGCGCGTTCGACTTCCTCCGGCGCGGGGCCGTCGGCGCGGAATCTCGCCAGCTCTTCGTCAATGGCCGCCTCGATTTCCGCAATGGACTTCCCCGGCCGGGCCGTGGCCGAAATCTGAAAGATGGAACCGAGAATCAGCGAGTAGTTCTGCACGTTCACGTCTTGCGCGATCTGCATTTCATAGATGAGTTTCTTGTACAGGCGCCCGGATTTTCCGCCGCCCAGCACTTCCGCAGCAATGTCCGCATCGGCATCACCCGGCTTGTAGATGGGCGGCGTAAACCAGGCCATATACACGCGCGGCAGTTCCACGCGATCGGTCACCACCGCACGCCGCTCGGATGTAATGGGAGGCGTGGTCGCCTTGATAGGCGGCACGGGAGCGCCGCGCTTAATCGAGCCGAAATATTTCTCCACTAATTTCTTTGTGGCGATCGTGTCGAAGTCCCCGACGATGGCCAGGCTGGCGTTGTTTGGCGCGTAATACAGCTTGAAGAACTTTTTCACGTCCTCCAGCTTGGCTGCCTGAATGTCCTCGTGCGACCCAATCACGCTCGCGTAATACGGATGGCCTTTGGGGAACAGCGTGTGATAGATCGCCTCATCCACCACGCCGTAGGGCTGGTTTTCCACGCCCTGGCGCCGCTCGTTGCGCACCACATCCTGCTGGTTGGTCAAGTTGGCTTGGTCCAGCTTGTCCAATAACCACCCCATGCGGCTTGATTCTAGCCACAGCCCCAGCTCCAATTGGTTCGAGGGCAGCGTTTCAAAGTAGTTGGTGCGGTCGAAATCGGTGGTGCCATTCACGTCCGTGGCCCCGGCGGCTTCCAGCATTTTGAAGTGATTGTCGCCGGGCACATACTTGGAACCCTGAAACATCATGTGCTCGAACAAATGTGCGAAGCCGGTACGCCCCGGCTCTTCGTTGGCCGGCCCCACGTGGTACCACAGGTTCACCGCCACCAACGGCAGCCGGCGATCCTGATGCAGAATGACTTTCAGCCCATTGCTAAGCGTGTACGTCTCGAAGGCAAGCGTCGGCAGATCCGACGCTTTCGCGGCGGCCTTGGCGGGTGCTTTGGTTGCCGCTTCCGCCGGCGTTTTGGCCGGCGCCTTCCCGGTTTGTGCGGGCGCGCCCGCGGCCAATGCGAAACCCAGAAAGACAACTGCCAGTGCTGCGAACTTTCTGTTCATTTTCCCTTCCCCCCTTGTGGGACCACCCGTCAAGAGCGAGCACCTATTCTGCCACGACCCCGCGCAAAACACATCGCTCTACCCTTCCGCCGCAAACACAGGTATGCTGTGCCGAGCCTTGCCGCCAGCGCCTACCAGGAGTGTCCCATGCGACCTGTCTACATGATTTCCGGGGGCATCACAAAATTCACAAAAGCCGAGCCCCAAAAATCCTTCCGCGTCATGTGCAAAGAAGCGTTTGATTACGCCATGCACGATTGCCCGAAGCTCACCCGCGAGCGCATTGACGGCAGCGTGCTCAGCTACTTCAGCGACCACTTCACCCGCCAGCTCATGGCCGGCATCATGGCCGTGGACATGTGCGGGCTGGTGCCCAAGCCCAGCATTCGCGTCGAGGGTGGCGGTTCCACCGGCGGCCTTTGCTTTCAGGAAGCGTGGCGGCATATCGCTTCCGGCTGGATGGACTGCGTGGTGGCCATGGGCTTCGAGACGATGTCCCACGTCAACACTTGGAAGGGAAACGAATTCATCGCTCTCGCAAGTGACACCAATTTTGACTATCCCGTCGGCGGATTTTATTCCGGCTACTACGCCATGATGGTTGTGCGCCACATGCATGAGTTCGGCACGACGGTCGAGCAGTTGGCCAAGGTCAGCGTGAAGAATCACAAAAATGCGCTGCACAACAAATGGGCGCAGCATCACTACGACTTGACCGTCGAGGACGTGCGCCGCTCGCCCATGGTGGCCTATCCGCTCACCATGCTGGACATCTGCACCATGTCCGACGGCGCCGCGGTGGCCATCCTCGCCAGCGAAGAGGTCGCGGAAAAATTCTGCGACAACCCCGTGCGCGTGCTTGGCGTGGGCCAGGGCACCGACGCCATGCGCCTGTCCGACCGCCCGCACGGCAGCGTCATCCTGCTCAAGCACGAGGACCCGAGCTGGTACAAGAACCTGAAGTATCCCGGCGTGCACAGCTTCCGCGCCGGGCGCGCGGCCAGCAAGCTGGCCTACGAACAATCCGGCATCGAGGATCCCCGCGAAGAAATTGATTTCGTCGAGTTGCACGACGCCTACACCTCCAGCGAAATCCAGACTTACGAGGACATGGGACTCTGCAAGTACGGCGACGGCGGAAAGTTCATCGAGCAGGGCCATCCCGAATTGAGTGGCCGAATTCCGGTGAATCCCTCGGGCGGCTTGATTGCCTGCGGCCACCCCGTCGGCGCCACCGGGCTCATGCAGGCAGTGTTCGCTTTCTGGCAACTGCAGGGCGCCATCGCCAAGCACAACGACGGCAACGCGTCATTTCAAGTAAAACAGCAACGCGGCATTGGCCGCCGCAAGATGCGCGGCGCCATCCACAGCCACGCAGGGACGGGCACCTACGTCACCGTCAGCATTCTCGAAAGTACGCGCTAATCGCGCCGATACATTCAAAGAGGAGACTCCCATGGCGAAAACAAATTCCAGCAAGAAATCCTCGAAGGAAGCAGGCAGCGCGAAGCACGGCGGCGGGCCCAAGCCCGTGTACGGAAAAGTGCGCCTGCCTGAAACCGACGAGGGCGCAACCGTCTTTTGCACCGACCCGCTGACCATCAAGAGCCACTACGATATCGACTACATCCACAGCTACGCCGAAGACTCGCCGTTCTTCCGTGGCCTCGCCGAAGGCAAGCTGCGCGGCAGCGAATGCCCCAAATGCGGCTACCGCTTCGCCACGCCGCGCGCCTACTGCATGGAATGCGGCGCAAAGACGGCGTGGTTCGACCTGCCGCTTACCGGCCGCGTGCACACCTGGACCACCTGTTATTTCGGCTCCGAGGCGTTTTTGAAAGAAACGCCATTCAATTTGGCGCTCATCGAATTCGATGGCGTCAACACGCTCTTCCTTTCCCGGCTGATTGGCGCCACCGAAAAGGATATCCGCGTGGGCATGCCGGTGAAGGCCAAGTTCCGCAGACTCGCGCAATTCAAGCCAACCGACGTATACTTTGTGCCGGCTGAGAAGCCCTAAGTCGTAGCGCTCCGGCGTGCTTCACAGCTTACTGTTTTCGACTGCGGGTTTTGCAGTCAAACTCACTGCGCACGAGGTATGGTGTGTCCACGTCTGTCCTGAAGACCCACGTTCATCATCCGCATTCGCACGAATTCGAAAAACATACCCGCCGCATGGTGGACCTCCTCAGCGCTTTCAAGACGGAGGAAGAGCGCATTCGCCAAGGCGGCGGCGCGAAAGCAATTGAAGCGCAACACAAGAAGGGCCGCCTCACCGCGCGCGAGCGCATCGCCAAACTCATTGATTCCGGCAGCCATTTTTTCGAGCTCGGCATTTACGCTGCCTTCGAGATGTACGAAGAATGGGGCGGCGCGCCGGCGGCGGGTACTCTGACCGGCCTGGCGCGCGTTTGCGGACGCCTGGTCATGATCATCGCCAATGACGCCACGGTCAAAGCCGGCGCCTTCTTCCCCATGACGGCGAAGAAAGTCATCCGCGCGCAAAACATTGCCATCGAAAACCGCATTCCCACCATTTATCTGGTGGACTCCGCCGGCGTGTTTTTGCCCCTGCAAGAAGATGTCTTTCCGGACACAGATGATTTCGGCCGCGTCTTCCGCAATAACGCCGTCATGAGCGCGATGGGCATTCCGCAGACCACTGCCATCATGGGCATGTGCGTCGCCGGCGGCGCGTATCTGCCGGTGATGTGCGACCACATCCTGATGACGGAAGGCTCCGGCCTTTTTCTCGCCGGCCCCGCGTTGGTGCAAGCCGCCATCGGACAAAAAGTTTCCGCGGAAGAACTTGGCGGCGCGAAGATGCACGCGCAAATCAGCGGCACAGTGGATTTCCACGAGCCAAATGACGATGCCTGCATCGCCCGCATCCGCGCGCTGCTCGACAAGCTCGGACATCCACCCGCATCTCGCTTCGACCGCAAAGCCGCTTCTCCCCCAGCGTATCTTGCTGACGAAATCTACGGCGTGTTCTCCAGCGATGCCGCCAAGCAGTACGACATGCACGAAATCATTGCGCGCATCGTGGACGCGAGCGCCTTCGACGAATACCGCCCCGACTTCGGCAAGACTTTGCTCTGCGGCTATGCGCGGATCGGCGGTTTTTCCGTGGGCATCGTCGCCAACCAGAAAAAGCACGTGCAAACACACGCGCCAGGTACAGGAGAAAGACGCGTCGAATTCGGCGGCGTCATCTACAGCGAATCCGCGGACAAGGCCGCGCGCTTCATCCTCGACTGCAACCAGAGCCTCGTGCCGCTCATTTTCCTGCACGACGTCAACGGCTTCATGGTAGGCAAGGAAGCCGAATGGACCGGCATCATTCGCGCCGGCGCAAAAATGGTCAACGCCGTAGCCAATAGTGTCGTGCCGAAGATTTCCGTCATTTGCGGCGGCAGCTTCGGCGCTGGCCACTACGCCATGTGCGGCAAAGCTTATGACCCTCGCTTCATTTTTGCCTGGCCCAGCGCGCGCTATGCGGTGATGGGCGGTGACTCCGCCGCGGGCACGCTGGTTGAAATCAAAATCAAGCAGCTCGAGCGCGAGGGCAAGAAACTTACCGACGCTGATAAGAAAGAACTCTTTGAATCCGTGAAAGCCACCTACGAGCATCAGACTGATCCGCGCTACGCCGCCGCGCGCCTCTGGGTGGACGCGATCATTGATCCCGCGCAAACCCGCGATGCCCTCATCTGGGCTCTCGAAGCCGCCGCGCTGAATCCTGACGTTCGCGAATTCCGCACGGGAGTTCTCCAAACATAAAATGGAATCCGCCAAGCTCATAGAATGTCCGCGCGACGCCTGGCAGGGCCTTTCTCAGGTCATCCCTGCCAACGAGAAAGTTGCTTATCATCGTGCGCTCATCGCCGCGGGGTTTCGGCACATAGATGCCGTCAGCTTCGTTTCGCCGAAATACGTTCCGCAGATGGCCGACAGCGAACAAGTCATGGGTTCACTTCAGACCTCCTTGCCTCCGACTTCCTTAGCTCTTGAGATTATCGGCATCGTCGTCAACGAAATGGGCATGGAGCGTGCGCTGAAGACTCCTGGCGTCACCACGCTGGGCTATCCGTATTCCATCTCGGCACATTTTCGTCAAGCCAATGCGCGCATGACTCGCGCAGAGTCACGCGCGCTGGTCGAACGCTTGCGCGCTGCGACCAAAACCGCCGAGCGCCAGTTGGTTGTGTACATCTCCATGGCGTTCGGCAACAACTACGGCGAACCGTGGGGCCCCGAGCTGATCGAGGACACGCTCGTCTGGCTGAAGGATATTGGTGTGCGCACTGTTTCTCTCGCCGATACGATCGGCACGGCTTCACCCGAACTGGTGGGCGGCGTTTTCAGTGCAGTGAAAAACTGTGTTGCCGGCATCGAGCTCGGCGTACACCTACACAGCCGTCCAGATGGCGCCGCGGAAAAGATTCTCGCCGCGTACGAAGCGGGCTGCCGCCGCTTCGATAGCGCGCTGACTGGCCTCGGCGGCTGCCCTTTCGCCGGCGACGATCTTGTTGGCAATATCCCCACGGAAATCGTCGTCCACACTCTCGCCAATAAAGGCGTGGACACTGGAGTCACAACCGATTCGCTTGCTCCTGCACTTGCTCTCACGAATGAAATCCGCGCGAAATACGCGCACTGAGTTCCCTGCCCTTGCCTCTCTAATGTTTTGCTCTTATCCTTGCCGCTTATGCTCACGACTCTCACTCTCTCCTTGGACGGCGGCATCGCCACCATTACGTTGTCGCGCCCCGAAAAGCGCAATGCCATCTCGCCGCAAATGATTGACGAGCTGCTCGCCGCACTTGAAAGGCTCGAGACCGACTCGACGCGCGTCGTCATCATCACCGGCGCGGGCAAGGCGTTCTGCGCGGGCATGGACCTCGACGCGCTGTCCGCTCTTGCGGCATATTCTCCTGAACAGAACCTCGAAGACTCACGCCGCATGGCTCGTCTCTTTCGTAGGCTCTACTTCTTTCCCAAGCCGCTCATCGCCGCCGTGAACGGAGCAGCGATCGCCGGAGGCACGGGCATCGCCACGATGTGCGACTTCACACTCGCTGTGCCTGAGGCCAAGTTCGGCTACACGGAAGTGAAGATAGGTTTCATTCCCGCGCTGGTCTCCGTCTTCCTGCGGCGTCAAATCGGCGAGAAATGTGCCCGCGAGCTTCTGCTCACCGGCCGAGTCTTCGACGCCGCCGAAGCGCACGCCTTCGGTTTGGTGAATCAGGTGATTCCGGCGGAGATCCTGCTGCCGCGCGCTCGTGAGCTGGCCACTTCGCTGCTGGCCGCAAGCCCAACGAGCCTGATTCGCACCAAGCTGCTTCTGCGGCGCTGCGCGGAAGGGGAAATCGACCGCGAGATTGAATTGGCTGTGCAAGAGAACGCTGCGATTCGCTCCACGCCAGACTTCAAAGAAGGTTTGGCTGCTTTCCTCGAAAAGCGGCCGCCGAAATGGTCGGGGCACTAAGTACTCATCGTTCAGCGCCACCGCTTGCTGCTTATTTTCGCTTGGCCGCGAAATTGCCGTGCGGCTGGAAGAACATGACCTCAGTTATTTTTCCGGACTCGTCCTTTTTGAATTCTACGCTGTAGCCCGGAAGACCCTTGAAATCGAACGAAAGGCCTTTCATCGGCACCAGTTCGTAGCGCGGCTGTCCGGGCACCGTCAGCGTGAAATTGTCGCCTTCCAACGCTACCGTGGCGGTGATGTTCATCAAGACGTATTCGCCGACCAGGCTTTCCAGCGCTTCCCTGGAAACCTTCTCACCGCGGCGTGAGAAGACGATGTCCTTTACGCCCGCCTCCAGCGGAATCGCAAAGCTGCCAATTTCGCCTTTCAACGTCGTGGCGAATTGCAGCTTCATGTCCTTGAGAAATTCGCGCGGGCTGTCGCCGATTTCGAAGTAATCGTAGTGAAAGTGTTTGACGGGCAGCGTGACTCCGTTGAAGGAAATTGTCAGAGCTTCCCCTTCGAGCGCAATCTTAGCCACGCCGTATGCGGGGTTTTCGTATTCGCCGGCATATTCCTTCAGCTCGTGCGACGGCTTGGTACCCTCGCGCCGCGCCGTCACGCTCTTTTTCTTCTGCTCCTCCGCTGCCTTTTTCTGTTTTTCCTGCTCATCCTTGATGCGCTTGGACCAATCAATCGGCTCCAGCCCCAGCAGGCGGTCATACACGTTGCGCGAGACAATGGCCGGCAGCGGCGTTCCGCTGCGGTTGGTGAGGATCATCATCCCGATCTTGTCGTTGGGCATAAACGTGAGCGACGACGTAAAGCCGTCAATCCCTCCGCCATGCGACACCACTTTGTGACCGCGGTAGGCGCCGATTCCCAAGCCCATCCCGTAGCCCAGGCTCATCACTTCTGTGAACGGGCCGTCGCCGCCCGGCGTCACCATTTGCGCCGTCTGCATTTTGGTCGCTGTCGCCTCGCTAATAATTTTCTTTTCGCCCTTCTCTCCGTACTTCCCCTTGCTCAGGTGCATCTGCACGTACTTGATCATGTCTTCGACATTGGAGTTGATGGAACCTGCCGGCCCAATCTCGTCAATGTTCTTGAACGGCACCTTCTCCACTTTCTCCTTGATTTCAAGGTATGGCTGCGAAAAATCCTCGGTCTTTTGCGAATCATTCACGGAGAAGTTCGAGGCGGTCATTTCCAGCGGCGCAAAGATGCGCCTCCGGACCAGGTCTTCCCACTTCGTGCGCGACACTTCACTTGCCAGGATGCCTGCGGTCATAAACATCAAATTGTTGTACTGATAGACTTCACGCAATTCCGCGGTGGGCTCCAAGTACTTCAGGCGATCGAACATTTCCTGCCGCGTCAACGACGACCCGTACCAAAGTAAATCGTGCCGCGGCAGACCGGAGCGATGCGTCACCAGGTCCAGCACGGTCATGTGCTCGGTAGCTACCGGGTCGAACAGGCGGAATTTCGGCAAATATTCCCGCACGGGCTTGCCCCACTCCACTTTGCCTTCCTCAGCCAAAGTACCAAGCACAGTCACCGTGAACGACTTGGTCACCGAGCCAATGGCAAAGAGCGTTTTTGGCGTCACCGGCAATTGCTTCTCAACGTCCCGGAAGCCATAGCCCTTGGACAGAATTACCTTGCCGTCCTGCACCACGGCGATGGACATCCCCGGGACTTTCCATTCTTTCAGTTGCGCTTCGATGAAGGCATCAATGCCGTCCAGCGTGGGTTTCGCCAGTGCCGGAGCGGCCGCGGGAGCTTTGGTCGGCTGCTTCCCCTTCGCCGGAGCCTTGGCAGGCGCCTTTTGCGGCGCTTGCGTGGCCTGCTGCGCTGGCATGGGTAGAGGCAGCAGAGTTCCCACAAGCAGCGCGGCAATGAAAGTGCGAAGTGTGCGAGTCATCATGTCGTTCTCCTCCCACGATGTGAACGGAGCAGACTAGACCTTGCAATCTCCGGCGTCAACCGTGCGCGTTCCGGTCGAGGCGCCAAGGAAATGTCGTTGCCCCCGTTGTGAGGCAACGGCGCTGGCCTGAGAAGCGGTTGCCGGAGCTTGCCGGTGAGTCTGTACCCACCTTGCACCCCCCCCCCT
>JAMCWK010000040.1 GCA_023481105.1 Acidobacteriota bacterium | reverse complement strand
AAGTGCGGTGGAAACTCAATCTCCGGGTGGACATCTACAACCTGTTCAACCACCCGAACTTCGCCAACCCATACATGCCCGCGTTCTTTGCGGATGCGGCGCCGAACTTCCTCAACCCGGCCACCGGCGTCCACACGGGCTTTCTGCCCATCGTGGCCACGTCCGACATCGGATTGGGCAACCCCATCCTCGGCGGCGGCGGCCCGCGCAGCGTCCAGTTCGCGATGAAGGTGATTTTCTAGCCACTTCAGGCCCTTCCGGTCTCGTCCCGATGCCGCGGGACGAGACCGGACTGGCCCGACGCTTAGATTCCCTCCAAAACTCCACTACAGAACCCCTGAATTTGCTAGAGTTTGGCCGTAACCCGAGCTGTGCCCCGACAGGAAATTTGTTGAAAGATTCTGAGGCGGGCGGGCGGAGAAACCTATGGAAGCACGAGGGCGAGGCGAGGGGTCGAACAGGATGCCCGGTGCGGAGTTCACCGAGACCATAGCCCGGGCCCGTTCGGGAAACGCGGAGGCCTGGGGCGAGCTGTATAAGCAATACGCCCCGGCGATTTTCCGCTTTTGCCGGCGGGCGCTGCCGGCTCGCGAGGACGCCGAAGACGCAACCACGGAAATATTCATGAAAGTCCGCGACAAACTCGGACAGTACGACGCCTCCCGGCCCTTCACGTCCTGGCTCTACAAGGTTTCCGCCAATCATTGCTGGGACATCCTGCGGCGTCGGCGCATTCGCCAGGACTTGGAGACCGGCGAAGTGGAAACCCTGCCGCTCGAGCACCCCGATCCGGGCCAACTCGACCAGTTGATGGAAGCAAGCACCAGCCTGCAAGTCCGCGCGGCGCTGGACAAGCTGCCGGCGCGGGCGCGCATGGCCCTGGTGTTGCGCTACTACTCGGACATGAGCTACGACGAAATTGCCGGAGCGCTGGGCGTGCGCCGCGCGTTTGTGGGCGTGGTGCTGCTCCGCGCGCGGCACCAGTTGCGCGAAATTTTGACCGGAAGAAAAATTGCCGGAACAAAAGCCAGGGGCGCCGTATGAGCCACTACGATGAAATGACCTGTCTGCTGTACCTCGACGGGCAGCTCGACCGCGAGCGCGCCGTCGAGCTCTCCACGCACATCGAAACCTGCGCCGAGTGCCGCATGTTGCTCACGGCGCTGGAAAGCGAATCGCGGCTGCTGCGCGGCGCGCTGACGGAGGAAGACGAGCCCGTGCCTGCACGGCTGTTGGAAAACGCGCCCGAGGCGAAGCGGCGCGAAGCCGCGCCGCTGGCGTGGCTGGCTACGCTGGGGTTCGCCGGCTCCGGCGCGTTCACGCTGTGGACGTGGTTCGTGGACCCCTGGCAGCAGCAGCTCAGCCAGGCGGGTTTCGGCGGCGACAGTTTTCTGGCCATGCTGTTCTTTGGCGGCGTGTTCTGGAAAGGATGGGAGACCATGGTGAATCTGACGGAATTGTTGGCGGCGGTGACGCTGGTCATTCTCGCGGTGGCGCTCTTCCGCCGCGGCTGGCGGCGCACGCCGACGGTGGCAGTGGTGCTGGGCACATTGGCTTGCCTGCTGGTGCTGCCTCCGGCAGCGTCTGCGGCGGAATTCCGCAAGCAGGCGGACGTGCTGGTGGCCGCGGACGAAGTGGTGAAGAATGACCTCATCGCCACCGGCGCCAACGTCAAGATCGAGGGCACGGTCGAGGGCGATCTGATCGCTTTCTGCAAGAACCTCACCGTGAACGGCCACGTCACCGGCGACGTGATCGCCTTCGCGCAAATTGTCCGCATCAACGGCACCGTGGATGGCAATGTGCGCAGCATCAGCAGCTTCGCCTCGCTTTCCGGGCCCGTGGCGAAAAACGTCACGTCCTTCAGCCAGACGTTTGAGCTTGCCTCAAAGTCGGAGGTTGCGGGCAGCCTGATGTTCTTTGCGGCCATGACCACGCAGGATGGCCGCGTGGGCCGCGACCTGATTGGCTTTTCCGCGGAACACCAGCTCGACGGTTATGTCGGCGGCAATGCGCTGTTGCGCGGTGATCGGCTCAGCATCGGCCCCTCCGCACAAATCGTGGGCAAGGCCAAATTCACCGGAGAAAAACAGCCCAGCGTCTCCGACAAGGCCAAGCTGGCCAGCCCGCTGGAGGTAGTCATCGAGACACGCCGGCCGCGCTACGCCAGCCCGGCATACTATTGGCGGCAGACGCTGCGCTGGGGCACGGCATTCATGTTGGGACTCGTGGTGGCGCTCTTGATGCCGGGCTTCTTGCGGGACACTCTGGGAGAAGGAGAGCGCTACGGGTTGTCGCTGGGCGCGGGCGTGCTATCGCTGATCGTAACGCCGGTCGCCGCCGTAATTGCTTGCCTCACGATCATCGGCATTGCCGTTGGCGTCTTAAGCGTTCTGGTCTGGGTTGCGATGCTCTATGCCGCGCAGGTTTTTGTCGGCGCCTTCCTCGGCCAGAAGATGCTGGGGCCCGCGGATTCCACCGGCGCAGTACTCGGCCGATTGGCAGTGGGTTTGTTGGTCATTCGCGTCGCCACGATGTTGCCGTATGTGGGAATATTTGTCTGGCTAGTCGTGGCCGTGTTCGGGTTTGGCGTGGTCACACTGGCTATCGTCAAGCGCTCACGCGAGGAAGCCGCAGCCATCTAGCCATTGCGCGGAGTCCGGAAACAAAAGGGCCGTCCCAACATTCTGGGACGGCCCTTTTGCATTCCCGGGGTGGTTCCGTGCTTACCGCTTGCGCACCTTCTTGGCCACCAGCACCGGATCGCCAAGCGTCTTGAAGAGTAGACCTCGCAGCGAAACCGTGTCGCCAGCCACCAGCGCCGCCACGCCCGTCGTGTTGTGGAACTCGGTCTGCGTGGAGGTGCGCACTTCGATTTGGGCGATGCCGGTGAAAAGGCCCGGCAAGTTGTCCACGATGAAGTCCGTGCCGTTGCTGAGTTTCGACTTCACCTTCGCCGTAAAAATGGACTTCTTCAGCTTTACTTGGTTGGTGTCTATGACCGGCGGCTGCGTTGCCGTGGGGGTGGACTTGCGCTCGATCTCCACCGACTGTCCGACCATCAGGTCCGACGCGCCGCTGAAGCTCAGCCCGCCGACCGGCAGGCCGTCGTCATCAATCTTGGGTTGCCAGCCTGAAAGCAGATTGATGGTCACGACGTTGCCCGGCGCAATTCCGGCGACGTCAGAGGATTCGTGCATCAGCACCATGTCGAAGCTGGTCACGCCGTTTAGCTTTACGATCGTGCCTTCCAGCTCTTCCTCGACGTTGTCGTCCTCGAACTCCACCTTGGTCGCCAGGAGCGAACGGTCGGGCATCATCTTAATATCCACCTCAAGCACCTGGCCGACAGCGAGGCTGGCAAACGTGTTGGGCTGTCCGAGGTCGGAGAAGTCGAAAGTCGTGTTGCTGTCCACCTTGATGGTCAGGGAGGTCACGCCCGAGGTGACTTGCAGCGTGAACTGGTTGTTCGCGGCGTCCTTGGCGGACACTTTGCCGACGATGTCTTCCATGTCCTCGAATTCGCCCGTGCCCGGCTTGGGCGGGAGGTTCAGCATACTGAACACGGGGGTCATGTTGGCCATGTTGGCGGGGAGCGAATTCAGCACGTCCACGTCCAGCAGTAGGCCCAGCGGGGAATTGGCCGCGACGGTAATCGGAAAAGGCGCGCCCGAGTAGGTCACGCTGGACTGGCCCAGGGGCATGTTGTTGAATTCGCAGACGGAGCCGTTAGCGCACGGCGTCCCACCCATCATGATGGCGGCGCCGGTATTGTTCAGGAAGGTGATTTCCGGTTTGAAAAACGTGACGTTGATGCTGGTGTAAGTACCCGCGGGCACGCTCAGGCTGCTCAGCAACGCGGTTTCGGTTTCCAATCGGTGCATCTCAAATGTCACCGGAGAGCTGATCAGCGAGACATTGCCCGGCTGAAGCACCGCGCCCGATATGGTCACCTCCATCGAAATGATCGTGACTCCCGCAGGCGGTGTATCTCCAACGGTCACGGTCATCGGCGCCGTGCTGGCCTGCGGCGGGGGTGGTGGTGACGATGCTCCGCCTCCTCCGCAAGCTGTCAAAACAACAATCCCCAGGAAAACAGCGATCGCAGGAAGGAATCTACTGCTTTTCATACGCCCACCCCCAAAAAGCAAGATTTTTGTGGCAGCATGCTATCATGCAAGTGGATGACCTAATTACTCTAGATTTATCTCAAACCAAATGAGCAAGTTAAGAACCGTACATCTCTTCGACGTGATAAGAATTACTCTGTGAGGGTATGAATGCCCAGCTAATTGGCACCCGAAGGAAATGCGGACTTTCGTGTCCGGATTTCCGGCCGCACCTGCAAGGGGAAGAGTCGATGCGGCCGGATCCGAATGGTTTACTGCTTGGGCTTGGCTTCCGCCGAGCCCATTGCGCGCAAGAGCATGCGCGTCCCGCTGTCCAGATGCACATTGCGGGTCGAGGAGACAAGCAGTGAGCCGTCCGTTGCCTGTGTGGCGTCGGAATTGAGGCGAAGGCCCTGCAACCCGAATACGCCTGCTGATTGTGAGGTGAGATTGCCGAGAGCATTCAGGCCGCCAGCGGAACCGGAACCCGCTACTCCGGTGGTCGAGTTTACGGTGCCTCCGACTGTGTTGCCCGCCGTACCAGCCACACTGCCCACAGTGCTGGTTGCACCGCTCACTGTCGAGCCCACGCCGCCAAGCACTCCACCGCCGGAGCTCGCCGGATGCGCAGAGCCCGCAGCAGAACCGGACATGCTGCTAACTGCGCCGGCGGAGCCCATCACTTCATCGTTACTCGCTGCTATGGCTGCAGCAGCCTCCGAGACCGACACAGCCTGAATCGCGAGATGCACGGGAATTTCGCGGCCATCCTTCATGACCGCGCGATCAAAGACAATGCCCAGTGCGGATTCGGATTCGCCCTTGCCGCGCGCTTTTGCTTCCGTGACGTGTCCGATGAGCTTCGAGCCTTTTCGCAGAACCACCTTTCCATCGGACTTCACATCTCGCGTCACTTTGGCGACCACCTCATCTCCCACCTTGTTCTTTTTCACGTCGAGCGATTTTGTCAGCGCCGCTTCCAGCGTGGTGCCGCTCGCCAGGTCGAGCGAAGCGTCGCCCGCGGAAGCCTTCGCCGAATTCTGCGAGGAAGCATTGGCGCTTCCCTTGGCGCTCGCTTTCGTGCCCTTCTCTTTGTTTTCCTGCTGACCCTGCGCAGCAGTGCCTTTCGCCGAGGCAGCTGCCGAAGCGTTGGCATTCGCCTTCGCGTCGGCCTTGCCGGCTTTCGCCGCTGCGGAAGTCGAACTGGAGGCCTGCGCCTGCGTCGAAGCCGGTGCTTGCGCCAGGGCCGGTGACGCCACCAGCGGAATCGCGAAAAGTAGAATCCAGCTCTTTTTGACTTTCATCGTTTGCCCCTCCTCATTCAGTTGCGCTGGCTCTGGAGCCGGGTGCGGGGACGGGAAATCCGAAGCTCAGAGTCCATTTGGAGGAGTGGCAATCGCCATGCCAAAGACTAATTGATTGATATTTAAGGTAGTTAGTCCAAAGAAGGTGCTGCCCATCGGAGCCTTCTGTCGGAAGAAAATTTCTGTTTGTTGAGATTTTACATAGGACCTGGAGATCGCGCCTCTGTGCCATCAAGCGACTGAAAGTCAGGGTGCGGTAACCCTTCAGATAATGCCAAGGGCTTTGCCAACGCGCGCTAGCGTCTCTAAGGCGCGTTCCAATTCCTGCCGCCGGTGTGTAGCCGTGACGATGGTGCGGATTCGCGCCTTTCCCTCCGCGACTGTCGGGTAGCCCAAGGCGACGGCCAAAACCCCTTCATCGAATAGCCGCCGCGAGAATTCGAATGCTTTGGCCGCTTCCCCCACCATGATTGGCGTGATCGGGGACTCGCTGATGCCGGTGTTGAAGCCAAGCTTCTTTAGCCGGCGCTTGAAGAACTTGGTGTTAGCCCAGAGTTTCCTGATGAGCTTTTCTCCGGCCGGCGAATCGAGCAGCGAAAATGCCGCCTGGCAGGTGGCTGCGACCGACGGCGGGTGCGAGGTGGAAAACAGAAACGGACGCGCGCGATGATAAAGGAATTCGATCAGATCGCGCGTGCCGCAAACGTAGCCGCCGAGCGCGCCAACAGCCTTGCTCAGCGTGCCCACTTGAATATCCACGCGCCCGTGACAATTGTGGTGGTCAACCGTGCCCCGCCCGCCGCGGCCCAGCACGCCGGAGGAATGCGCGTCGTCCACCATCATGATGCAATTGTATTTTTCGGCCAGATCGCACAGTTGCGGCAGTGGCGCGATGTCGCCATCCATGGAAAAAACGCCGTCGGTGATAAGCAGCTTTTTGCCGGGCCAGTTGACGGTCTCCTGGCAAATGCGTTCGCAGTCTTTCATGTCCTTGTGCGCGAAAACTTTGATGTTGGCTTTGGAAAGGCGGCAGCCGTCGATAATGGAAGCGTGGTTCAGCTCGTCGGAGATAATGAGATCTTCTTTGCCGAGAATCGCCGAGACGGTGCCTGCATTAGCGGCAAACCCGGACTGAAACACTACGCAGGCCTCAGTGCCCTTGAACCGGGCAATCTGTTCCTCCAGGTCCATGTGGATCTTCATGGTGCCGGCAATGGTGCGCACCGCGCCGGAGCCCACGCCCAGGCTCCGTGTAGCCTCCAGAGCGGCTTTGCGCAAGGCGCGGTGCGTGGTCAGGCCCAGGTAGTTGTTCGAGCTGAGGTTGACCACTTCCTTGCCGTCAAATGTCGCCAGGGGCTTCTGTTCGCCTTCCAGGACGCGCAGCCGGAAGTATCGGTGTTTCGACCTCAGGTCGTCGAGAGCGGCAGTGAGGTAAGTCATTTGGGGACGCGTGGCCGTGCTCATGCACTCCTCCAGTGAATTCAGGCTGGCGCACGGACATTATAAGGCAACGCCAGAGGAATGCCATTCACGAGCTGGGAAGGACCGGGAAGTGAGGCGGGCAAAAAACAAAGCCTCGCGGGGGGAATCCGCGAGGCTTTGCGAGTGGTTTTGAGAATAGAAACTAGTTAGGCCTTCATGCGGCGCCGGATAAACCCGGCAACGCCAATCAGGCCGGTGCCAAACAAGGCAAGCGTGCCCGGCTCAGGAACGACCACGCTCACCGCGCCACCCTCGAGGTTGCCAAGGGGGTCGGTCAGCCCGACGAACCCGATCACGAACTGCAACATGAACCCATTCGCGCCCGGGTTGCCCGTCAAGCCAAGCAGGCTCATCAGCGAGGGGTCAATGTTGCCGGAAACCGGCCCGCTCAGCATGTATGCAAAGTTAAAGGTGTTCGGATCGCAAGTGCCGGTGCAAGAATTCAACTGGGTCATGGTTGTCGGTCCGGTAAAGAAACCGACGAACAGGGGGGTGCCATTGGCCACGACATTCCCCGACAACACATCGAAATTCCCGCCGGAAGTGATGGTCACCAAGCCGCCCGCACCGAAGGTGGCGGACGTCGCCGTCGCGGCAATCACCGAGCCGGTCGTAAAGCTCATGGTGCCGAAATTATCCAGGATACTGGGCTGCGTGAACGGCGGCAGGATCACCGGAGGCGTGCCATACGTCGGCGCAATGGGCGCACCAAAAGCGGCGTTGCCACTCATCTTGGTGATGTAGTGCAGTGTGACTGCACCTCCCGACAGCGCCCCAGAGCTCCCCACAACGAACGGGCGGGACATCGTCAGTTGGCCGCCGGTGAAGCCGAACGTTACGCCATCAGCAAGGGCGACGGCTGGGGTAGCCAGCGCCACCAGTGCCGCAATCAAAACCACTCTTTTCAGCGACATCATGTGCCTCCCCGAAAATTTGGACTCCTAGCCTGAGGCTATAGTCCTAGAGTCGCATAGAGGAATGCAATTGCCCTACCAAAAGGAAACTTCCGTTAACTTGTTGATTCTAAAAGAAGAGAATTTCTTGGCTTTAGCGACTCGGGATAGCTTGGGGGAGGAATCATGCAACTTGATTCACATCTTTGTCCTCTGCAAAATGGGCTATTTTTTACCCATTTCGCCATCTCCATTTGGGTAAAAGAGGACCTTCCCGGCTTGACCGCCACGCAACAGCGCAAACGCATCCTGGAATCCTTCCAAGGGGTATCTTTCCCGGAAAAGCGGCTCCAAGTTCAACCGCCCGGACTTGAGCAACGAGGTCATTTGCACCCACGTCTCAAACATCTTTCGTCCATAAATTCCCTGCACCGTCGCGCCCTTGAAGATAACGTCCTCCACCAGGTTTAGATTGACCGGTTTGTTGGGAATTCCCAGCAACGACGCCCTTCCCCCGCTGCGCAGCATCTGGAATCCCTGCTGGATGGCCGTGGGGTTTCCGCTCATCTCTAGAAGGACATCCACTCCGGTGCCTCCGGTGAGCTCGCGCACACGCGCCACGGCGTCCGTCTCCGCGGGATTGATTACTTCGTCAGCCCCCATGGGCTTGGCCAGGGAGGCCCGATGCTCGTTGACCTCCGTGGCGATCAGCGTGGAGCAGCCGCAAGCGCGCGCCACGGCAATCGCCATCAAGCCGATGGGCCCGCATCCGGTCACCGCCACGGTGTGCCCGGCGATTTCTCCGGCGAGCACGGTGTGCACCGCGTTGCCCAGCGGGTCGAGGATTGCGGCGTAGCGCTCGGGGATGCTGGCGTCCACTTTCCACACGTTGCGCGCGGGGATGCGCACGAACTCGGCGAACGCACCGTCGCGGTCAATGCCGATGATTTCGAGGTTCTGGCAGATGTGCGGCTGCCCGACGCGGCACTGGTGGCAGTAGCCGCAGTTCACATGCATTTCCGCGCTGACAAAATCACCCGGCGCGATGCCGCGCGCTTCGTCGCCGACCTTCTCCACGTGCCCGCAGAACTCATGGCCCAGCGTGAGCGGCGGCTTGATGCGGCCCTGCGACCAGCGGTCCCAGCCGAAAATGTGCAGATCGGTGCCGCAAATGGACGCGGCGCGCACGCGGATCAGCGCATCGGTCGGGCCGATTTCCGGCACCGCTACTTTGTCCATTTGCAAGCCGCGCCCGCGACTCATCTTGCGCAGCGCTTTCATCATGGTCGGCGACATTCCGGTTCCTCGTGGCTTTCCGCGGCGGCGACGGCAAGCGCGGGGCGATTCCTCGGGCGGATTGCGATGGTAGCACACCCGCGAATACGCCGAATACTAACACCGGCCGCGGCTAATCCTTTCCTCCTTCCTCACTTCCTCCTTCCTCACTTCTTGATTTGCTGAATCACGCCGATGGATTCCAGCGCGCGCAGATACTCAACTACATATTCCAGCGGCACCGGTCCATACTCGGCCGACACCGCATCGCGAATCTGCTGCGCATTGCGCACCCCATCCACAAAGTTCAGCACTTCGTAGGCGTATTCCCCGCCGCTTCCGCGCAGCCCCTGATAGCTCAGTAGTTTCAGGTTCCGGGATTTCGCTTCGCCGTACTTGTCAGTGAAATAGTCGTAGCCGAAGACGCTCGTGGGACCCTTTATGTCGACATTCCGCCGAAACATCAGTCGTCCGTCACCGTTCGCGCCGCGTGGTTCTTCTGTACCGAGAAGAACTTTCACCTTGCGAATTGTATCGAATGCTTCGCTAGTTCGCTCTGCGCTCGCCGGCACGAATCTATGCAACGAGTAGATCACGCCAAATTCATAGGCCAGCGGTTGTTCTGCAAAAACGGACGGCTCATCGAAAATGAGACGCCCCTTCCGTTCAATTGTGATAGCGGCCCGACGCAGAGCTGCTAGCTCGAAGAGCCACAGGATCGGACCTGCGTCACTGCCTTTCATGTCAGCCAGGAAATATCCGCTGGCGGCGCCGATGAACGCCGCGCGCTTCAGCTTGGTCGGATCGATATTCGCCGCCACATCCATATTCGTGTGGATGTAGCGGTCGGGCCAGTCGTTCAAATAAATCGCCGGGATGCGCCAGGAGCCATCCATATAGACTTCGTGATCGCTGCCCATGGAAAATTCCGACATCTGCGACAGCAGCGGTTCCTTGCCGCCTTCCGGCGCAACCAGCGGATATTTTGCCTGCCCTGTCGCGGCGAATTGATAGGACTGCGCGTTCACGAATTCGCCGAACGCCTCCGCCACATCGAAAACAAATGACGGCAAACTCATCGGCCCGCGGGTCACATGGAACACCGCCTTCGTTTCCGGCCCGCCGCCGACCATGTCCATGTGCACGGCTGCCTTGATTCGCGCAGCCCACTCCGGCCTGGCGTTGAGCAGCACCATCGTGCCTTCAATTTCAGGAGGCCAGACGAAGCGAATCGTGCGCGCGGGCCGCGCGATTTTTCCTTCGGCGATGAGCTTGGCCAGCGTGCGGCCGACCTCGAGAATCGTTACGCAACCGCTGGCGTTGTCGTTGGCGCCGGGGCGCGGGTGGTCGAGATGACAACTAAAAACAATTTCTTCTTCGCGCAGCTTCGGGTCGGCGCCCAAAATCGCCGCGCTGGGAATGCTGTACACGCCCGGATGTTGCCCGGCCTTCACAACGGCGTGCATCATGATTTTTTCGCTGCGCGCCAGACGCTCCCGCCAAAGGCGGGCGGTCTTCGGCGACACCATGAATGCGAATGTCTTCTCCGCGGCAAATGTCTCCAGGTGTCCCCAGCGAATCAAGTTTTCGTTCTCGCCCCACCACGCGGTGCGCTGGTTCTGCGCGTAGCTGACGATACCCGCCGCGCCGTACTTGCCCACCGCCAGCCGCGCCACCGCGCCCGGCTGTGCGGCGACCAGCACGATTTTTCCGCGCACATCTTTTCCAGCGTAATCGCTCTCCGCCGTGCCGTTGCCCACGTTCACCAGCTCGGCGGTGACGTCGGCGCTTTCGCTATCCTGCGCCAGCGTGAGCGGCTGCGCGTCCCAATCGCCCCAGCGAACCGCGGGAATCCATTTGCCATCCTCTTGCTTCATTTCCCAAAGCTCGGCGAACTCGGCGTCCCACGGCGGGCGCGAGCGCTGCGTGCCGTAAAAAATCTTGCCGTCGGCAGCAAACTCTTCGATTTTCACTTCCTCGAGCCCGTATGCTTTGGCCCGCTCGACAATCAGCTCGACGGCAGCGCGCATAGGCCGCGAGCCGCGCGTGCGGTGCAGCCGTGAGATTCCTTCAAGGTTGCGCTTGGCGGTTTCGCCGGAAAGCTCGGCGGCCAGCGCCGCAACATCTTTTTCCGCAAGCAGCGGCGGCTTTTGCGCCTCCGCGGAGAGTGGCGAGCTCTGCGCCATGCCGGCCGCGGGCAGCACGAGCAGCGCCACAATGATTGCCGCACACTTCTTTTTCGTATTCATTACCGACCTCTTTGAATTAATGCTTCTACTTTGCCCGTGAAACGGGCGCGCGGCGATTCTATCCTCTGCCATGCCCGGGAACCACAAGTTCCAGGCAGCATTCTTTCCATTCCACGCGTCGAAAAAATCGCGGTTCCATTCGCCACTTCAGGATACAATCGCCGCCGATTCGCGGCGTGCCGTAGCAGGGCCGCAGCCGGGAGGGCTCCGTTGAAACTTGCGCAGCGCTGGCAGGAAGTCCGCGAAGGATTCGAGCGCCCCTTCTGGGTCGCCAATATCACCGAACTTTTCGAACGGCTCTCTTATTACGGCGTCAACGCTTCCCTGGCTATCTACTTGCACAGGTCACTGGGATTCTCCCCCACGCAGACGGGGGACCTCATCGGCTACTTTGGCGGGATTGTCTGGCTTCTGCCGCTGATCGGCGGGCCGCTGGCCGACAAGTTCGGCTTTCGTCGCATGCTGGCCGCCGCCTACCTGGTGATGTCGCTGGGCTACTTCTTGTTGGGCTCGCTTTCCGCGTCGTGGATGGCGCCGCTGCGCGACGCCTTGCCGATGTATTACGTTGTGCTGATCATTTTGTTCATTCCGGCCATGGGTCCGGCGATCGTCAAACCTTGTGTGGTGGGCACCACCGCGCGCGCTTCCAAGGAAAACGTCCGCTCGCTGGGCTACTCGCTCTACTACACGCTGGTCAACGTCGGCGGCATGCTCGGCCCATTGATGGCCGGCTGGGTGCACGAGCACATCGGTATCACCACCGTCTTCCGCGTCTGCGCGTTGAGCGTGTTCCTCATGTTCTTCGCTGTGGTCTTATTCTTCCGCGAGCCTAAAGAGGCGGGCGAGCCGACCCACACGAGTTTCGCGCAGGTGGGCAAGAACTTCTGGACCGTGGTGAGCAACGTCAGGTTCATGAGCTTCCTGGTGATCTTCTCCGGCTTTTATTTTGTGTTCTGGCAGGAGTTTATCGCCCTGCCGCTGTACGTCACCGAGTACGTGGACGCCAAGCTGAACGTCGAATATCTGCTAACCGTGGATCCGCTCGTGGTGATTCTCTTCACCATTCCCGCGAGTTATCTCACGCGAAAATGGAAGCCATTCACCGCCATGACCGTGGGCTTGCTGGTGTCCAGTTTTTCCTGGCTGGTGCTCATGAGCGGAGGCTTGATGCCGGCCATGGCCTGGCTGGCCGGCAAATTCACCGCGATGGGTATCGCCATCAAGGGCCCGACATTGCAAATCGGCGTGGCGCTGGTGGTGTTGGCGGCAGGAGAGCTGATTCTCTCGCCGCGCCTGTATGAATATGTGTCCCGGCTGGCGCCGCCGGGACAGCAGGGCGTGTACATGGGCTTCGCGTTCTTGCCCGTGGCCATCGGGTTCTACACCGCCGGAGCCGTGGGCGGCCGCCTGGTGCACTACTTCGGTTTCCAGCGTGGCGAGTCGCACATGATTTGGTGGATGATTTCCGGCCTGGGCTTTTTCGCTACGCTGCTGATGTGGATTTACGACCGTGTGGTGAAGCCAGCGGAAGCGCCGGCGCAGACGTAACCGCGGACGCAACGATTCGGCTGCGCGCGCATCCAACGGAAGGGAAACATGAGGACACGTTCCACGATTCTGCTCACCGCAGCTCTTGGCTGCATGATGGCCGGGCTGGTGTTTGCGCAGTCCGGCGAGAAAAAATCGGCGGCGAAACCCGCGGAGAAAAAAGAAGAGTCCAAGACGCCCAAGGGCAACGCGCTGCGCGGGCGATCGCTCTTCGAAGAGCAGTGCTCCATCTGCCACTTCACCGCAAGCCCCGCAAAAAAAATCGGCCCGGGCCTGAAAGCCATCTACCGCAACGGCAAATTCTCCAGCGGAAAGAAAGTGGACGACCCCTCCATGCGCGCGTGGATTGAAAACGGCGGCGTGGACATGCCCGCCTTCAAAGAATCTCTCACTGCGCAACAGATTGCCGACCTGATTGCCTTCCTGCGTACGCTGTGAAGGACAGAATATAGAAAAGGGAAAATAGAAAATAGACTGAGCGGTGCAGACGATTTCCTTGTTTCTAGTATTGCTGTCCGGCTCATTGGCCGCGCAGTTCTCGAATCTGGCGCAGAATGGCCCTTCGGCCGGGCTGCGTGCTTGGATTTCCTATCCCCCGGTATTTAGCAAAAGGGCTCTTGGCTTTCGCTGGTTTCTTTCTTCTTCCTCGTCTCTCTTTTCTATTTTCCATTTTATATTTTCCATGTTCTATTTTCTGAGCGTCAGCCCGCCATCCACGACGAGCACTTGCCCTGTCGCGTATCCATCCGGCTCCAAGAAAAACCGCACCGCGCGGGCGATGTCTTCCGGGCGGCCGAAGCGAGGAATGATTCCCTTCTCGATGAACGCATCATATTTCCCGCTGCTGACGCTGGCCTCCGCCATTCCTGCATGCGTGGCGCCCGGCGCGACGACGTTCACGCGCACATGCTTCCACTGCGCCGCAAGAATCCGCGCCGCATGCACCAGCGCCGCTTTCGGCGCGGCGTAGTTCAGACTGGAGGGAAACGCCGCCACCGCTTGCATCGTCGCCAGCAGCACGATGCTGCCGCCCCCGGCCACGGCCAGCGGTGAGTCCTTTTCTTCGGCCGAAGCTTCCATCGCGGAACCTAAATCCTTTGCCAGAAGGATGGGCGCAAGGAAATTGGCTGCAAGTGATGCTTCCAGCGTCTGAAAGTTTATGGCGTCGAACCCGACGCGCGCAGAGTCGCCCGGAAAAATCGCGGCGGCATGGAGCACGCCGCTTCCTTTGCTGCGCCCGCCGACGTTGGCGACCGCGTCGAGGTAAGCCCCGCGCACTTCCGGCCGCGCGATGTCGCCCTCCACCAGAATAATTTTTTGCGCGTAGCGGGCTTCGATGGCGTCGCGCAGCGCTTCGGCGCGTGCGCGGTTGGCGCGATAGCCAACGATGAGCCGCGCGCCTTCCTTGGCCAGTAACGCGACCGTCGCTGCGCCCAGCCCGCCGGTTCCGCCGGCGACCACTACGTTGCAGCCGGCCAGCGGACGCTTGGCAAACTCGTAGCGGAAACTCTTGCTGCGCTTGGCAGCTTTTTCATCGAAAAATTGCGAAGGCATGGAAACCTCGGTGCAAGGAATGCGAACGGCGGACAGAAGCCGCCGCTACAACTTACGCCAAAAAGACAAAACCCCCAAGGCGTGCCGCGAAATTGGCGCAGGCCAGCCTGGGGGTTTCGTCAAAATCCCGGGGTAAAATGGCTACTTCAGCACGGCGTCCTTGAACGCCTTGGATGCGCGCAGCCGCACCACGGTCTTGGCCTTGATCTTGATGGCCTCTCCGGTCTGCGGATTGCGGCCCATGCGCGCCTTGCGGTGCGCTTTCACAGCGCGGCCGAGATTGGGAATCACGAACTTGCCCGCGCCGCCCTTGCATTCCTTCACGGCCAGCTTGAACAATTCGTCGAAGAACTGGGCGGCGCCCTTTTTGGACGTGCCGCACTTCTCGGCGATTGTGGCCACGATCTTGGACTTCGTCATTGGCTTTGACATCTAGTTAGATTCTCCTCCTCAGAAGTGGAGTTCCGCAGGGCGGACTCTCCGCGCGCGACGGAATTTGGCTCGCGCTTTTCCACCGCGTCGGCAGGCACTATAGCCGCACTTTTCGGGCAACGCAAGCGAAAACATCAAAATAGGCTGAAAAAATGCGCCTTTCTGAGGGGCACCCCTGTGGAAACCGCTCCAGAGGCGGCTGGCAACGGTCCGCTGGTCTGGAAATTGCTCCTCAGGCGCCGCCCGCACGGATGCCAGCCCCGGCCGCGGCGGGCCCCGGCAAGCCGTTGACGCGCCCCGGCCCGCCACCCGGGCGACGGAAACAGCCGTTCGCTGCACGCGGGTTGCCGGGGCGGCAGGGATGGAATAAAGTCCAAATGTAGTTGCAAATTAGTTGCAACTAGAACCCTTACTCTCTATACTGGGGCGGAGGCAGTCGAAAGTCGTCGAACGACGCAAGGAGGAAAGCTTGCCGAATCTCATTCTGGGCCGGCGCAGGCGCGCGCCACAGCCGGTCCCTTCACCGTTCCCATCTCGCTCGTGGAAACTCGTGGCGCGCGCAGCGGTGCTTGCCGCCAGCATTTTGATTTTCTGTGGCGGGGCATGGGCGCAGGGCCGTCCCTACTTCGTCGCCTACAATCACCACATGGAGGAACCCGGAGCCCTGGAAATCTCCGTAAACCCCGTTTTCGCTTCGCAGGCCGGAGGCAACGATTTTCTGGCCACCTGGGTGGAATTGGAGTACGGCGCGAAGGCGTGGTGGACCACGGAGTTCTATCTCGATTCCCAAACCACGCGCAATGAAAGCACTTTGTTCACCGGCGTCCGCTGGGAGAACCGCTTCCGGCTGTTGTGGCGTGAACATTGGATCAATCCGGTCTTCTACATCGAATACGTGGACATCAACGACGCGGACAAAATCATGAAGGATGTGGTGGGCCACGACAGCGAAGCGGACCACGCCACGCCGAACGACATTGCCCGCCGCGAGCGCAAGCGCGAAATCGAGATGAAACTGATTCTCTCCAGCACTGTGAAGGGCTGGAACATTTCCGAAAACATCGTCGCGGAAAAAAATCTGACGAACGAGCCGTGGGAGTTTGGATATGCATTCGGCGCCAGCCGTCCGCTGGCGCTTGCTGCGCGTCCGGAGCGCTGCGTGTTGTGCCCGGAGAATTTCGTCGCGGGGGTAGAGCTCTACGGCGGACTCGGCGACCGCTACAGCTTCGGACTCAAGGACACGTCGCACTACCTGGCGCCGATTCTCGCCTGGAACCTGCCCAACGGTACAACGCTCCGTGTGTCGCCTACGTTCGGGTTGAACGACAACAGTCACCGGTTCCTGCTCCGCTTCGGCATTTCGCGCGAATTCGGGGGCTTCGGGCGTCGCGTGGCGAATCTGTTCCGGGGGAAGAAGCCATGAGAAATCTCTTATCGGTCTGCTGCCTCCTATTGCTGTGCGCGGCGCTGGGTTCGGCCGCGCGGGACGAGAACGATACGAAGAGCCGCCGCTCGAGTATGGCCGGCGCGCCCACAACTGCGGCGGCGCGCGCCAATCCTTACGAGGGCAACCCGGATGCCGCGAAGGCGGGGCGCAAATTATTCCTGCGTCACTGCGCCGAATGCCACGGAGAAGACCTCCGCGGCGTGGGCAAAGCGCCGGCGTTGGATTCGGACCAAGTGACGCAAGCCCCGGGCGGAGAACTCTTCTGGTTTCTGACCAACGGAAATCTGCGAAGCGGAATGCCGGCGTGGTCCGGCCTGCCGGAGCAGAAGCGCTGGCAAATTGTGACGTATTTGAAATTGGCCCGCAAAATGCCGGCGCAGTGAAACGCGGCGGCGGCTAGCGGGGCAGCCAAACGCTGCCTTTTGCGGCCCAGATGCTGCGGGGATATTTTTCGCGCAGCGCCAGGCCGCCTTTTTCCAGAAACTCACCGTCGCCGGAAACTCTGTAAGCGCTGGCCGCGGCCCAGTACACCGCTTCCGGCGCAGCATCGGATTTCGGATATTGAGCGGCGAGCTGCTCGAATGAGCGCAGCGCTTCCTCAAAGTTGCGGCGGCCGAACGCAGCCTTGGCTACGCCGAGCGCGAGTTGCGGCATGAATTCGTCGAGCGCGTAGAAGCCGACGAAGCGATGGCGCTCGGTGCCGTCGGCTTCGCAGAAGCTGAGCGTGGGTGTCCACACGGCGTTGAAGCGCGCGAAATCCTCGAGGCGTTCCTTCACGTGGATGCGCACAGGCACGAAATTGCGGGTGATGAATTCGGCGACTTCGGCGCGCGGATAGATCTCGGCTTCCAGCCGAGCGCATCCGCTTCAATCCGGCGCGGCGGAGAAATCGAGCAGCGCGAGCTTTCCCGAAGCTTTCGCTTCTCGGAAGCCGAGATCAGGATCGGTGAGCCAATTGATGGTCGTCATTTGCATCCAAAGGCAAGAACACCGTTCCGAGACTGTGGAACGGTGCTCCTGCGGAGAAAAATTCGCACAGGCTGTAAGCCTGTGCTACCCGACGTTGGCGAGTTCTTTGTAGAACTGCGCGACGGCTTTGATGCCGCCGAAATAATTTTCCAGCAGGATGTGCTCGTCGGGGGCGTGCGCGTTTTCGTCGGGCAGGCCGAAGCCGAGCAGAATGCACGGCACGTGGAACGTGTCGTACATCTGCGTGACGAACGGGATCGAGCCGCCCTCGCGGATGAACACGGCGCGCTTGCCGAAACCTTTTTCCAGCGCCACGTGCGCCGCTTCGAAAAACGGGTGCGTGAACGGCGCCACCCACGGCTTGCCTTTGCTGTGAATCATGAACTTGCAGCTCACCGTCTTGGGCAGCAGCTTGCGGATGTGCTTCTCGACAATCTTCGCAATTTTATCGGGGTCCTGATTGGGCACCAGGCGCGTGGAAAACTTGGCGTGCGCTTTGGCGGGAATTACGGTCTTGGCGCCTTCGTCCATGTAGCCGCCCCAGATGCCGTTCAGCTCGAGCGTGGGGCGAATCCACAGTTGCTCGACGACGGTAAAACCCTTTTCGCCGCAGAGGCCCGCCGCGCCGACCGTCTTCTTGAAGTCCTTCATCTTCCATGGAAGCGAGTTCAGCGCTTTGCGTTCGGCCTTGGTCACCGTGGCGACGTTGTCGTAGAAGCCGGGGATGGCCACGCGGCCGTTCTTGTCGTGCAGCTTGGCAAACAGCTCGCAGAGGATAGTGAGCGGGTTGGGCACCGCGCCGCCAAAGACGCCGGAGTGCATGTCCTGCGCGCCGCCGGTGATTTCGATTTCGTAGTAGTTCAGGCCGCGCAGCCCGTAGGTGACGGAAGGCACGCCCGGCGCCAGCATGGACGTGTCGGAGACGACCAGCGTATCGGCCTTCAACCGGTCGCGGTAGGTCTGCACGAAGTTCCACAAATTCTCGCTGCCGATTTCTTCTTCGCCTTCGATCATCACCTTGAGGTTGACGGGCAGCTTGCCTTCCGTCTTCATCAACGCTTCGATGGCTTTCAGATGGATGTGCACCTGACCTTTGTCGTCGGCGGTGCCGCGTCCGTAGAGATTTTCGCCGCGCACGGTGGGCTCAAACGCCGGGGAAGTCCACAGGTGGAGCGGCTCGGCGGGCTGCACGTCGTAGTGACCATAAAGCAGCACGGTGGGCTTGCCCGGGGCCTTCAGCCATTCGCCAAAGACCATGGGGTGCCCGCCGGTGGGGATGATCTCGACGGTGTCCATGCCTGCGGCGCGCAGCTTGTCGGCCACCCACTTGGCGGCGCGCTCGATGTCCGGCTTGTGCTCGCTCTTGGTGCTGACGCTGGGAATGCGCAGGAATTCTTTCAACTCTTCGAGGTTTTCATTCTTTTTGCTTTCGATGTATTCCAGGACGGCCATATGAGCTCCTTGGGCCTGCCCCGAAGGAATCGGGGCGGCGTTAGTAGTAGGGGCGCTGCTTGCCGCGCCCATATAAAACAAACAAGACTGCCAAGCCGACCATTGTACGAGTCGGCGGAGATTGCAGCAAGTCGTGAAAGTGGCGAGTGGTGAGTGGCGAGAAGACACCCACCCCCTCCCCCGGGTGATTTTTGTATGTGTGGCAGCAGTTGAACTTAGGTGTCCCGCATCGCGTATGTGTGGCAGGGCTTGGACTTAGGGAAACAGAAGGGTGAAAGGGGTGAAGAGGTAAAGAGATAAAGGGTTGAAGAGTTACAGAGTTGCAGAGTGGCAGAGCAGCAGAGTGGAAGCGTGCAAACCGGTTCCCCAGCTGAGTGCGGCGAACAAGGGGTAGCGGGCCAGCGGGTTTCATGTACATGATGTCCAACCGATAGTGGGGACAGGAGTTAGCGGAATGATTATAAAGTCGCCAACAGGCAAACGGCTGAAGGGACTGGGCTTGCCAGATGGGGCAAATCTGAGGGCGCCGTTCCTGGGGGCCTTCATAACTTAGCTTTAAGTACATACAAAACGAAACATACTATCACACAGATAAGTAGATGTCAAGGAGAAAGTAAAAGGTGTCGGGTGTCGCGGTTCAGGCTTTGGCCGAAGCGAGCTAGCTGTCCCACTACGCGGGACGCGCGGCGTTGGATTGGTCCGGGTTGCCAAAGGAAACCAAGCGTGCTATCATCACAAGCATGAACAAGAATCCGAAAAATTTCTACTGGCACGCAACCGCCTCAAGTGGGGGAAACTTGAGCTTGGAGGTTGGGGTTGAGGAGCTGAGTTCAAAGAGCGAGCGGGTCGGAGCCATTGCTGACGCACTGAAGCAGGCTACAAAGTTTATGGAGGAGAAAGGTTACATACCGTTTGGTGCTCGACTCATGTCTTCGCGTGACATAGCTGAGGAGTACGGAAAAACCCGGCAGTACTGGGAAAAGTTGCTAAACGAGGGAAAGATTCTCTACAAAGAAACATCAGCCGGCCGGATCACAACCAACTTGTGGGTAAAAGGTTATCTTGGCAAGAAGGCTGAGGTCGATAAGTACGTGAAAGACGTCAGGACTGTTTTGCACCGGATAAAAGAATCTAAGCGGAGAAACGGTTCGGTCGTATGCCCGGTCTGTGAGGAGGATCGATTTGAGTTTTACGTGAATACGGGCAGCAATACTAACGGCATCTGCCGGGCTTGCGGATTTCACGTGCATACAAGCCAATGATGAAATTGCCGCAAGGACTGGCAACACCACAACATGTATGACCCGCACGCACACAAAATCCACATCGACGGCTCCGCGCTAAAGAATCCCGGAGGCCCTGGCGGACTTGCTGGCATGATTGAGTTCCCAGAAGCCTTAAATCGCGAGTGCGAAGTGGTTTTTGAAGAAGGCTATAAGGCAACAACCAACAACCGGATGGAGCTATTGGCGTGCATTCGGGCGCTCGAATACCTGTGCGCCGAGGCCAAGACTTTGGGCGTTACAAGGGCACTAATCATCACCGACTCGCTTTACCTCCAGCAGTACTGCAACAACGCACGCTTGTGGAGACGAGACGGCTGGAAGAATGCGGAAGGAAGACCAATTGAGAACGCGGAATTGTGGAAGGAGTTTCTAGCACGGAGGCAGAAGATTCGAGTGCCGTTCGAACTCAAATGGCAGAGGGGCAAAACAACAACGATCGCAAGGGAAGTTGATAAGCGAGCGAAATCTGCTGCCGCGTCCCCCACACGCACAGACTGGGGATTTCGGCCCGGCAAGGTTTCTCGTTCGCAGTTGGGGCCGAGTGGCGCGTCCACCCTCTTTCCTGCCCATAACCAAGAGGCAGTCATTCGAGTATACAGGAAAGCGCTGGCCACAAAAACGGAGTACAAGGTCTTCTTCGAAGTTTTTTCGGATATTGAAAAGCGATATTCGGCAAAACATTTTGCGTACGTCTCACCCGAAGTCGGAAACGAAATGCACAGATCGCATTGTTATACGGTTCAGTTCAACGACAATCCGAAGTACCCAAAAATCGAAAAGGTTGAAGCATTCGAGAAGTGCCAAGAGATTGCGTCGACGGAATGAAGTCGTGTAGGCATCTCCGCGGGAAATCCAACCAAATTCAGCGTTGACGCGCGGCGCGGGAGTGGTGCACGATACGCGTACTCTGGGGCATCTGAGGCAACCCGCTCGTGGTCAGGGAGGTGGACCGTGACCGCACCACTGGAAGAAAATAAACGACGCAGCTCGCGCGTGTTCATCAAGCTGCCGGCGTTTGTCACCGGGAAGAACACCGACGGGCGGTCGTTCCGCGAGACCACGGAGACGATTGTGGTGAACGCGCACGGAGCGCTGTTTTATTTGCAAGCGCCGCTGGCGATGGGCGCCATCGTGCTGGTCACCAATCCGGCCACGCTGGAAGAGCAGGAAAGCCGCGTGGTGTTTATCGGCAGCAGTGCTGAGCGCGGGCAGCGCATCGGCGTGGAGTTCCTCACGCCTGCGCCGCGCTTCTGGGGCGTGGAGTTCCCGCCCTCCGACTGGCCCACCAAGGCGGCTACGGCGTCATCAACTTCCCCGTCGGCGTAGCGATCCTGCCGCAAAATTCAGGATAGCGCAGTGCATACGAGCGATGCCACGCGCCTTGACCGTGTTAGCTGGCGACGGTAACCTGAAAAGCGGAGGAGTGGGTGAGCGGTTGAAACCGGCGGTCTTGAAAACCGTTGGGCCCGAAAGGGTCCCGGGGGTTCGAATCCCTCCTCCTCCGCCATAATTTTTTTACCGAGGGACTTTTACCAGCGGAAGGGGTTCTCCGCCCGAGGCGGATGCGCTTGACGCGCAGAATCCCTCCTCCTCCGCCATAATTTTTTTACCGAGGGACTTTTACCAGCGGAAGGGGTTCTCCGCCCGAGGCGGATGCGCTTGACGCGCAGAATCCCTCCTCCTCCGCCATAATTTTTTTACCGAG
>JAMCWK010000145.1 GCA_023481105.1 Acidobacteriota bacterium | reverse complement strand
TTTTCGCTGTTGTGCTGCAGAACCTGTTTGTCGGCGTGCCGCTGGGCGCCGTGCCCAACGACGTGCCCACCAACCTGCTCCAGCCCGCGCGCCTGCAAAGCATTTCGCCGTTCCCCATGGGCGAGACCGACACGACCAGCAACGGCCCAAGTCTTCTGCTCATCGAAGCCACCGTCAACGAGCGCGGCGACGCCGTGGGCTACGAAATCCTTTCCGGCCCGGACAATCCCGCCGTCCGCAAACAGCTCGACCACATGATGCTCTTCACCCGCTTCCGCCCGCAGATGAGCTTTGGACGGCCCGTCCCCGGCGGCCGCGTCATCCTCAGCTTCTCCGAAATCCGCGTCCGCGGCTAACCGCGCAAATCTAGTCATTCCGTATGTGGGGCCGATCTTTGGATCGGGCCTGCTTGTTCCCATACAGCCTACGTTTCCTTGACTGCATCTAATCCTCCCTGTAAAGTTATTTCGACCGCATGTCAGCGAATCTGCGGTAACTTTCCGCGGTGATGGTGGGTGGAGTGGAGACCGTTTCCCGGCCGGTGTGCCGGTCAATCCGAACGATTCCTTCCAGAGAGACGCTTTTCTTTCCCGCTCTTCTTTCTTTGCTTCTGGGAGTGCTGTTGTTCGGCGCAGGGGCGCCGGCGGCGCGCGCTCAGCAAACGGGCGTCTCCGTGGACTCCAGCCGCCAGTTGTTCTCGGTGATGTGCGCGTTGCACGCCGCGGGCTACGAATCCAATGTCAGCAGCACCGGCTTTCATCCCGTGCGCACCCGGTTGCGCGAAGTGCTTCTGCGCAAGAAGGGCCCGGCCACCGATGCTATGCGCGAGTTCTATCGCAACCACGAAGTCGCCGACTCTTCCGCCACTCTGGCGCGCTACGTTTCTTTCGCCCTGGTCACCGGACTGCCTCCCGGGTTCAAGTTCATCGTTTCCCGCGACGAGCTGCCTCCCGAAGTTTTGGCCCTCGAAGGCTTCAACGAAGTCCTCGCAAAGTTCGACCGCGAAGCCGGCATTGAGGAACTCTGGCGCAGCGTGCAGTTCGAATACGACCGCGAAATCCGCCGCTTCAGTGCGCCGGTAGCCAACATTGTTTTCCTCGTCAACGGCTATTTGCGCGAGCTGCCCAAGCCGCGCATCGGGCGCAGTTTTGCGGTGATTGTCGAGCCGCTGATTGGCGGAAAGACATCGTCCCGCAGTGTCGGCGATCGCTACGCCATCATGCTGAGTCCCGGCTCGGAGTTGCCGCTCGACGATATTCGCCACGCCTACCTGCACTATTTGCTCGACCCGCTGCCCTTGCGTTTCAAGGCCGCTACCAACAGCAAGCGCATCTTTCTCAACTACGCCGCGCGCGCCCCGCGCCTCCCCGCGGAATTCAAAGACGATTTCGACGCGCTGCTCACCGAATGCCTGGTCAAGGCCGTCGAGCTGCGCCTCAGCAAGCCCTCACCCGAAAAGCTTGCCGCGGAAATCGACGCCGCCGAAGCCAGCGGCTTTGTGCTGGTCCGCGCGTTACACCGCGAATTGTTGCGCAGCTTCGATCAGTCCGAACCTCCCATGAACATGTATTTTCCCGACTTGCTGCGCGGCATCAGCCTCGGCGAAGAAGGGAAGCGCCTGGAAACTGTCCAGTTCGCGCCTGCCGAGGTTGCGCCGGCGGCCGAACCCAATGCAGAAGTCAGCGAACTTGACGCGTGGATTATCGAAGGCGATCGCTCCATTGCGGCGCAGGACGGCGTGACAGCAGGCGCGACCTTTGAGCGCATCTTGTCCAAGTACCCCGGCCAGCCGCGCGCGCTGTACGGCCTGGCGGTTTCGCTCGTATTGCGCCGCGAAGTGGACAAGGCCAAAGAAATTTTTCTCGGTTTGGTCAGCGCAACCTCTGCGGCCCCGCAGACGTCAGAGAAGAAGCCGCCTTTTGTGGTGGCCTGGTCTCACGTTCATTTGGGACGCATCTACGACCTGGAACAAAATCGCGAGCTGGCACTGAGCGAGTATCGCGCGGCGCTGGCTGTGGAGGGCGCGCCGGACGCCGCGCGCATCGCCGCCCGCCGCGGCATCGACAAAGGATCTCAACCCTCGAAAAACGAGGGTGTACCGCAACGTCCTTAGTACGAGCGACGAATCCACTCCCCGTCCCGCCGCCTCTCAGCGCAGCACGTCGTCGCCGGGCCGGGGAAAGGAAAAAAACCGAAGGAGAACAAGGAATGAAAGTCACAGCACGAATTCTCGCAATCATGGTGCTGCTGGCGCTGGTGATCGGTACGCCGCTGGCGGCGCAGTCCACGCAGCAGCAGCCACCTCCCAAGCAGCCCGCTACTCCCGCGCAGCCTCCCGCCAAGCAACCCGGCGCCCCAGCGGAGCAGCCTGCCGCTCCGCCCGTGAATGCCGAAGAGGAAGCCGCCTACAAAGCGTTCTTTGAAACCAAGGAAGACGCGTTAAAGGCCAAGCTGGGCGAAGAGTTCCAGGAGAAGTTCCCCACCAGCCGTTACCGCGAATCGGTCTACGCCTCGCTCACCACGGCCTTTCAGAACCTCGGCCAGGAAGACAAGATGCTCGCTGCGGGCGAAAAGACGCTGGGCATCAATGCGGACAACGTGGCCGCGCTGGTCACCATGACCAAGGCTCTGGCCCGCCGCACGAATCCCACGGACCTGGATGCGCAGCAGAAATTCGAAAAAGCGGAAAAATACGGCAAGCGTGCGCTCGAGCTCCTCCCCACCTTGCCCAAGCCGGAATCCATGCTCGAAGAAAACTTTGCCAAGATCAAAAACGACGCATTAGCCGATGTTCATGGCGGTTTGGGCCTGGTCTACCTCCGCAAGGATCGTATCGCGGAGGCCACTTCCGAGCTCGAGCAGGCCACCAAGGTAACCACGAATCCCGATCCCGTGGATTTTTACCTGCTCGGAGTTGTGCTGCAGGCTACCAAGCGCTTCGAAGAATCCGTTGCTGCGTACGGCAGTTGCGCGGACGTTGCTGGCCAGTTGCAGGAAACCTGCAAGCAAAAACAGGCGGAAGCCAAGAAACAGGCGGCCGCGAAGCCGCCCGCTCCGGCGCCTCCCAAGCCGTGACGCTTCGCCCGCGGGCTCTCGCGAGCCCGCGGCAGAAATTTCCGGGATGCACACCACCCTAGCCGCGCGCGAGGAACTCGAAGCCGCTCTGGGCCACCGCTTTCACAATGCGGAGTGGCTCGAGCGCGCCCTCACGCACAGCTCCCGCCGCCAGGATCTCAAGGAAAGTATTTCCGAAGACAACGAGAAGCTCGAGCTCCTCGGCGACACCATTCTCGGCCTCGCTATCACCGAGCAACTGCTGGCCGCTTTTCCCGATTGGACTGTCGGTCGCCTCACGCAAGCACGCGCACAGCTCGTGAACGCGCGTTCCCTGCAAGCCGCCGCCAACCGTTTGCAACTCGGACGCTTTCTGCTGGTCGGCAGTGCCGGTGAAAAGGAAGGCATCCGCGAGCAGCGCGACCCGCTCGCCGACGCCTATGAAGCGCTCATCGGCGCCATTTATTACGATGCCGGCCTCGCCGCGGCTGCGGATTTTGTCCGCCGCACGCTGCTTGACGGCGCGCTCCGCGAGCAGGCCGATTCCCTCGGCGAGCCCGACCATAAGTCCGCGCTGATGCTCTGGCTGCAATCCCGCGGCCGCCGCCTGCCGGATTATTGCGTGGCCAGCGAGAGCGGTCCCGACCATCGCAAGCGATTCGTCGTCGAAGTGCGCATTGACGGCCGCGCCGTTGCCGAAGGACAGGGCTCCTCGAAGAAGGAAGCAGAGCAGATTGCCGCGCGCGCGGCCTTGGCGCGCCTTCGCGATTCCGCCGAGGCGAAATGAGCGACCCAACGCAGGACGCTCCGTTGCAGGCTGCCGAGTCTCCCGCCGTGCCTGTCCCGGCAGCCGGGGCGCTCGTGCCAGCCAAGCGCAAGCGCCGCCAGGTCACCAGTCTGCGCGAGTACGCGGAATCCCTGCTGGTCACTGTCCTGCTCGCGCTGTTCGGCACCAGCTTCGTCGTCCAGGCCTTCAAAATTCCTTCGCCCTCCATGGAGCCAACGCTGCTCGTCGGCGATCATTTGCTGGTCAACAAATTCGTTTACGGCGGTCGCGGCGCGTGGTACGACGCGCTGCTCCCTTATCGCGAAATTCAGCGCGGCGAAGTCATCGTTTTCAAGTTCCCGTTCGACGATCACGCGCACTACGTCAAGCGCGTCATCGCCGTGCCCGGCGACCGCCTCAAAATCACTGACCAGCAGGTCTACGTGAATGGCAGGCCGCTCGATGAGCCGTACAAAGTTCACGACCCGGCGGTCTACGATCCCTTCGGTGACAACTTTCCGCCTGCCGACCGCTTCTTTCTTCGCCGCAACGTGCGCTCCGAATGGGCGGAGGAACTGCTCCGCCACGTGCAGCGTAACGAGCTGGTCGTGCCTCCGCAAAAATATTTTGTTATGGGCGACAATCGCGACCATAGCTGGGATTCCCGCTACTGGGGCTTCGTGGACCGCGAGGCCGTCATGGGACGTCCGGTGATGATCTACTGGTCGGTTGACGCCACTTCCGACGACTACGCCGACCGCACTCTGGGCGGGCGGCTCATCGGCCTCGCCCACGCCTTCACCCGTTTGCCGGTCCGCACCCGCTGGGCGCGCATGTTCCGCTCCGTCCGCTAGCCGCGAGCGATTCGTCATCCTGAATCCCGACGTCCTTTGTCGGGACGAAGGATCTCTCTGCCATTCTCGCCCTGCGACTTTGCTTCTCCGCCCGCTTCTGCCAGAATCTCTCCCGCGGGTGGTTGGCCCGCGAATTCATCCTCTTGTGAACTCTGCGCCGCACATTCCGGGCACTTGCCGCCGCACATGGCTGCGCCGTTTCGCCATCGCCTTTGTGGTTTGGCCTGCCGCGCATTTAAGCCTGGTTTGGGTCGTTTCCACCAACCGCGTGCAACGCGCCCTTGCCGCACGCATCACTTCCGCGTTCGGCCGCCCCGTGGAGGTCAGCAACTTCGGAATCAGCATTCTCGAAGGCCCGCGCCTGGTGGCCAATTACGTAACCGTCAGCGAAGACCCGCGCTTCGGACGCGAGCACTTTCTCCGCGCCGAGCGGCTCACCGCCGGCATTCGCTGGACCGCGCTGCTCCGCGGCCGCCTCGAGTTCGACACCGTTTCCTTCACGCGCCCCAGCCTCAACCTCGTGCGCAACGCCGACGGCACATGGAACCTGGAAAGTTGGCTGCCCGTGTCCCTGGCGAGCCTTGGCGCGCCGTCCACCGCCGCTCCGCGACGAGCTTTGCTCACGCGCATCAACATCGACACCGGCCGCATCAATTTCAAGCGCGGCGTGGACAAGCATCCGTTCGCCTTCACCGACGTGGAAGGCTACGTCGAGCGCGACGCCGCTGGCCGCTGGCGCGTGGACCTCGAAGCCACCGTCATGCGCGCGGGCGTCACCGTGCAGGAGCCTGGCACGCTGCGCTTGCGTGGCACCATCGGCAGCACCGCCTCGCGCCTCGTGCCCGCCGAACTTGCGCTTACGTGGCAGGAAGCCTCGCTTTCCGACGCGCTGCGCCTCGCCCGGGGCTACGACTACGGCATGCGCGGCAATTTTGAGCTGGCCGCCTCTGCCTCCCTCCCGCCAAATCAAACTTCCACCCTGCGCGAACCCTCCGTGTGGTCTTTCCAGGGGGCCATCCGCCTGCGCGATGTGCACGGCTGGAACCTGCCGACGCGCCCCTCCGATCCAAGACTGAACCTGGTCGTCGAAGCGAAGTGGATGCCAGAGCGCGCCCGCGTCGAGTTTTCCAAGATTCTTCTCGAAGCGCCGCGCTCTGCGGTGCGCGCGTCGGGTTTTGTCCAGTGGGCGCGCCCGCAGGACTCCGATTTCCGCGTTCTTTCCACGGGCATCAGCTTGAACGACCTGCTTGACTGGTATCGCGCCTTCCGCCCGGGCGTCGCGCCAGACCTCCGCATCGAAGGCAACGCCGGCCTCGACGCGGACCTCAGCGGCTGGCCCGTCGGAATCCACCGCGCTGCTTTGGCTTCTGATGGCGCGCAGATAGTCGTGCCTGGCTTCACCGCTGCCGTTCGCGCAGACCGCGCCGTCCTGCGCTGGACTCCCGCGAAAATGGAATTGCTTCCGATTCAATTCACGCTCGCGCCGACCGCTCCGGGCACGAGACCCGCTGGCGGACGCGCTTTCCGCTTTACCGCCAGCGGCGCTGGCATGCCACAGGCCGGAGGACATTGCGCTGCTTTGCTGTGCGGGGATTTCAAACTGAATCTAGGCGGCCAGACGGACCGCTTCCAGGATTTCCTCAGTGTCACGCGCGCCTTCGGCTGGCCGCTCGACGGAGGCTGGGCGGTGGATGGCCCCGCGTCATTTTCCGCCACTGCCGTCGGCCGGGTTTCTCCGTTCGCCATCAACTCGCAGGGCTCGGCGCGATTCACCGGCACGCGTCTGCTGCCGCCCTTCATGAATCAGCCGATTTTCTTGAAGGACGCACAGTTCGCCTGGTCTGCTGCGCCCGGCGAGCGCCGCATGACCCTTGCCAGCGCGGAGGTGTTTGGCAGCCGCTGGACCGGTTCTGTTTTTTCTCGAAAATTCGGCCCCTGGGAATTTTCGCTTTCCACCGACCGCCTCGAAGTGGCAGCGATCAATCAATGGCTGAACCCCGCGTCCGCCGCAGGCGGACAGGGGCTGCTCCAGCGACTCATCAGCACCGCAGCCACTCGGCGCGGCAGCGCGGAGTATGAAGAGCAACTCGGGCGTCTCCACGCTCGCGGCCAGGTGCGCGTGGACCATCTCACCCTTGCGCCTGTCACTTTGCGCAATCTGCGCGGCACGCTCGAAATCGACGGTCGCAAGCTCGGCTTGACAGATGCCCAGGCCGATTTTTACGGCGGCGCCGTGCGCGGCTCGTTCCGCGCCGAGCTGGCACTCGAGCCAAAATATGAAGTGCAAGCCAAGATCGAACGCGTCAATCTCGCCGCGCTCACCGCGGCCACCGTCACGCTGAAAAATCTTTTCTCCGGCACCGCCAATGGAGAGCTTTCTCTCTCCACGCGCGGCATCGGCCGAGAGAATCTTCTGCGCTCGCTGGACGCGCAGGGCGCCTTCGAATTCCGCGACGCACAGTATCGAGGCCTCGATTTCGCCGAATCGGTCCGCTTGGGCGCTTCGCGCCCCGGCCTCAGCAACTTCCGCTCGGCTTTTGTCCGGCTGAACCTCACCGCCGAAAAACTCCAGTTCGAAGAGCTCCGCCTCGTTCTTCCCGACGGCCAGTGGAACGCTGAAGGCACTGTGGACATTGCCCGCCAGCTCGATATTCTGCTTCACCCCGTGGCTCCGTCTTCGCCTGCTTTCCGTCTCCTCGGTCCGCTCTCTGCCCCGCAACTTGCTCGTGCCGCACCCGCAAAACAGCCCTAACGCTGCGACCCTGTGACTCTGCAACACTGTCACTGTCTCTCTTGAAACTTGCATCTAGTCTTCGCGCGTCCTACCATCGGCACGCCATTCTTTGGTCGGAGAAAAAAACATGAAGCGAATCGCCGGCTTGTTTTGTCTGCTCGTCCTGATTTCCTCAGTTGCTCTTGCACAAGCAGAAAAATTCACCCTCCAGCAAGTGCTGAGTTCGCCGTTTCCCTCGGAGATGACTGCCGCGCCCAAAGGCAATCGCATCGCCTGGGCTTTCCGCGCGCAGGGCAAGCGCAACATCTGGGTCGCTGAAGGGCCGAAGTTTGCCGCACGCCAGCTCACACCATATAAAAACGACGACGGTCAGGAAATCACCAGCCTGGGCTTCACTGCCAGCGGCGGCACCATCGTCTACGTCCGCGGCGGCAACAGGAACAGCGCCGGCGACGTGCCCAATCCGACGAACGATCCCACCGGTGTGAACCAGGCCATCTGGTCCATTGCCTGGGCAGGCGGCGCGCCGAAGAAAATCGATCTCGGCAGCTCTCCGGCGGTTTCGCCGGCGCGCCCGGACGCTGCCGCGCTCGTTGCCTATGTGAAGCCTGACAACAAGGAAACTCCTCAGAACAAAATCTGGCTTGCGCCGGTTTCCGGCCTCGGCAAGCCCATGATGATTGACGAGCGCGGCCAGAATAGCTCGCCCACGTGGTCACCCGACGGCAAGCTGCTGGCCTTCGTCTCCAACCGTGGCACGCACAGCCTCATCGTCATTTACGACACGGCGAAAAAATCCATCCGCTTCGTCGCGCCCTCTGTGGACCGCGACGGCAATCCGCGCTGGTCGCCGGACGGAAAATCCATGCTGTTCATTCGCACGCCCGCGCGCCCAAGCGGAGGCCCGCAGCCCGGCTTTTGGACCGGACCCGATGCGCCGAATCCATGGGCCATTTGGACCGCCGACCTCACCACCGGCACCGCGAAGGAAATCTGGCACAGCGCCGACAACGTCGAGAGCAACATCCCGCGCATGGCCGGCCCAGCGCTGCTGAACTGGGGCGCGGATGGCCGCGTCGTCTTCGCGTCCGAAATGGACGGCTGGCTGCATCTCTACTCCATGCCTTCCACCGGCGGCTCGCCGGTGCTGCTCACCCCGGGCGATTGCGAGTTCGAGCAGGCGACGTTTACGCCTGACCTGCGCAGCATCGTTTTCTCTTCCAATTGCGGCGACATTGACCGCCGCCACATCTCGCGTGTCTCCGTTTCTGGCGGCGCTCCGGAATCCCTTACGCCCGGCGAAGGCATTGAATGGGCTCCTGCGTTGACCGGCGACGGCAAGTTCATCGCCTACTTTGCTTCCGACGCGCGCGTGCCCGCCATGCCCTTCGTTCGCGGCGCCACTGCCAACGGCAAAGGCGAAATGCTCGCCAAGAGCGCGCTGCCCAAGGATTTTCCGTCCGACAAACTCGTCGTGCCGCAGCAGGTCATCATCAAATCCGCCGACGGCGTCGAGTGCCACGACCAGCTTTTCCTCCCCGCCGATCTCAAGCCCGGCGAAAAACGACCCGCGGTGATTTTCATGCACGGCGGGCCCATGCGCCAGATGATGCTCGGCTGGCACAACCGCGGCTACTATCACCAGGCCTACGGCGTGAATCAGTATTTCGCCAGCCGCGGCTACATCGTGCTGAGCGTGAACTATCGCAGCGGCATCATGTACGGCCGTGCATTTCGTGAGGCGAAGAATCGCGGCGCTCGCGGCGCTTCGGAATATCAGGACATCGTCGCCGCTGGAAAATATCTCGCAGCCCGCGCCGACGTGGACCCCAAGCGCATCGGCCTGTGGGGCGGCAGCTACGGCGGTTACCTTACCGCGCTGGGGCTGGCACGCGATTCCGATCTGTTTGCTGCCGGCGTGGACTTGCACGGCGTGCATGATTGGTCTCAGCGCAACATTGCCGGAGTCCCGCTTCCCAACGAAGCCGCAAGGGTCGCACGAGAAGCATCTCCCGTCGCCAGCATCGACAAATGGAAGTCACCCGTCCTGCTCATTCAGGGCGACGACGACCGCAACGTGGCCTTCTCCCAAATGGTGGACCTCGTTGCTCGCCTCCGCCGCCAGAATGTGTACTTCGAGCAGATCGTCTATCCCGACGAAGTCCACGACTTCCTGCTCTACAACAACTGGCTGCGCATCTACGCCGCCGCCTACGATTTCTTCGAACGCAAAATGTCCGGCAAGTAGGGCGCCCGGACGCGCTTTTGTGGGACAGGCTTTCAGCCTGTCCGGCAAGTTGTCGATTGCTTGGCGAGGTTTCATAGGGGCGCTGCTTACTGCGTTCCGACTATGTGGGTCGCAGCTTCAGCCGCGACATAAAATCTGGCGGCGCGTAGCGCCTTCCTCCCTGCCGGAGGGGCTTTTTCTTGCCAGCGCGCAGCGCTTTGTGTATTAAGGTCGAGCTTCCCCCCTGCTTCTCTTTGCATCACAATGTCTGCCTCGACGATGCGTCGCCCTTGCTACATCTTGTTCGCCGTGATTTGCGTTTCGCTGTTTGCTGAAATCGCGTCCGCCCAACAGCGCCAGCTCGAGCGCTCCTTCTCTGTCGGCGCCGCGCATGTGTACCGCGTCCGCCTCACCCTGCGTAGCGAGCTCGACGGCCAGCGCCCCGTGCCCTCCGGCGCGCAAGCCTACGTGGAGCCTTTTTCCCGCAGCGCCGAGGTGACGTTCTCCTGGCGCGCCACTTCGCGCGTTGCGGCCGTCGCCGAAGACGGCGCCGCGCTCCTCGAGGAAGTCCTCGACGAATTTGCTGCCGCGCAATTCCGCGCCGCGCCTGCCGACGACGACGCGAGGAAGATGTCTGCCGCGCTTGCCGACGCCGTCAAGAACTGGAGCTTCCCGCGCACGTTGCGCTATCGCGAGACGCCCGCCGGGCAACTCATCGCCTTGCCGCCCGAGGGCGTTCCCGCGCTCGGCGAAAACGCACCGCCGCTGCTCACGCTCTGGCTGTTGCGCGCGCTGCGCCCTGCGGTCACACTGCCCGGCAAGCCCATTGTTTTCGGCGAGCGTTGGCAGGAGCCGCGTTCCGCGAAACTCGACAACTGGTCGGACGTCCGCGGCGTCGAAAGCGGGGAATGGCTCGACGCAAGCAGCAGTGCGGAGCCCGCCGTGCGGCTGCACATAGTGCAACAAATTTCTGGAAGCGTGGCTGGCGGCGCGGACATGCCCGAAGCTGGTGCGGCGCAGGCGCGCTTCCACGCCGAATCGCTCACCACGCTCGCGCTTCTCGACGGCCGCGTGCTCGCCGCCGAGCGTTCTGCTGTACGCGAAATTTCTCGCACGCTCGACGCGGTCGCCGGCTTGCCCGATCCGCCGCGTTTTCGTGCGCGCCTTTCCGTGCAGGTGCAGATTGAAGACTGCAAAGACAACCCGTGCCGTGCTTCTGTTCGCCCTGAGTAGCGGAGGCTGGCTGCCTCCGTTTGTAGGGGCGCTGCTTGCCGCGCCCCAGCAACAGGCCGCGTCCGTTGCGCAAAAACGCCTCCACCTAGCCCCTAAACTTGTCCCTGGCCATATTTTGCGCTACCAAATCGACGCGCACACCGTCACCACTTCGCGCTCATCGGGCCGCATCGAGGACCCGCAGGGCCCCTCAAAATCGGAAGTGAATCTCGCCGCCATTTTGCGCATGGAAATCCTCGCTTCCGCTCCGGACGCGCCGCAGCGCATCCGCATCACCTACGAAAAATCCTCCGCTACGGCCACCAGCGATTCCTTCGACCCCGCGCTCGGCGTCCTGCAGGAGCAGTACCGCAAGCTGGAAGGCCGCTCGCTTGAGTTCTCGCTTGATGCACAGGGCCGCGCGACGAACTACTCCGGCCTCGATGGAATGTTTCCTGACGAAAAATCTGCGGCGGCCGCGCGCGAGTGGTTTTCACAGCTCGCTTCCGGCGTCGAACTCCCGCGCGAAGGAATAGTCCTCGGCCGATCCTGGAGCGGCGAGCGCACCAACGTCCCCGGCATGCCGCTTCTCGGCCTCACTTGGCGCACCGAGTCCACCTATCTGCGCGACGAGCCGTGCGCCCCGGCAACGCCCGCTGACACCTGCGCGCTCATCCGCACGCGCCTCAGCGTCACCCAGCGTCCCCTGCGCAACGCCACTCCCGACGAGTACCGCAGCCGCAACCTGCGCACCTCCGGAAAGCTCTCCAGCTCCGGCGAAAGCCTCAGTTACATTTCGCTGCGCACCGGCAGCCTCGTCCGTGTCACGCAAACTTCCAGTGAAGAAATGGACGTCACCATCACGTCCACCGACGGCGGCTCCCAACTCCGCATCAACGCCCGCGTTGAAAGCACCACGAACATCACGCTCTTGCCTGCGATATAATGGAAGTTTTGAAATCGCTTGCTGAAGGCCACTGTGCCCGCCGACTTCAAACTCGTTTCCGACTACGAGCCTCGTGGCGACCAGCCCGAGGCCATCGCCCAGCTTGTCCGCGGCGTCGAGCAAGGCGACAAGCATCAAGTCCTCCTCGGAGTCACCGGCTCCGGCAAGACCTTTACCATGGCCAAGGTCATCGCCGCCATCAATCGTCCCGCGCTCATTCTCGCCCACAATAAGACGCTCGCCGCGCAGCTCTACCATGAATTCAAATCCTATTTTCCCCACAACGCCGTCGAGTATTTCGTCAGCTACTACGACTACTACCAGCCTGAAGCCTATCTGCCCTCCAGCGACACCTACATCGAGAAGGAAGCCACCATCAATGACGAGCTGGACAAGCTGCGCATGTCCGCCACGCGCTCGCTCTTCGAGCGCCGCGACGTCGTCATCATCGCCAGCGTCTCCTGCATTTATGGCCTCGGCTCGCCGGAAGCCTACTTCGGCGCGTTGCTCATGCTCGAAAAAAACGCCGCCATCCCCCGCGAACAAATCCTAAGAAAGCTCGTCGAAATCCAGTACGAGCGCGGCGAGGACTTGCGCCGCGGCACGTTTCGCGTTCGCGGCGACACCATCGAAATCTTCCCGCCGTACGAAGACAACGCCTACCGCATCGAGCTCTGGGGCAGCCAGATTGACGCCATCCATCAGATGGATCCGCTCACGTGCGAAATCCGCGCCGGCGGCCGCGACATCCCGCGCCTGCCCATTTATCCCAAGACGCACTACGTCATGTCCGCCGCGCAGCGCGAGCGCGCCATCGAAACCATTCTCGAAGAGTTGGACTGGTGGAAGCCGGAAATGGAGAAGCGCGGAAAAATTGTGGAAGCCCAGCGCGTCGAGCAGCGCACGCTCTTCGACATCGAGATGATGCGCACCATCGGCTACTGCCACGGCATCGAAAATTATTCGCGCCACTTGAGCGGCCGCTTGCCCGGCGAGGCTCCGCCCACGCTGCTCGATTACGTCCCGCAGGATTTCCTGCTTTTTGTGGACGAGGCCCACCAGACCATTCCGCAGGTCCGCGGCATGTATCACGGCGACCGCTCGCGCAAGCAAACGCTGGTGGACTACGGTTTTCGCATGCCCAGCGCGCTCGATAATCGCCCGCTCACTTTCGAGGAGTTCGAGCACCGCGTCAATCAGGCCATCTACGTCAGCGCCACGCCCGGGCCCTACGAGCTCACCAAATCCGGTGGCGTCTTCGCCGAACAGGTGATTCGCCCCACGGGCCTGATCGATCCCGAAGTCGAAGTGCGCCCGGTGAAGGGCCAGGTGGACGATTTACTCGAGCAAATCCGCGTGCGTACCGAGCGCCACGAGCGCGTGCTCGTCACCACGCTCACCAAGCGCATGGCCGAAGATTTATCGGAGTATATGAGCGAAGTCGGCGTGCGCTGCCGCTACTTACACTCAGAAATTGACACGCTCGAGCGCGTGCGCATCTTGCGCGACCTCCGCCGCGGCGAGTTCGACGTGCTCATCGGCATCAACTTGCTCCGCGAAGGCCTCGACCTCCCTGAAGTGTCTCTCGTCGCCATCCTCGACGCTGACAAGGAAGGCTATCTGCGCAGCGCCACCGCGCTCATTCAGACGCTGGGCCGCGCCGCGCGCCACATCAACGGCAAAGCCATTCTCTACGCCGACGTGATGACCGCGTCCATGCGCCAGGCCATTGACGAAACCTATCGCCGCCGCGCCAAGCAGACCGCCTACAACACCGCCAACAACATCACGCCCGAGAGCATCGTTAAGTCCGTGGACATGCGCCTCGCCGCCATCGTCGAAGCCGACTACGTCACCGTGCCGTTGGAAGATGTGCTTCCGGAAAATATCAAGACCGAAGACGATTTGCGCGCGGCCATCGCCCAGCTCGAAACGCAGATGCGCGAAGCCGCCAAGAAATTCGAGTTCGAGCGCGCCGCCGCCCTCCGCGACCGCCTCCGCTCCCTCAAACTCACGTCTGCTACCGATCCCGCAGCTCCTGCTCCTCTGTCATCCTGAGCAAAGCGAAGGATCCCTCTTCGCCTTCTCTGAGCTCTCCGCGCCTCTGCGATCTCTGCGTTAAATCTTTTGAATACCTGCGTCTATCTGCGTTCATCTGCGGTTTCCAAGGTTCGGTACTGCCACAGCACCCTCTCTTTTGCGAACCGCGCAAATCACGCTATCCTATCTCTTCTATGTCTTCCTCTCGGGCGAGTAGCCTGGCCATCATCGGCGCCGGACGCGTGGGCCGCGCCCTCGGCAAACTTCTTCATCGCCGTGGCTGGCGCATCGGCGCCGTCGTCACGCGCTCCGCCTCCACAGCCCGCGCCGCGGTCCGCGCCATCGGAGCAGGGAAGCCTTCCGCGCAACTCACGCCCGCCGTGTTCTCCTCAGACGTAATTCTCGTCGCCACACCCGACTCCTCCATCGCCGCTACTTCCGCAAAACTAGCGCATTTTGTAGGGCCGGGCTTCAGCCCGGCATCTGGGATTCGCGGGATGATCGTCCTCCACACCAGCGGCGCCATCGATTCCCGCGCCCTCGCCGCGCTTGGTCGCCTCGGCGCTTCCGTCGGCTCGATGCATCCGTTCCAAACCTTTGGCGCGCGCGGGATTCCCGATTTGCGCGGTGTGACATTCACCATCGAAGGCGACGCGCCGGCCGTGCGCATGGCGCGACGCATCGCTCGCCAGCTCGGCGGTGTGCCGATTCAGATTCCCGCTGCGGCCAAACCTGCGTATCATGCTGCGGGCGGATTTGCCGCGGCGCACGTGCTTGCGCTCGTCGAGGGCGGCACGCAGTTGCTGGTCGCGCTCGGTTTTTCGCGCAAGCAGGCGCAGAGCGGCCTGGCGCGCATGGCCCGGCAGGTGCTCGACAACCTGGAAACGCTCGGCCCGCGCGCGTCATGGACCGGACCTATTTCCCGTGGAGATTTTTCGACGATTGCTAAACACATGGCGGCGCTGAAAAAAGTCGCGCCAGAATTCCGCGCTGCCCACGCCGCCATGCTTTTGCTCAGCGCGCGTGTGCTATCCGCGGACCCTGGCGCCACGCTCCGCCGCCTGAAGCGTGTGTTGAACATGTAATCGCTTGGTTTTTCCAAATCTGTGTTTATCTGTGTTCATCTGTGGTTCCAAAGCTTTTAGGAGTCTGATTTGACAAAACTGCAAATCCCCATCGCACACACCACGCTGGCCAACGGTTTGCGCGTCGTCATTTCTCCCGATCACGCCGCGCCCTTCGTCACCGTCGGCGTCTATTACAACATCGGTTTTCGTCTCGAGCCGCAGGGACGCAGCGGCTTCGCGCATCTCTTCGAGCACATGATGTTCCAGGGCTCGGAGAACGCCGGAAAAATGGTGCACATCAAGCTCATCAACTCTTCCGGCGGCGTGCTGAACGGCTCCACGCGCTACGACGTCACCAACTATTTCGAAGCCGTCCCGAGCAACGCTCTCGAGCGCGCTTTGTGGCTGGAAGCCGACCGCATGCGCGCCCTCAAGGTGGACGACGAAAATCTTCGCAACCAGCGCGACGTCGTCAAGGAAGAAGTTCGCGTCAACGTTTTCAACCAGCCCTACGGCGGCTTTCCGTGGCTCGACCTGCCGCCCGTCGCCAACCGCAACTGGGCCAACGCCCATAATTTCTATGGGGATTTCAGCGATCTCGACGCCGCTACGCTCGGTGACGTCCAGAATTTTTTCCGCACTTACTACGCCCCCAATAATGCGGTGTTGCTGATGCTCGGCGACGTCAAGCCCGACGAGGGTTTTCGCCTCGCCAAGAAATATTTCGAGTCCATCCCTGCCGGAAAACTTCCGCCCGCGGTGGACGCGAGCGAGCCGCCGCAATCCGAAGAGCGCCGCGGCCTGGTGGAAGAAAAATTCGGCACGCTGCCCGCGCTGGCCATCGGCTATCACGCCCCCAAGCGCCGCACTGCCGACTGGCACGCGCTGGCCATGGTGGATCAGGCCCTGCACGGCGGCCGCGCGGGCCGCATGTATCGCTCGCTGGTCCACGACAAGCAGATTGCCGTGGAAATTTCCGGCGGCATCCACTATCCCATGGGCGACGTCTTCGACTACAACGGCCCCATGCTCATGGTTACCACGGTCATGCACAAGCCCGAATGTTCAGTGGATCAAACACTCGCTGCCTACGACGAAGTCATCCGCGACGTGCAGGAGAAGGGAATTGCTGCTGACGAGTTGGCCCCGTTGAAAGTGAAATTCCGCTCGGACTATTACTCCACGCTCGAAGCGGGGATGGGAGGCTACATGCCGCGCTTCGGACTGATGCACTATCTCGCCTGCTTCGCGCTTTTTGACAACGATCCCACGCTGGTCAACAGCATTCTGGACGGTTTTCTCGACGTCACGCCCGCGCAGGCGCAAGCCGCCGCGCAAAAATATCTAGTGCGCGGCAACCGCGCCATCGTTGAGCGCCGCCCCGTGATGAAGGGGGCTGCGTAATGGCCACCACCCCGCAAGCGAATTTCGCCGCCGTGCCCGCGCTCGCTCCTGAACGCCCGGTCGTCTGGCCGCGCCGCACGCAGCGCAAGCTCGCCAACGGCATGCAGGTGGTGCTCGTCGAATCGCACACCATTCCCAAGTTCGACGCGCAGCTTCTCATTCGCCGCGGCAACGCCTCCGTCGCGCAGGAAGCCGCCGGCCTTGCGGAGATGACCGCCTCCGTCGTCCGTGCTGGCACGTCTTCGCGCTCGCACGTGCAAATCGAAGAAGACCTTCGCCGCATGGGCGCTGACCTTTCCACCTCCGCCGGTGCCGACACTTCCGCCATTTCTTTCTCCGGCCTCAGCGAATTTTCCGGGGAATTGCTCGCGCTTGCCGCGGACCTCGCACAAAACGCATCCTTTCCCGAGGAGGAATTCGAGCGCGAGCGCCGTCAGCGCCTCGAGGAAGTGAAAATCGAGCGCACCACGCCCGGCTTCCTCGCCGGCGAACGCATTCGCCAGGTGCTTTTCTGCGCGCATCCCTATGCGACCATCGCGCCCACCGAAGCGCAAGTCGCTGCGTACCGCCGCGAACAGCTCGTTGCCTGCTACAAAAAACTCTATGCGCCCGGCGACGCGCTCTTTCTCGCCGTCGGCGCATTTTCCGCCGACCGCATGATGGAGCAGATCAAGCGTGCCTTTGGCGGATGGCGCGCTCCGGTGACGCCGGAACCCGCCTACCCCGCGTTGTCGGACGTGCGCGGACGCCGCGTGCATCTTGTGCATGTGCCCGGCACGGTGCAGGCGCAAGTGCTCATCGGCAATCGCGCTATCACACGCCATCATCCTGACTGGATGCCGCTGCTGCTGGCCAACGCCGTTTTCGGCGGCGCCTTCAATTCGCGCCTGGTGATCAACATTCGCGAGCAGAAGGGCTACACCTACAGCCCGCGCAGTGCGGCCACTCCACTTCGCCAGCACGGCTACTTCACTGCCGCCGCGGCGGTGCGCAATGAAGTTGTGGCCGCCACGCTCACGGAAATATTCTACGAGTTGGACCGCATGCGCTCGCTGCCTGTCGGTGACGACGAGCTGAACGACACGAAGTTGTATCTCAGCGGCGTGTTCTCACTCGGCCTTGCTACACAAGATGGCCTTGCAGGTCAGCTCGCTACGGTCTATCTGAACAACTTGCCCGAAGATTACTTGGAGACATATCGCGACAAAGTGCACGCGCTGTCGAGCGCCGAAGTGCTCGCCGCTGCGCGCAAGCACTTTGATTCCGCCAACGCGCAGATTGTCGTCGTCGGCGACCGCGCGCAAATCGAGGAGCAGGCCGCGCTCTTCGGCCCGCTCGAAATTCGCGACGCACATGGATTGGTGATTGAGTGATTGTCCGTGCTCGAATCCTGATTGGACTAATGCTGCTCGCGGTTGCGTTGTCTTCTGCTTTCGCGCAATCCAAGAAACCGCCGCTTCCCGCAAAGCCTCTCGACCTCAATTCCGCCACAGTCGAGCAACTTCAAGCCCTCCCCACCGTGGGGCCTGCGGCGGCGAAAGCTATCGTGCACTTCCGCGAAAAGAGCGGCCCGTTCCGCAAGGTGGAGGAGCTACTTGCCGTCCCCGGCTTCACCAAGAAGCGCCTCGCCAAGATCCGCCCCTACATCACCGTCATTCCGCCGCCCTCATCGTAGGGGAGCAGCACGCTGCGCCCGAAGTCTTCTCACATCCATCGCCGCTCTACCATGCGCAGCGCAACCGTCACTGCCGCGCCGAAGGCGACAATCACCAGCGCAGTCTTCGGAAAAAACCACGCGCAGATTCCGGCCGCGCAAATCCACAGCAGCTCAAAGAGAAATCGTTTCAGCGTCTTCACAGGACTTGGTGTGTTTTCTTGAAATCTGTCAGCGGGATGGGCACTTGCTCGGTGATGGTCAGGCCGTAGCCATCCAGCGCCACCACTTTTTTCGGATGATTGGTGAGCACGCGCAGCGATTTTAGTCCCAGGTCGATCAGGATTTGCGCGCCGATGCCGCTTTCGTGCTGCACGATGCGCTGCCGCGCGAGGTCGCGGTCCAGTTGCCCGCGCGCGTGGTAGCGGATGCGCGCCGCAGCGCCCGGCTCCTCCACCGGCACTTCGATGCCGAATCCGCGCCCGGTGTGATGCAGATAGACGAACACGCCGCGGTCTTCCGCGGCAATTTTCTTGAGCGACTGCTCGATCAGCTCGTGGCAATCGCAGTTCATCGAGGCGAACACATCGCCGGTCAGGCAATTCGAGTGCACGCGCACCAGTGGCGGCTCGCCGCCGCGCAAGTCTCCGCGTACCAGCGCTACGTGCACTTCTTTGTCCACGTCGCTCGAATACGCAATCATGCGAAACGTTCCGTAGCGCGTTTCCAAATCCGACTCCGCCAGCCGCTTCACGTACCGTTCGTGCTGCATTCGGTAGCGGATCAGGTCGGCGATGGTCAACAGCTTCAGCCCGTGCTGTTTGCAAAACTCGATCAGCTGCGGCGTGCGCGCCATCGTGCCGTCGTCGTTCATGATTTCGCAGATGACGCCCGCGGGCTGCATGCCCGCAATCCGCGCCAGGTCCACGGACGCTTCCGTTTGTCCCGCGCGCACCAGCACGCCGCCCGTCCGCGCGCGCAGAGGAAAGACGTGCCCCGGCCGCGCCAGGTCCGCCGGCCGCGTCTTCGGATCAATCGCCGCCAGCACCGTCGTCGCGCGGTCCGGCGCGCTGATGCCCGTGCTCGTGCCGCGCCGCGCGTCGATGGATTCGCAAAACGCCGTGCCGTAGTTCGACGTGTTCAGCGGCGACATCATCGGCAGGCTCAGCTCTTCGCAGCGTTCTTCGGTCAGCGCCAGGCAGATCAGCCCGCGCCCGTGCTTGGCCATGAAGTTGATGGCTTCCGGCGTAATTTTCTCCGCGGCCATGGTCAAGTCGCCTTCATTCTCGCGGTCCGCGTCGTCCACCAGGACGATCATCCGCCCCTCGCGGAACTCCTCCAGTGCTTCTTCGACCGTGGCAAACGCGTTTTCCAATGGGCTCATTGCGCAACCATCTCACTTCTGATTATAGCGGAGTCTCAAGGAGTCCAGAACAGGATGAGGAGTTTCGTCACGCTCCAGGCGATAATCGCCGACGCGGGAAACGTGAGGACCCAGGCGGTGACGATTTCCCGGCCCACGCCCCAGCGCACGGCGGAAAGCCCTCGCGTAGACCCCACACCCATAATCGCCGTATTAATTGTGTGCGTGGTGCTCAACGGGACGCCGAGTTGCGAGGCTGCCTCGATGGTCAGCGCTGCCGCCGTCTCCGCGCAGAATCCGTGCACCGGTTCGAGCTTGGTCAAGCGCAGTCCCATCGTTTTGATGATGCGCCAGCCACCCACGGCAGTGCCCGCTCCCATCATCAGCGCGCACACCCAAATCACCCACCCCGGTATCGTGAATTCCGCCTGCAGTCCTCCCAAGTACAGCGTCAGCGCAAACACGCCGATGAATTTCTGCCCGTCGTTGCTTCCGTGCCCGTAGGCCATGAACGCCGCCGAAAAAATCTGCGCCTTTCCGAAAAACTTTTTTACGGTTTGCGGCCGGACGCGAAAGAACACGCGATACACCGTCAGCATCAGCACCATGGCCACTGTGAAACCCAAGAATGTTGAAAACAGCAGTCCGATCAGTACCTTTTGCCAGCCCGACCAAAGCAAAGCTTGCGGTCCCGCGGTCGCCAGTCCCGCCCCCGTCAAACCCGCCACCAGCCCGTGGCTCTCGCTGGTGGGCAGCCCGCGCCACCACGCCAGCGTGCTCCACACCACAATGCCGACCATGGCACCGGCAATAGTCGGAAGGTTGATTACATCCGATTTCACGATTCCCTTGCCGATCACCGTGGCCACGGCCACGCCGGAGAACGACCCGGCAATATTCAGCGCGGTGGCCATGGCCACCGCCGGATAGGGCCGCAGCACGCGCGTGGATACCACCGTAGCGATGGCGTTGGGCGCGTCGGTACACCCGTTGACGAATTCCGCCGCCAGCACCAGCGCAAGAACCATCAGTGTGGCCGCGCTCACATCTCCCATGGACGATTTCTGGCCTTTCTTTTCAGCACAGACGGAAGGATGAGTTTCTCTGCGTTTGCTGCTCTCGAGGGATCAACCGCCGCTCTTAATGACCACTGATTCCATCACGTTGGCAACATCCTCGCACTTGTCGATGGCCGTTTCCAGAACTTCAATGATTTCTTTCCACTTGATGATTTGCACCGGATCTTTTTCTTCATCGAAGAGCTGCGCGATCAGCGCGCGGCTCAGGCGGTCGCCTTCATTCTCCAGCCGGTGGACCTCGATGCAGTGGTCGAGGATGAACTTCTGTTTTTCGAGCACTTTTACAGCCGCCACGATTTCCGCCGTGGCCTGTTGCAGGACTTTGGCCAGGTCCGCCACGCCCGGCCGGATGCGTTCCACGCGGTAGGTCACCAGCCGGCTGGCCGCGGCGTCCGTCAGGTCCAGCACGTCGTCAATCTTGCTCGACAGCTCGTGAATATCTTCCCGGTCGATGGGCGTGATGAACGTCTGGTCCAGGCGCTTCATCATCGCGTGCGTGAGCGAGTCGCCCTTGTGCTCCAGGCTTTTGATAATTTCCACCTGCACATTCACGTTGGTGAAGTCTTCCAGGAGCTCCACCATGGCCTTGGCTCCCGCGTCGATGTTCTCCGCCAGCTCGTTGAACATCTGAAAAAAGGATTCTTCGCGCGGAAGAATCTTGCTCAGCATTCCCGGCATATGAGTTCACTCCCTTTGTCGGCGAGCAAAAGCGCCCAGACTATAGCCGACCACCTGGCCGTCCGCAAGCAGTCCGGGGAAGGGGCTAGCTGGCCTGCGCGTGGAAGCACCCCCCCGGGGGGGGTGTATCGAATCCCGCAAAACAAAGAAACTGCGGGAGTTGCGGATTCTGTTACAATTTGAATCAAGTCCATAAGAACATGATTCTAAAGGATTTGAAAGTTTGATTGAATTCCACCGCGATTATTTGTTAACCAAATATTTCGGGGAATTAACCCGCATTCAGCCTCCAGGTATAGTCCACCCATGAATTATAACTAATGGATGAAATGTTTGTCAAGTGTTTTCTTTTGGCAAGCGAGCGCACTCTCCGGAGGAAAGCGGCGCAAACGAAAGGGGCGCGCAGCATCTCTGCCGCGCGCCCCTGGTTTGGCTAGCCACTAATCCCTAGCCACTGTTTCTAATACATTCCGCCCATGCCGCCGCCGTGCCCACCGGGCATTCCTGCAGCAGCCTTCTTTTCGTCTTCCTTGATCTCCGCCACCAGCGCTTCGGTGGTGAGCATCAGGCCGGCGATGGACGCCGCGTTCTGTAGCGCCAACCGGGTGACTTTGGCCGGATCGATGACGCCGGCCTTGATCATGTCCACGAACTCACCGGACTCAGCGTCGAAGCCGAAG
>JAMCWK010000102.1 GCA_023481105.1 Acidobacteriota bacterium | reverse complement strand
TCCCGAGTGAGCGGGACGGCGCAGGTTGCCACTACAGAACTCCAAATGGCGGGCTAAAGCCCGCCCCTACATACTTGCGACTACAGCGGAGGAGAGACTGCTATACCCCAGGGACCTAATCCCGCCGCGAAAGGCGAGCCAGTGACCGGGGTGAGTGCGCCGCTGGTGGCGTTGATTAGGAGTAACCGCCGAAAACCTCAATTTTCGGGGTCTCCTGCGCAACCGCTGCGCAGGGCCACAGCGCAAGCAAAGCTGTTAACACAAGCGTCTTTCGCATTCTCGCGGCTGAAAAGGAAAAGTGGAGTCGGAAGTCAAGAATTAGCGCAGGAGAATCAGGCAAGGATTTTGTGAGATAATTCGGCCAAGAAAAACAAGGTTGAAGAGTTACAAAGTGGCAGCGTGACAGATTGACAGAGTGGCAGAGTGACAGAGGCTAAGGATCGAGGGTCAGGGATCAGGGGAAGAACCTAGACAAACACCTTGTGAGGTAATTCGGGGCATGAAAAACACACAGATTGTTCCATTTGCTTTGGTGGTCGTGCTTGTGGCTGCAGGAGCGGTGGCGGCCCAGAATCCCGCACAAGCTCCGGCACAAACTCCGAGCGGGCAACAAGCGCAACCACAACAACAGCAGGCGCAGCCGGAATACGTCGTGAAGGCGCGGGCGATGTTGCGCGATGGGAAACTGGGCGAGGCGCTGGCGGTGTATCGCGAGGAGCTCGCCAAGACGCCGGAGTCCGTGCAGGCGAACAACGCAGCGGGCGTGGTGCTCGATTTGATGGGGAACTATGCCGAGGCGCGGAAATATTTTGCAAGGGCGATTGAGGCAGCGGCGACGCCGCAAGCTAAGGCCGCACAGCAGCGAGCCATGGCGATGTCGTACGCGTTCGAAAATGACTGCAAGAAGGCAGTCGAGTGGGAGCAAAAAGTTTTCGATTACTGGGTGTCGGTGAACGATTTCTTCCAGCAGGGCGAAATGGCCAATGAAGTGGCGCGGGTGTGTCTCGAAGCGGGAGACGTGGACACGGCGGCGAAGTGGTACAAGACCGGCTACGAGATGGGAATGAAAGAGCCGAACATCAAGCCGGACCGCGTGGACTTGTGGGAATTCCGCTGGCAGCATGCGCAGGCGAGAATCGCGGCGCGTCGCGGAAAACACGACGAGGCACAGAAGCATGTCGCGGCGGCGAAGGCAGCGCTGGATAAGGGAACGAATCCGACGCAGGCGGTGTTTTTTCCGTACCTGGTAGCGTACGTCGCGTATTACCGCGGGGATTACGCGACGGCACTGGCGGAATTTCAGAAGGCCAATCAGAACGATCCGTTCATCCAGTGCATGATGGCGCAGACGTACGAAAAAATGGGCGAGAAGGAAAAAGCGATGGAGCTCTACAAGAAAGCGGCGGCAACGACAGCACATAATCCGCCGGCGGCGTATGCGAGGCCATTCGCGAAAAAGAAATTGGGTTGAAGAGTTGCAGAGTTTCAGAGTTCCAGAGTGATAAGGCACAAAAGTGGCAACCTGCGAAGACCATCGCAGGTTGCCGCTACATAATCAAAACATGAACAAGCTGAGTGAGCGATCCGTGACGGCGTTTCGAAAGCGGATCTTGGAGTGGTACGCGCGGAACAAGCGGGCGATGCCGTGGCGCGGGACACGGGATGCGTACCGCGTGTGGGTGTCGGAGGTGATGCTGCAACAGACGCGCGTGGCGGCGGTGGAGCCGTACTACCGGCGATTCGTGCGGCGCTTCCCTACCCTGCGGGCGCTGGCGCGCGCGCGGAACGAAGAGGTGCTGCGGCTTTGGGCGGGGCTGGGCTACTACAGCCGGGCGCGAAATTTGCAGCGCGCGGCGCGCGTGATGGTTGCGAAGCATGGCGGGAAGTTTCCGCGGGAGTACGAAGCCGCGCTGGCGCTGCCGGGAGTGGGACGGTACACGGCGGCGGCGGTGCTGAGTATCGCGTACGGCGAGGCGCGGGCGGTGGTGGACGGAAACGTGGCGCGAGTGGTGGCGCGGTTGGCGGCGGTGCGGGGGGCGGTGCGGTGGAGGAAGTTGGAGGAGAGAGCGCAAAGGTTGATGGGAGACAGTGGCAAGTGGCGAGTGGCGAGTGGCGAGAAAAGACCGGGGGAATGGAATCAGGCGATGATGGAGCTGGGAGCGACGGTGTGCACGCCGCGGGCGCCAAGGTGCGGGGAGTGTCCCGTGGCGCGATGGTGCGAGGCGCGGCGGATGGGAATCGCAGAAAGAATTCCGTCGGCGAGGAAAAAGCGCGCGTCGGAGAAGCTTGAAATTGCGGCTGCGGTACTGGTGGATGCGCGCGGCAGAACGCTGCTGGTGAGGCCGGAGAAGACGGAGACGAATGGGTTGTTCGCGGGAATGTGGCAGTTTCCGACAGTGGCGAGTGGCGAGTGCCGAGTGGCGAGAGGGAAAATGCATGAGGAAGAGACGAAGAGAAGAAAAGTGGAAACACAGATGACGCAGAGGGGCACAGAGCGCGCAGAGAAAAACCAAGAGAAATCCTTCGCTTCGCTCAGGATGACAAATGGATGGGTGTCGCTGCCGACGGTGAAGCATACGGTGACGTATCGGGAGATGACAGTGCGACCGTATTTGATGCGGGTGCAGGCGCTGCCGCGGATGAAGGGCGCGAGGATGGTGGCGCTGGAGAGGGTGGCGGAGATGGCAGTGTCGAGCGCGACGAAGAAGATCGCACGAATTGCGGAACAAAGCGTGGCAGGATGAATCACCAAGTGCAAGGAATCTCGCAGGCTCAGAGAGGAGAAAGAAAATGATGAAGCGCACGAACATGGCTTATTGCCTTGCAGTCCTTATCTGCGCGTTCGCCGTTTTCCCCGTGGCCGCGCAGACGCAGCCGGGGCAGCCAGTGCTGGCGTCGAGCGCGGGGACGGCGTACTTGATCCGCGCGGGGCGGTTGATTGATCCGGAGACGGGCACGGCGACGGCGAACCAGATGATTGCGGTGAAGGACGGGCGAATCGTCGCGGTGGGCGCGAACGTGACGGCGCCGGAAAGCGCGGAGACGATTGACCTGTCGCAATACTCGGTGCTGCCGGGCCTGGTGGACGCGCACAACCATCTGGCGTTGACGTACAAGAAAACGCCGGAGAACGATGTGTACTATTACACGTACATCCAGGACTCGACGGCGATCCGCGCGATTCAGGCGGCGTCGAACGGGATGCAGATGCTGTCGAGCGGGTTCACCGTGGTGCGCGACCTGGGCAACAACGGGAACTACGCGGACACGGCGCTGCGCGTGGCCATCGAACAAGGTTGGATTCCCGGGCCGACGATTATCAATTCCGGAATCATCATCGGCGGAGTCGGCGGACAATTTTATCCGACGCCGGAAATGGCCAAAGAGCACAACATCGTCTATCCGGAATATCTCGACGCGGACACGCCGGACGAAATCATCAAGGCGGTGCGGCAGAATGTGCTCTTCGGCGCGAAGGTGATCAAAATCTGCGTGGATTGCAAGCCGTATCCCTACTCGGTGGAGGATTTGAAGCTGTTCATCAAAGAGGCGGCGAATGCGGGCGGGTTGAAGGTGGCGGGACACGTGCAAACGCAAGAGGGCGCGCGGCGGGCGATTGAGGCGGGCATCTGGTCCATCGAACACGACATCGCGCTGACGGACGAATTGCACAAGCTGATGGCGCAGAAAGGCATCTGGCGGGTGGGAACGGAAACGCCGTTCACGGAATACCGCGGGACGCAGGCGGCGTTCGACGGCACGGTGGCGCGGCTGAAGAGCGCGTACGCGAATGGCGTGCCGCTGGCGTTTTCCACGGACGCGGATTACTACGTGCCCGGGATGACGCGCGGGCAGGTGGTGATCAATTTTCTAAAAACCTGGAAGGCAGCGGCGGTGCCGGACAAGGAAATTCTGAGAATCATGACGGTGAACGGATACAAGGTGTCGAACATTTACGAGAAGCGCGGACCGATTCGGGCGGGATTTCCGGCAGACTTCATCGCGGTGAAGGGAAATCCACTGGAAGAAATTGATGCGCTGCGGACGGTGGTGTTTGTGATGAAGGATGGAGTGGTCTTCAAGCGCGATGGAGTGATGACGCCAGAAAAATTCCTGCATGGCGGGCCAGTGAATGGATGGAGGATTCGGTAGAAGCGTTGAAGGGTTAAACGTTGAACGTTCAACTGAAAGGCCACACGTCAGGCGCCACCACAATGCGGCGCCGCCGAGACGTGAGCTACAAAATCGCCGGCTGGAAGCCGGCGGCACGCGGCTACTTTTTGCGGGTGTAGATGATTTCCATGTTGCGGATTTCCTTGCCGTCGGGGCCGGGAGAGAACATTTCGAACAGGATTTCATCGTTGCTCTTGACGGTCATTTTCTCGCGGAAGGGGACGTTCTTGCCTTGTGTGGGATCGTCCATGCGGCCGGTAGAGGTGAGCACTTTGCCCGCGGCGTCAAAATTGCCGGGAGCGATCATGATCATCGTGCCCGCGGTGTCCATCCAAGTAAAAACGTACTTCTTCTTGTAGTTGTCGTAGGCGGTGTAGCCCATGCCGGAGAACGGCTGGCCCATCCAAGTGCTGTCCACAGTTTGCTCCAGGTAGCGCCCGCCGAGGACCCACTTGTAGGCCGAAGTGCCTTCGGAAATGGCGGGGGGCTTGGAGGGGTCCATGAACATGGTGATTTTGGCGTGCCAGGCGCCGACGAGGACGTCGAGCTTCTTGTGGCCCGGGCCGGGAGTGGCGATCTTCATCATCATGTCCATCATGGCTTTTTCGTCCATGGCAGGCGCGGCGGGAGCGGATTTTTTTGCCGGGGCGGATTTCTTTTCCT
>JAMCWK010000001.1 GCA_023481105.1 Acidobacteriota bacterium | reverse complement strand
AGCTGATGTCCGGGCGGCACATCACGGAGGGCGACCTGCGCACGGCGTCCCCCGTGTGCACCGTGGGTTGGGACGTGGTGGATTATCTCTTCACCGACAGCGACCCCATCGGAAAAGAAATCCGCGTGGACGGGGAGCCGTGCGAAATCATCGGCGTGGGGAAGAAACTAGGGTCGGCGCTGGGACAGTCGCGCGACAACTGGGTGATCCTGCCGATTTCGCTGGTGCAGCGGCGCTATGGCGCGCGGGAAGACATTCGCATTTGGGCCAAGGCACCCAGCGCAGAACGGGTGCAGGAGACGATTGACGAGGTGCGGCAGATCCTGCGCGGGCGGCGGCACCTGGCGTACGCGGCGAAAGACGACTTCGCCGTGGAAACCAACGCAACGCTGCTGAGCGTGTGGTCGGGCATCAGCTCGGCGTTCTTCGGCGTGGTGGTGATTATCGCGTCCATTTCGCTGATCGTCGGCGGCATTGTGATTATGAACATCATGCTGGTGAGCGTGACGGAGCGCACGCGGGAAATCGGGCTGCGTAAGTCCATCGGCGCACGGCGCAGCGATATCCTGGTGCAGTTCTTGATCGAGAGCTCGACCATCGCGGCCATCGGCGGGCTGTGGGGCGTGGCTGGCGGAGTCCTGCTGGCGCAGGTGGTGAGCTGGGTGACGCCGCTGCCCAGCGCCGTGAAAATGTGGTCGGTGGTGGCCGGGCTCGTGGTGAGCACGGGAGTGGGATTGTTCTTTGGGATTTATCCGGCGTCGAAGGCTGCAAAATTGGATCCAGTCGAAGCGCTTCGCGCGGAATAAAGAATCCGCAGATTGCGCAGATTACACGGATGGGGACGACAGAAATAATTCGGGCGGAGGGAGCGGCAGGGCACGCAGCGCGCAGATTTGCGGGGCGGGCGCTGGTGGCGCGGCAGCCATGGCTGAGCGAGCTGGGCGAAGCCATCGGGCTGGCGGTGGACGCCATGCGGCGCAACAAGCTGCGCTCGGCACTGACCATTGGGTCCATCGTGATTGCGGTGGGCACGGTGATTGCCGTGACCAGCGTCATCAACGGGCTGAACACCAACGTGATCGGCTCGGTGCAGTCCATGGGCTCAAACATCATCATCTGCTACCGCTTTCCGTGGGCCTCGCTGGGGCGTCCGCCAAGCGAGTGGTTCACGCGCAAGGAGTTGCAGCCGGAGTGGTCGGATAAAATTGCCGCGCTGCCGGACGTGGTGGCGGCGGCGCCGACGCTGCGGATCTTCCGGCCGGAGTTCGGCGCTGGGACGTCGTACGTGACGCGCGGGCAGTACCGCGCGAAAAACGTGATCCTGCAAGGCGGGCCGCCGCAGGTGCGGCAGATTTTCGATATCGGGCTGATCCGCGGGCGCGGGCTGAACCCGGTGGACGAAGAGCACCACTCGCCGGTGGTCATCCTGGGGTACGACACGGCCAAAACCCTGTTTCCCGATCCGAGCGAAGACCCCATCGGCAAAGAAGTGCTGGTGGAAGGGCGCGTGTTCACTGTGGTGGGCGTGAACGAACTGCGCAAGCAAGCGTTCGGCGGCGGCGCGAACCCCGAAGACAACCTGGCGATGTTTCCGCTGACAACGCTGCGCAAGCTGCATCCGGAGCAGAAGGACTACGTGATCTGGATCAAGGCCTCCACGGCGGACGCGGTGCCGCAAGTGGTGGACGCGGTGCGCGACATCCTGCGGCGCGAACGGCGGCTGCCGTCGGACAAGGACGACGACTTTGCGATTTTCACGCCGGATGCGTTCATTGACCTGTGGCAGCAAATTTCCTCGGGGATTTTCATTTTGCTGTTCCTGGTGGCGTCGGTGACGCTGGTGGTGGGCGGAATCGGCGTGATGAATATCATGCTGGTCAGCGTGACGGAACGCACACGGGAAATCGGCATCCGCAAAGCCATCGGCGCGAAACGCCGGAACATTTTGCAGCAGTTCTTGCTGGAAGCGATGACCCTGACGGGCATCGGCGGAATTATCGGCATCCTCGGCGGCGGCGCGCTGGGCATGCTGGTGCGCGCGGTGGCGCCCGGGCTGCCGGCGACCGTGTCAGTGTTCTGGGTGGGCATTGGGATGCTCACGGCGGCGAGCATCGGGCTGCTGTTCGGGATTTATCCGGCATGGAAAGCGGCGAAGCTGGATCCGGTAGAAGCTTTGCGGTACGAATAGGTGTCAGGTGTTCTTTCCGAAAACAAATCATGGCAGATGAAACGAGCAATGCGGCGAGCGCGCCCCAACGCGCGACCTTTCGGCAGGTGCTGGGGAACCGGGGATTCCTGCTGCTGTGGGTGGGGCAGTTTGTCAGCAGCTTCGGGGACTGGCTGGCCATCCTGGCGCTGTTCAGCTTAATTGCGTTCCGCTGGAAAGGCACGCCGGAACAGGTGGCGGGAATTTTTGTGGCGTTCATCCTGCCGTTCGCAGTGCTGGGGCCGCTGGCGGGCGTGTTCGTGGACCGCTGGAACCTGAAGCGCACGATGATTGCGAGTGACGTGCTGCGCGCGGGACTGGTGGTGCTGTTCGCGCTGGCCGGCGCGGCGTGGCAGGTGTACGCGGTGATGGCGCTGGTCAGCGTGGTCTCCAGCTTTTTTCTGCCGGCGATGAACGCGGCCATTCCGCGACTGGTGAAAAAAGAAGAGTTGCTGGTGGCGAACTCGCTGAACGCGCAGACGGTGCACTTCAACAAGATTGTCGCGCCGGCGATCGCCGGGCTGCTGGTGGCGTGGGCGGGCGAGAAGGCGTGTTTTTATTTGGATGCGGTGTCGTTCGTTTTTTCGGCGGGAATGATTGCGGCGGTGAAGATCGTCGCTACGGAGGAACGGGCGGCGAAAAAGGGCTTGGGCCCTGTGCTCGCCGAGTTTCGCGAAGGGTTTCTATTTCTGCATGGGCACCGCGCGCTGCGCTTCGTGGTGTTGGCGATGGCCTCGGCAATGTTCATCATCGGCGCGTTCGACGCGCTGATCGCGGTGTACGTGCGGGAAACGCTGCACGCGGATTCGAAGGTCTTCGGCGCGCTGGTCAGCATGATCGGCATCGGAACCATCATCGGCTCCGTCTGGGTTGGGAAGTATGCACAGCAGAAGCCCAAAATCCTGCTGATCGTGGGAGGGATACTGGGGATCGGGGTGGGCGTTTTTCTGCTGGCGCTGGCGACAACGGCCCCCGCGGCGGTGGCGTGCAGCCTGGCGCTGGGGCTGGCCGTGAGCGCGGTGCTCATCCCGTCGCAGACGCTGACGCAGCAGGAAACGCCGCCGGCCATGCTTGGGCGCGTGAGCAGCGTGTCCATTTCGCTGATGACCGTGGCGCAACTGGTGGGCGTGGCGGCGTCGGGCAAGCTGGCGGCATGGATGGGCATTCGGCACACGTACATGTTGCTGGCGGCGTTACTGGGGACGGTGGGAGCGGGCGGATTCGCGTTCGCCATGCGGATGCGACTGCACGGCGCGGAGCCAGCGAACGAATAATGCCCGCGCGTATATTTCGATGAATCCGCGGGCAGTGCGGGAGCATCTGAAAATGGGCGAATTCCAAATCCAACGAAAACGGAGGGGGACCATGAAGAGGGCAATGCTGTTTTTGTTGAGTGCAGTGCTGTTGGCAGCGATGGCGGTGGCGCCCGTGGAAGCGCAGGCGCTGAACAAGGCGGAGCGCGACTACCTGGTGAAACATCTGAAAAACACGCGCAAGGCGCTGCAAAAGGAAACCAAGGGGCTGACGCCGGAACAGTGGAACTTCAAGGCCGCGCCGGACCGCTGGTCGGTGGCGGAATGCCTGGAGCACATCACTCTTTCGGAAGATCTGCTCTTCAAAATGGTCAACGAAACCGTGATGAAAACGCCGGCGCAGGCGGAAAAATACAACGCGACCGCAGCACAGGCCAAGGACAGCCAGATCGCCAAAATGATTCCCGACCGGAGCGTCAAGGCGCAGGCGCCGGACCCGCTGAAGCCGAGCGGAAAATGGGCGAGCCCCGCGGAAATGTGGAAGCACTTCGAAGCGAGCCGCAAGGCCACCCTCGAGTTCGCGCAGAAGCAGGAGGGACTGCGCGCGCACTACCTGGATAGCCCGGTGATCAAAGATATGGACGGCTACCAGTGGCTGCTGTTCCTCTCGGCGCACAGCGAACGGCACACGGCGCAGATCCGCGAAGTGAAGGCCGATGCGAACTTTCCGAAGAAGGCGAGCCGGTACTGAGAAAGAGAGTTACAGAGTTAAAGGGTTGAAGAGTTAAAGAGTCGAAAACACGCGGCGAGCCAACGGAAGCGGCGATTTCTCGGCAGCAGCGGACGTTGCGCAGGGCGAAAGTGGGCTGGCACGGGATGGCGAACGATACGCAAGATAAGTTCGTTGGCCTCAAATACATTTCACTGGAAACCTACCGGCGCAATGGGGCGGGGGTGCGCACGCCGGTGTGGTTCGCGGAAGCGGAAGGCGTGCTGTACGTCTATTCGCTGGCGAACGCGGGCAAGGTGAAGCGTGTCCGCGCGAACCCGCGCGTGCGCGTGGCGCCGTGCGACCTGCGGGGAAGCCTGCGCGGCAATTGGCTGGAAGCGGAAGCGCGCGTGGTGGAAGGCGCGGAAGAACAGCGCGGCCATGCGCTGTTAAACCGCAAGTACCGGCCGTGGAAGCGCATCGGGGATTTTTTCAGTCGGCTGCGCGGACGGAAGCAGGCAATCCTGGCAATCCGCCCTGCGGTGGGATGAATCCGCCGCTACACACCTGATTCAAACCGCAGATGAACGCAGATCAACACAGATAAGAACACTAAGAGGGTAGTCTGAAAGCCGCTCCTAGTCCGCCGGCGTTTTTGCATTTGCGAGGGCGCGGAGGGAATCGGTGTACGGCGCGCGGGCGACGCCGCGCTCGGTGATGATGGCGGCGATGAGGCGGGCGGGCGTGACGTCGAAGGCAGGATTAGCAACGGCCACGTCCGGCGCGATGCGCACGCCGCGGAGGTGCGTGACTTCGTCGGGCGAACGCTCTTCGATGGGAATGTGCTCGCCGCTGGGGATGGAAAGATCGAGCGTGGAAATCGGGGCGGCAACGTAGAACGGAACGTTGTGCTCGCGCGCCAGCACGGCGATTTGATAGGTGCCGATTTTGTTGGCGGCGTCGCCGTTGGCGGCGATGCGGTCGGCGCCGACGACGATGGCTCCCACCTGCTGCGTTTTCAAAATGTGCCCGACCATGTTGTCGGTGATGAGCGTGAGAGGAATGCCGTCCTGCTGCAATTCCCACGCGGTGAGCCGCGCGCCCTGCAAATAGGGGCGCGTTTCGGGGACGAGCACGGTGAGCTTGCGGCCCTGCTCGACGGCGACGCGGATGACGCCGAGCGCGGTGCCGATGCCCGCGGTGGCTAGCGCGCCGGCGTTGCACTGCGTCATCACGCGGCCTTCCTGCGGCATCAGCGCGGCGCCGAAGCGGCCGATGGCTTCGTCAATGGCGCGCTTTTCGAGATGGAGGAGCTTGGCCTCGGCGACTATCGCGGCGCGAATGGAGTCGAGCGAAGCGCCGGGTGCAGACGCCGCAGCAGCGAAACTTTTTTTCATGCGCTCGATGGCCCAGAAAAGATCCACGGCGGTGGGGCGGGTTTTCGCGAGCGTGCCACAGATGATTGGAAATTCTTTTCGCAAATCGTCGAGTGACTTTGCGGCGGAGCGCTCGACGCCGAGCGCGACGCCCATCGCAGCGGCCACGCCGATGGCCGGTGCGCCGCGAATCACCATGTCGCGAATGGCAGCGGCGACGGCGGCGTAGTCGGCGTACACGTTGTACACGACTTCGCCCGGCAGACGGCGCTGGTCGAGCATGCGGACGCCTTGCGGGGTCCAGTCAATGGGTTGTATCGCGCGCATGGTTTGTCCCCGAGCGAAGCGGGGGAGACAGTGTAGCGCAAGAAGGGAAAGGTGTCAGGTGGCAGGTGGGGGGCAAAAGAAAAAGCCAAATTCAGAGTTACTTGATGAGCGGGAGATTGTGGAACTGGTCGGAAAAAAAGAAGCCGATGAACTGGATGGCGTTGTAGCCGAGGTGAAGCAGATAGCAGGGGATGACGCTTTTGGTCTGCGCGCGCGCGGTGGTGAAAATCAGCCCGACGAGCACGAGCAGCGCAATCTGCCACCAGCCACCCCAAAGCTGCTGGGCGTGCATCAGCCCGAAGAGAATTCCGGTGAGCACGACGCCGCCGGGGATGCCCAGCGTACGCGCGAAGACCGGATAGAGAAAGCCGCGGAAAACGGTCTCTTCCACGATGGGCGCGACGAGCACCGCCAGCACCGACATCAGGTAGATGCTCTGCCGGTCGAGAAAAAACTGCTGGATGGGCAGCGGTTGCTTGGGGGCCAGTGCGGTGGAGGCAGTTGCGATCACAATCGCCAGCACGGCGCCGCCAAAAAAACAGAGCGGATAAAACAGCGTGCGGGAAAGTTCGCCAAGATGCGGCGGGCGCCAGCCGATGGTGTCCCAGAAGGGCCCAGGACGCCGCGGGCGCAGGGTGAAATAAAGGAACCCGAGCATCAGCGTGAACCACAGGAATTGCCGCACAGAAACGTACACCGTGCTGGTGCTGACGAAGGCGGAAAGCTCGTGCATCTTCACGCGGCCGGTGGAGAGCAGAATGGTTTGCAGCGTGTATTCGAGCACCACCATGATGCCCAGCGAAAAAATGATGAAGATGAGCACGTCCATCCACGTCCAGGGCACGCGGAGGTCTTCGGGCGGAAGCGTGGCCGGAGCGGGCTGCGGCGCGGGAGCGGGCTCGCCGGGCGCAGCGGCGCTTTCGGGAAGCGGGAGATTGGGGTCGGCGTCGGACATGAGCGAAACATTGTGACATGTCACGCGTTCAGAGAAAACAATTTGGAACCACAGATGAACACAGATAAACACAGATGAAAAAAGCAATCGGGGATGGAGGAAAGCTGAAGAAAGACCCTTCGCTTCACTCAGGGTGACAATTAACTGCTTGAACTACAAGGCGGCGGAGAGGAGGGGGAGCAGGATTTCGTGGTGGCCGGTGATGGCGAAGCCGCGCGAGCCGGGCGCGCGAGTGGGACGCATGACGACGTTCTGCTGCGGGCGGTAGTGCTGGAGAAAATCGAAATTGGCGGTAGTGACTCCGCGTAGCGGAGTGCCGAGATTTTGCGCCACGCTGACGGCCTTGAGAAACACCTCGGGGAGTATCACCGCGCTGCCCCAGTTCAGATATACGCCGCCGGGGTGCATTTTCTTGACGAGCGCGCAGAACAGGCGGAAATCGTGGTGCGTGGCCGCGCCGAGGGCGGCGCCGTCGGCGGAGCGGTGCATGTGCGGGATGTCTGTGCCGATGGCCAAATGCACGGTGACGGGTACACGCGCGCGGTAGGCGGCGGCCAGCAAGCTGTGCTGGAGAAATTTTGCGCGGAGGCGTTTGTTGGTGAGCAGCTTTCCGGCGGCTTCGCCGAGTCCGATGTGCGAGCGCACGGCGCCGACGGCAATCTCGTTGAGATAGAGACCGGTCTCTTCAGCCATGCCGAATTGGCCGCGGCCGAGAACCGCGTCCACATCTTCGGAAGTGTTGCCGACGAGCGCGATTTCGAAATCGTGGACCAAGGCGGCGCCGTTCATGGCGATGCCGCTGACGTAGCCGCGGCGAATGAGGTCAATGAGCACGGGCGCGAGGCCGACCTTGATGACGTGCCCGCCGAGGCCCCAAAGAATCGGGCGGCGCTGCGCGCGGGCCTTGCGCAGGGCGGCGAGGACAGCGCGGAAATCGTCGCCGGCAAGAATGTGCGGCAGCGATGCGACGATTTGCTTCACGCTCGCGCCGCGCTTGGGCACGCGGGCGAAGTCGCGCACCGTGACTTTGGATTTGCGCCGCGCGAGCGGGTAGGTGCGGATGCGGTCGAGCGAAAGCGGCGGCGTGGAATAGATGGTCATTGCGGGGACCATGGTAGCGCAGTGGCGGAGCAGGGCAAGAAAAAAGGGCCGCGGCAGCTAGCGGCGAAGTCGCCGGCGGTGGAGCGCTGCGGCGATTGCGGCGCCAGTGGCGAAGAGGAGGAGGCTGGCGGGTTCGGGGACGGAGGAAGCGGACGCGCCCCAGGCAGACACTTGCGGCGAGGTGTTCGCGATGAGTGAGCCCGCGCCAGTAGCGGTGTTGATCCAGAACAGTTGGCCGTAAGGATTCAGTCCATAGAGCCGATTACCCAGCCAGGCCAGACCGTAGACGTCGGTGAACCCGACCGACCCCACGGCGTGTCCCGCACCGGTATGCAAATCTAACGCGACCAGGAGGGAATCATCGTCGGTCATATAAAGCGTGCCGTCAGATGAGAAGGCGAGATCGCCGGCCGAGCTGTATCCGATGGGCCCCACCAGCGTGGTCGCGCCGGTGAGCAGATTGACGGTGCGGAGTTCGCCCCCCGTGGAGCCCACATAGTTGGAGAGGTAAAGCACTCCGCCGGGGCCGAAGGCCAGGCCGTTGGCGGTATTCACGCCGAGGCTGCCGATGATGGTCACCGCGCCTGTCGTGGGATCGATCCGAAAGAGCGTATTGAAATTGATGCCGTAGAGCTCGCCTGTGGGTGAAACGGCGATGTCCGTCATCACATAGCTCATCAGGCCTACGCGGGCGGCCGCGCCGGTGGCCGGGTTCACGTGCCACAGATAACCGGAAGAATCGGCGGCGAAAATGAAACTGTCCGCGTGGGCCACGGCGCTCACGGCCAGCGAGAAGAACGCCAGCAGCAGGCACTTCGAGAAGAAAGAACGCGCTTGTCTTTCCATGCGTGCACCTCAGAGGGTACGGGTGGGGGAAGGGACACCACGGGCGGCAGCGGGTCGCGTCTGGAAAGGAGCACGCCGTGTGCCAGAGAACCGGCAGGAGCGTGGAAGCCGTTTCAAAACGCTGCTTCTGCGGGCGCGGGGCCCGGAGCCAGCAGGCTCAAGGCCGGACTTTTGAACGGCTTGCAAAAGTTCTCCACGGGCGGAGGAGAGATCAAAAACAGGACGGCGTGAAGACGGCTCCAGATTCGGAACAGCCCGAAGTGAAACCCTGTCTTCCCAATGTGGGGGCGAGGTTGAGGAAGGGGACAGGGCGCAGCGAGAAGCCAGAAGTTGGGTTTACAATGTGCGGAGTGCAAGAGCTGCTTTGAACTTTAATTGGTGAGGAGTGGCTATGAGTTCAACGCGAGATTTGTTGGGCGCGACTCTAAAAGCAGCGGCCATGCTGGCTCTGGCGCTGGCGTTGTGCGCAGCGGCGGCGGCCCAGGCAACAAAGGCCACGAAGAAGATTGCGGACGAGGCGGATGAAGGCGAGATAAAGGTCGCGGAAAAAGATGTGCCCGCGGCAGTGCTGGCGGCATTTGCAAAGGCGTACCCCAGAGCAACCGTGAAGGGCTACGCAAAGGAAATAAAGGACGGGAAACCCGTGTACGAAGTGGAGAGCATGGAGGCCACCACGCATCGCGATGTTTCGTTTGCGCCGGACGGCAAAGTGCTCACCGTCGAGGAAAGCATGGAGATGAAGGACGTGCCTGCGGCCGTGCAAGCGGCGCTGGAAAAGAAATTTCCGAAAGCCAAAATCAACCTGGCGGAAAAAGTGATGGAAGGAACCAGCGTCGCATACGAGTTCCACCTGACCACCGCGCAGGGAAAGGAAGCGGAAGTGAAGTTTGATGCGACGGGAAAGCAGGTTAAAAGTTAAAGCGTTGAAGCGTCAAAGAAGATCAAAACATTAACGCAGAGGAAACAGAGAAGCACAGAGAGCGCAGAGAAAAACTTGCGGCCGCAAATGAACACAGATCACCGCTGACAGAAAAGATAGAGTGCTACTTGCCAGCGCCGTTCGCGATTCCTCCCGATCCATTCAGCACGCGTGCCAAGATGTGTCCCGTGTAACTCTTCTTGTTGCGAGCAACTTGCTCGGGGGTGCCTTGGGCGACGAGGCGGCCGCCGGCGGCGCCGCCTTCGGGGCCGAGGTCGATGATCCAGTCGGCCTGCTTCATCACGTCGAGGTGATGCTCGATGATGATGACGGTGTTGCCGAGATTCACCAGGCGGTGCAGCACGTCGAGAAGTTTCTTCACGTCGTCGAAGTGCAGGCCGGTGGTGGGCTCGTCGAGGATGTACAGCGTGCGGCCGGTCTGGCGGCGGGAGAGTTCCTTGGCAAGTTTGATGCGCTGGGCTTCGCCGCCGGAAAGCGTCGTCGCGGACTGACCGAGCGTGAGGTAGCCGAGGCCGACGTCCACCAGCGTGGAAAGTTTCTGCTTGATCTGCGGAATGTTTTCGAGCAGCGCGAGTGCATCTTCGATCTGCAAGTCGAGCAAGTCGGCGACGCTGTGGCCCTTCAGGCGCACGTTGAGCGTTTCCGCGTTGTAACGGCGGCCGCGGCAGACTTCGCAGGTGACGTACACGTCCGGCAAAAAATTCATTTCGATGCGGCGCAGGCCGTCACCCTGGCAGGCTTCGCAGCGTCCGCCTTTCACGTTGAAACTGAAGCGGCCGGGGCGGTAGCCGCGCTCGCGCGAGTCGGGCAGCATGGCGAACAGTTCGCGAATGGGCGTGAAGACGCCGGTGTACGTCGCGGGATTGGAGCGCGGCGTGCGGCCGATGGGCGCCTGGTCAATCTGAATCACTTTATCAATGTGCTCGATGCCGAGAATGGCTTTGTACGCGCCGGGGGCTTCCATGCCGCGATAGAGTTTTTGCGCCAGCGCGCGATAGAGAATGTCGTTGATGAGCGTGGATTTTCCGGAGCCGGAAACGCCGGTGACCACGGTGAGCAGGCCGAGGGGAAAATGCGCGTCGAGATTTTTCAGATTGTGGGCGTGCGCTCCGAAGACGGCGATGGATTTTCCATTCGCGGCGCGGCGCTTTTCGGGCACGGGAATTTTCACATCGCCGGCGAGATAGCGCCCGGTGAGCGAAGCGGGATTCGCGGCGATGGAGTCGGGCGTGCCGGTGGCGACGAGGTAGCCGCCGGCGTTTCCTGCGCCCGGGCCGAGGTCCACGACGTAGTTGGCGCGGCGGATGGTTTCTTCGTCGTGCTCTACGACGAGGACGGTGTTGCCGAGGTCGCGCAGATGCTCGAGGGTTTCGAGCAGGCGGCCGTTGTCGCGGGCGTGCAGGCCGATGCTGGGCTCGTCGAGCACATAGAGCACGCCCCGCAGCTTGGAGCCGATCTGCGTGGCGAGCCGAATGCGCTGCGCTTCGCCGCCGGAAAGCGTGGCGGCGCTGCGGTCGAGCGTGAGATAGCCGAGGCCGACGGCGAGCAGAAAATCGAGGCGCTCGGCGATTTCGTGCAGTACGCGTCCGGCGACTTTGAGTTGGCGTTCGCCAAACTGCGCGCGGATTTTGTCCACGGCTTCGCGCGCGCCGGCGAGAGACAGTGAAGTGAATTCGGCGATGGAAATTCCGCCGACGCGCACCGCCAAACTTTCCGGACGCAGGCGGCGCTCGGCGCAGGCCGCGCAGGGCACCGCAGACATGTATTGCGTGAGCCATTCGCGAAAAGCTTCTGAAGTGGAATCCGCGAGCAAGCCTTCCAAAAACGAAAGGATGCCGGGGAATTCGAGGCCCTTAACGCGCGCGGGGCGGGCGACCTGACGTGCGACCTTCCCTCTGCCATTTTTTCCGTTCGCGTTGCCGCTGGTGGCGGCGGAGTCGGGCATGCCCTTGGGCGGATTGCCGTAGAGGATGAGGTTCTGCACGCGGCGGGAAAGCTTTTCAAAGGGCGTCTCCAGCTCAAACTTGTGCGCGAAGGCGGCGAGCTTGAGCGTGCGCAGTAAATTCGCGGAGCCGCCGCCGGGGCCAAGCCCGCCTTCGAAAAGCGGCTTGGACCAGTCCGCGATAATTTTCGACGGATCGAAATCGTATTTCGAGCCGAGGCCGCTGCATTCGGGGCAGGCGCCGTAGGGCGAGTTGAAGCTGAAGGAGCGCGGCTCAAGTTGCGGCACGCTGACGCCGCAATCGGCGCAGGCCAGTTTTTCCGAGTACATCTGCTCGGCGCCGCCGACGATGGCCACGGTGACGACGCCGCCGGCAAGCTTCAGCGCGGTGGAGACGGAACTTTCCAGGCGCGAGGCGATGCCCGGCTTCACCAGCAGGCGGTCCACGACGACTTCGATGGTGTGGTTCTTGCGCTTGTCGAGCGCGGGCGGCTCGTCGAGGTTGCAGAGCTCGCCGTCAATGCGCGCGCGAACGAAGCCGTCCTTGGCAAGTTTCTCGAGTTCCTTTTTGTATTCGCCTTTGCGGCCGCGAGCGATAGGCGCGAGGATCATGATGCGGTCGTCGGGCTTGAGCGTGAGGATGGCCTGCACAATTTGTTCCGTGGACTGCCGCGCGATGGGCTTGCCGCACTTCGGGCAGTGCGGCGTGCCGCAGCTCGCCCACAGCACGCGGAGGTAATCGTAGATTTCCGTGATGGTGCCAACGGTGGAGCGCGGCGAGCGGCTGGTGGTCTTCTGCTCGATGGAAATGGCCGGGGAGAGGCCCTCGACGGAGTCCACGTCGGGGCGCTCCATCTGGTCGAGGAACTGGCGGGCGTAGGCGGAAAGCGATTCGACGTAGCGGCGCTGGCCTTCGGCGTAAATCGTGTCGAAGGCGAGCGAAGATTTGCCGGAGCCGCTCAGGCCGGTGATGACCGTGAGCGAATTGCGCGGGATGTCCAGGCTGAGGTTCTTCAGGTTGTGCTGGCGCGCGCCGCGGACGATGATGTGTTTCAGGCCCATGGAAGCGAGTGGTCCGTCTTCAATAGTCAGAGAGGGGGCAAGCAGCGAGCCCCGCGCCCTATTAGGTACAAAACGCCCAAAATAACCTTTCATGATAACACAAGCGGTGAGACGCGGATTTCAGTCTTCGAGGGAGGCGGCGCCGAACATCGGCTGGTTGCCGAGAGAAATGTAGAAGGCGTAGAGCGCGAGAGCCAAAAGAAACACAAGCGCCGGCATGGTGTAGGCCGCGTACCATGAGGAGAAATCGAGAGAAGGCGCAACTCCTGTGAGAAGCAAATCAAAACACCACATCGCGACGACGGCCAGCAGGCCGATGCGCGTCACCAGCCAAGTCATCAGCACGGCGCCCAGAACCGCCCCGGGGATTTCCAGCGCAGCGTTCTCTCCGCCAAGATTGATAAGGAACGGCAGGATTCCCAGCGCGACCACGGCGAGTGCCGGCTTGCGCAGCAAGACGCGAAATACAAAATACAATGCCAGAATGCCCAATGCCCGGGTCACCGAAGCCAGCGTCACAAGGAACAAGTAACTGAGCGGGTTCACTCCTGTGAAGATCACAGCAACCGCGGGAATGGTGGTCTGGCCCTGAAATGCGAACCAGGTCGAAAGGCCGTTGACCACAATCGCAATCAGGGCGATTACGGTCCCTCCGATCGCGCCGATCAGGATGTCCCGCCCGACGCGCGGGTCGCGGAAGCGCCCCTCCAGCAATCGAGCCCATCCGATCAGCAATTCCGGCATGCGCCGGCGAAGGTAGGGCTCCACCGCCAAATAGGTCAGCCAGATGAAACCGGCGCTCAGCAGCCCGATGGCCATAGCGATTGAGGCGGACGTCAGATTGGCGATGACGTCGGGCGGATGATGATTAGTTACGGCCCAAACGAGAACCGAAGCGGCGAACATGAAAGTGGAAATGCGCAGCGCCCCTTTGCGGTCGCCGCGCCCCTGGCGGAGATTGCGGCGCGCGAAAAAGATGGCTGCAATGCCCAGGCCGACAAACATGGAAGTCAGCGTCATCTGGCCGATGCGCAGGCCAAGTGGCGTATTCGGCGCCTCCATGCGCTCAGGCTTTGACCACGGGCCGCGTATCTCAAAACTTACCAGTTTGCCGCGGAACGCGGCGGCGCTCACCGTGAGCGGCAGGTCAGGAATTTCGGGGATGCTGCCGGTCCACTCGGCGCGCGTGTCGAAGGGGACAGCGGGAATCCACTTCGGTTCGGTCTTCTGGAAGCGCGCGGGGTCGAGCCCGGCTTCCGTGAATACGGAGGCCCAATCGAATTCCGCCGCGGCCGTCTTCTTCTCCGGTTCGATTTGCGGCGGCACGGCGCGGAAGCCGCGCAGATGGCCCTGCGTGTCCGTGTAGACGTTCACCATGCCGGAGACGTCGAGCGGCGGAGTATCCGCTCTCACGTCAACTGCTCCTGGCGCCGCCAGTGGGCGCGGGCTTTGCCGATAGCCGAAGGTCATCGGCGGGCCGAGATCGCGGTACAGCTTGCGCCAACCGGGCGCGGGTTTGTTGCTGGCGAGATAACGCATGGGGTCGTAATCGCGGTCAATCCAAAAGGTGGAGTCGGCGGGGTCCTTCTGGTAACCGAAGCGCGTGGCAATTTCGCGGGCGCGTTCGCGCAGCACCGCGGGACTTTTTTCCCATCGGCTCAATCCCATGTCTGTAGCATACGGCGCGAGCACAATCACCGCGGCCATCAGCAACAAGACGCCGCCGAGGAGCGGCCATGCTACGCGCAGCGGCAGCGCGGATTCTCCGCCCGCGGCGGCCACCATTTCCGGCGACGGAGTTTCGCCCGCGGCAATCGCCGCGGCCAGCGGATCGCCGCCGGGCAGGGCCATGGCCACCTGCGAAGCAGAGGCCGGACGCTTGGCTGGATCTTTTTCCAGGCAGCGCAGGATGACGCGCGCCGCGGCGGGGTCCAGGTCCGCAGTGTGCAGGCTGGGATTTGTGGGCAGATCTTCCGTGTGTTTGCGGCGCCATTCGGCGAAGCTCGAGGCTTCAAATGTCTTTTTGCCGGTATAAATTTCGTACAGCACCAGGCCGAGGGAGTAGATGTCGCTCTGCGCCGTGGCGGGTTGGCCGGTGAGCTGCTCGGGCGACATGTAGGCAGGCGTGCCGGCGATTTCTCCGGCAGCTTCGTCGCTGCGCACGGCCAGGCCGAAGTCGGTGATGCGCGCGCGGCCATGGCCGTCGAGCATGATGTTGGCGGGCTTGAGGTCGCGATGCAGCACGCCGCGCTCGTGCGCCGCGGCGAGCCCGGCGCACAACTGGCGCGCAATCTCCACGGCTTTGGCGGGCGGGAGGCGTCCGATGCGGCGCAGCAGCGTGGCCAGGTCTTCGCCGTCCACGTATTCCATGGAGAGAAAGTGGTGGCCGTCCACTTCGCCGATGTCGTACACGCGGCAGACGTGCGGGTGCGACACCTGGCGCGCGTTGCGCACTTCCGAATGGAAGCGTTCGAGGAGCGCGGGGTCAGAACAAAACTGTCGGGGCAAGAATTTCAGCGCGACCGGCTGGCCGAGCTTCAAATCGTCGGCGCGATAGACTTCGCCCATGCCGCCGCGTCCGAGCAGGCCGACAATGCGATAGCGCTCGGCAAGAACTTCTCCGGGGGCGAAGGCGGCGTCGTACGAGCCGCTGGAGGGCGGCCGCGATGCGCTCGCGGGAGTCTTTGGACGCACCGCGCGTGACGCTGCGGTGGGCATCTGCGAAATCGAACTGACCGGCGCGCCGCACGCCGCACAGAATCGCGCGCCGTCCGGGACCTGCGCCCCGCAGTGCATGCACTTGGTCATGGAACCGGGATTGTATCGCAGAAGCGCGGCGGAAGGACTCGGGAATCAGGATTTCGGATTCAGGGAAAGTTCCATGTAGCGCGCGCCGGGGACGGGGTTGTGGCGGTACGGCGGGATTTCGCGGAAGCCCAGCGCGGCGTAAAGCGAATGGGCGCGGGTCATCACCGGCAGCGTGTCCAGGCGCATGCGCTTGTAGCCGATGGCCCGCGCCTCGGCGATGACGCGTTCCGCCAGCGCGCGGCCGATGTGCAGCGATTGAAATTCCGGGCGGACGAAGAGGCGCTTCATCTCGCAGGCATGGTCGCCGAGCTGGCGCAGGGCGATGCACCCGGCGGGACGCGTGTCGTGCAACGCGAGCAGCAGCCGGCCCGCGGGCGGAGCGTAATCGCCGGGCAGCGCGGCCAGCTCCGCGGAAAAATTCTGGAAGCACAGGTCCAGCCCCAGCCAGCGCTGATACTCGAGAAACAATTCGCGGACGATGGCGATGTGCGCGGAAGTGTCTGCCTGGACGATTTCAATCATGTGCGTGCAGAGTGCCGTTGGCGAGAGCATTTTTGTCCGGCGGAAGCGCCGCGGAAAGGGCCAAATTGGTGCGCAGAAATAAAGCGAGGGAAAACAAGCGGGCCCAGCCCTCAATCCCCTCAAAGAGGATTCTCCGCTTGCCTTCCCTCTACGGGGAAATGGGAGCACGCCGTCGGCCAAAGCCAACTAATTGAAAATGCAAGGCATCGCGGCAGGGGTCTAGGAAAAAAAGAAATGGCGAGCGGTAAAAATTGCCGGGCGAGCTGATATTCGTTAGGGCTCGAGCGTCGCGGCGAGTGTGATCTTCGCGTTGAGCACGCGCGACACCGGGCAGGTGGCCTTGGCGTCAGCGGCGGCTTTGTCAAACACATCGCGCGATGCGCCGGGAATCTTCGCTTTCAGGTCGAGGTGCACCGCGGTAATCGTCCAGCCCGCGTCGAGCTTGTCCATGGTGACTGTGGCGGTGGTTTCCAGGCGCTCGGCGGTGAGGCCCGCGCCGGAAAGCTGCGCGGATAGCGCCATGGTAAAGCAGCCGGCATGCGCCGCGGCGATTAGCTCCTCGGGATTCGTGCCCGGCGTGTCGCCGAAGCGCGTGGCGAAGGAGTAAGGCGTGCTCTTCAGCACGCCGCTCGCGCTCGAAAGCGAGCCTTTGCCGGTTTTCAAGTCGCCTTGCCAGACTGCTGCTGCGGTTCGCTTCATGACGGGCCTCCGCTCGCTTATCCGAAAAATTACTTCGGCTGCTTCACGATGCGCAAGTACGGCTTGGGCGCTTTCCACCCATTGGGATATTTCTGCTTGGCTTCCTCGTCGGTCACCGCCGGCAGGATGATGACGTCATCCCCGTGCTTCCAATTCACCGGCGTGGCCACTTTGTGCTTGGCCGTGAGCTGAATGGAATCGAGCACGCGCAACACTTCGTCGAAGTTGCGGCCGGTGCTCATCGGATAGCTCAGCATGAGCTTGATTTTTTTGTCCGGGCCGACCACGAACACCGTGCGCACGGTGGCGTTATTCGCCGCGGTGCGGCCTTCGCAGGTTTCTCCGGCTTCGGCAGGCAGCATGTCGTACAGCTTGGCGACTTTGAGCTGCGGGTCGCCGATCATCGGGAAATTCACCTTGTGTCCCTGCGTCTCTTCGATGTCCGCCGCCCACTTGTTGTGGCTCGACGCGGGGTCCACGCTCAAGCCGATGATTTTGCAGTTGCGCTTGGCGAATTCCGGCGCGAGGCCGGCCATGTAGCCGAGTTCCGTGGTGCACACCGGCGTGAAGTCTTTGGGGTGCGAGAACAAAATCGCCCAGCCGTCGCCAATCCACTTGTGAAAATCAATGTTGCCCTGCGTGGTCTCCGCAGAGAAGTTCGGCGCTTCGTCGTTGATCCGTAGAGACATGGTTCCTCTCCTCTGTTGCCCGGATTTCCATCCTGGCTGTCTGTTTTCTTGCAGTATACACTGGAAAAAGATTCGAGGCGAACCGCTTTTCGTCTTCCGTTTTTCGCTTTTCGATTTTCGGTCTTTAACTGGCTGGGGCGGGAGGATTCGAACCTCCACCGTCTGCATTAACAGTGCAGCGTCCTGCCATTTGGACCACGCCCCAGCGGGAACTTCCATTGTAATCAGATGCACGAAGAAGCGCGAGAGGCATCAAGCGCGGTATGATGCGGGGCCGCAAGAATTGGGGACGAACATGGGAAAACTGGATGTGCAATGGGTGCGGGAACAATTTCCGGCGCTGAAACAATCGGTGAACGGCCAGCCGGCGGTGTTTCTGGACGGGCCAGCGGGGACGCAAGTGCCGCAGCGCGTAATCGACGCGATGCGCGAGTATTTCGAGACGTCGAACGCCAACACTTGCGGCGCGTTTGCCACCAGCCGCCGCTCGGACGCCATGCTCGCCGAGGCGCACCGCGCCTTGGCCGCTCTTCTTGGCTGCGATGAGGACGAGGTCCACTTCGGGCAGAACATGACCTCGCTCACGTTCGCGCTGGCGCGGTCCATCGGGCGCGAGCTGAAGCCGGGCGATGAAATCGTGGTCACCACGCTGGACCACGACGCCAACGTGGCGCCGTGGCGCGCGCTGGAAGAAAAAGGTGTCGTCGTGCGCCAGGTGGACATTCACGTCGAGGACTGCACGCTCGACCTCGACGACCTGCGCGCGAAAATCACGGCGCGCACGCGCGTGGTAGCGGTGGGTTACGCGTCGAACGCGGTGGGCACGATTAATCCCGTGGCGGAAATTATTCGCCTCGCGCACGCCGCCGGCGCGCTCGCGTTCATTGACGCGGTGCACTACGCGCCGCACGGGCCGATTGATGTCCGCGCGCTGGACTGCGATTTTCTGGCCTGCTCGCCATACAAATTTTTCGGCCCGCACACTGGCGTGATGTACGGAAAGCGCGAACATCTCCTGAAGCTGCGCGCGTACAAGGTGCGCCCGCAGTACGACCGCTTGCCGGACAGATGGGAAGTGGGCACGCTGATGCACGAAGCCATCGCCGGCGTGCTGGCGGCCGTGGAGTATCTCGCGGAGCTTGGGCGCAAGAGCGAGTCGCATGTGAAGACGCGCCGCGAAGCTCTCCTTGCCGCCTATCGCGCTGTCGGCGAATATGAACGCGGGCTCGCGGTGCAGATGCTCGAAGGCTTCGCGAAAATCCGTGGCCTGAAGGTGTACGGCATCGCGGAAAAATCGCGCCTCGCGGAGCGTGTGCCGACCTTCGGCGTGCGCCTGGCGGGAAAATCGCCGCTGGCCTGCGCGGAATTTCTCGGAGAGAGCGGCATTTTCACTTGGGACGGAAATTATTTCGCCATCAACGTCACGGAGCGCCTGGGCGTGGAAGAGTCCGGCGGGCTGCTGCGCATCGGCGCCGTGCACTACAACACCCCTGCAGAAATCGAACGCCTGCTGGCCGCGCTGGACGAACTTTCGCGCAAATAGAAACCGAAGAATCCATCCGCAGATACACGCAGATTTGCGCAGATTACATCGGGGAGGACGGCGATGAGCGGCGATGTGCAAACGATTGAGATTGTGCAAGCGCGAGTAGCTGACGCCGAGGCGGTGACGCCGCTATTCGATGCCTACCGGCAATTTTACAAACTGCCATCGAACGAGGAAGCGGCGCGGCGATTTCTCCACGCGCGGCTGCTAAAAAACGAGGCTGTGATTTTTCTCGCCGTCGAGGAGGCCGGTGCAAAGAGGCACACGCGCAAGGCGCTGGGCTTCACGCTGCTTTATCCTTCGTGGTCGTCGCTCTCGATGAAGCCGTGGTGGCAACTGAACGACCTCTACGTGGTGCCCGAGGCGCGCCAGCGCGGCGTGGCCCGCGCGTTGATGGAACGCACGCGGCGGCTGGCGGAGGAGACCGGCGCGTCCGGCCTCGGCCTCGAAACGGCGAAGGATAATCTTCCAGCACAAAGACTGTACGAGCAGGTGGGATGGAAACACGAAGAAGAGTTTTTCCACTACGAATTACACGTCTAAAGACTCTACGGCTTTTCGATGGGGAAGCCCGCCTCGGTCCAGCCGCGCCATCCGCCGTCCATCGAAATCGCGTTTGAGTACCCCATTTTCATTAAATTGTCGGCGGCGAGCGCGGAGCGGAAACCTCCGCCACAGTAGAGAATCAGTTCGGTGTTTTTGTCGGGGACCACTGCCTCGATATCGCGCTCGATGATGCCTTTGCAGAGGTGCACCGCGCCGGGGAGATGGCCGCGCGCCCATTCGTTGTCTTCGCGCGTATCCACCAGCACGACTTTTTCGCCGGCGTCGAGGCGCTTCTTCACCTCGGCGACGTTCGTCTCCTTCACCCGCGTCTTCGCGTCATTGACCAGCTTCAGAAATCCGGCGGCATGCTTCATCTTCACACCTCAACCAAGTCATTGCGAAACGCTAGAGGAACACAGATTAGCACAGATGAAAGACGCGCCGCACAGGCGGCATCGAGTCCGCGCTACTCCGGCTTGGGCGGCGGAGCAGTCTTTGCTTCGGCTGATTTTTTGGCGAGCGCGCGAATGTAGTTAATCATGTTCCATTTCTGATTGGCGCTCATGCGGCCTTCCTGGCCGGGCATTTTCCCTTTGCCTTTTTCCAGGATGTAGAAGAGCGTGCCGTCGGTGAACTCTTTCAGCGCGGCGGGGTCGGTGTAATCCTTCATGGTGAGCTTCATGGTCTCGCCCAGCTCGCTTTTGCCGTCGCCCTTTTCGCCGTGACACATGGCGCACTGATAGCCGAACATTTTTTTGCCGTCGGCGATGGACGCTTCCGTCGGCTTGACGGGATTTTCGCGCTTTGCTTCCTCCGGCGGAATTACCAAGTTCGCCGGCGCTTGCGCCGGAACGGGTTCCTTTTTTTCCTGCGTTTGCTGAGCGAGCCCCGCCGCAACAACCAATAAGAACAGGCACAGGATAGCGGCTAGTCGGCGCATGAGCACCTCCGAGACGGGCGGACGTACTACTGCCATTCTACGTCCGCGCAGCAGCAGAAGGAAGGACGTTGGTAGTTCAGCGTCAGGCGCAGGCGCGCCGCCCGCCTAACTCGAGCGCCCTCGCCGCTTCCAATCGCGCGGGCTTGTGCAGGTTCGGTCTGCAAAGCCCCTTTTGAAGCGCCTTCAGCACCGCGCACCTTCGTTCCAATAGGCGCTGGCCCAATCGGCCCTTGTGCAACAGCAACCGCAAGAAATCCTCCGCCTTGTGCTGCCATTTCATCGCGTTGCAATCGGAGCAGCACGCGACCACGTTGCGGTACGAGTGGTCGCCGCCCTGCGCCAGCGGCACCACATGATCCAGGGTCATGATTCGCGACGACAGTCTCCGCTGGCAATAGAAGCACCTGCCCTCCTCGCGCCGGTAGATCGCTTGCCGTAATTCCCGATTGCGGAAGCAATCCGCAGCCTCCAGGTCCCTCTCGGGAGTCTTCGCTGCATTCGGCACACAGCCGGCGATTTCATTGGGCGTCAACACTTCGAGCACGTGCCCGTGATAATCGCGATTCACCACACGCAGGCATCCCTTGCGCGCAAGCGAGCGCAATCGGCTCAGCACGCAGGTAACACTTAAGCAGGCACTCTGCGCCAGCCCCTTCCGCGACACGCATATCCTGCGTTTGTTCTGCACTCGCGAATGTCGCAGCAGGTTGTGGTACAGCGCGCGCTCGTGCGGGTCCAGGTGCACGTAGGGCACCAGGTAGTCCTCAATGTCCGCCCATACGCGTGCCCACTTCAATTTCTTAGCCATGGCTTTCCTCGATGGTTTTGAGAATTTGAGGTGTTGCTGAGAGAGTCTGGGGAAGCTGCGAGGATTTGTGGATAGAAACAAAAATGGCGGCCTGGCGGCCGCCGTCATTCCACGCGTGAATCCCGAATTCCTTCTCTCTGACTCTCTATAATACTATTATACCATACTGGAGGGGGTTATTATTCGCTTCGCGGAAAAATATTTTTGCCTCCTTAACTCTCTGTAATTTACTGATTTCGCTCCACATAAGCCTGCTTTGGCCTCGCGCACCGCGTTCTTTTCACCCCTTCCACCCCCTTGACAACTTTCCCCAAATTCGGCCTATGGGAAGAAATCTTGGCCCTTCGCCTTGGGTAGCTGCTTTAAGCGCTTAAAGAATTCAGTTGCCGTTATCTCCGTCGGCCATTCCAGCTTGACACCAATTTCTTGCCGGTCTCCTTCACTTCGCACTCTGATTGTTCCGAGTTGGAAAAGATTATTCAGATCCCGGCTGATTGCCTTCCCGGGGTTGCCGAGTCCCTTGTACAAATGCATGACTCTGTCCGCGAACGCTTCGCGCTCGATCCACCCAGAGTCAAGAAGGATATTCAGGATTGCTATCTGGCGTTTTGCAATGACGCGCTTCCTGGGCGTTTTGAGCCTGGAGAACAGGTCGTACATCAAGTTGCGAAAAAGCGCTTTTGCGTTTTCGTGCTTGATCTCGGCCAACAGCCTGCGGGTTTGCAGGGCAACTCCTTTGAGTGCAAATTTCAGGAAGGGAGTGAGATCCTGCTCGAGCGCACGAACTTCGCTCATGGCGCTGAGGTACGCGGTTTTCTCATCGTAGTAATAGTTGGACATTGCAATGAAACAGGCATCGCGCAGCCCCGCGCGTTGAAGCAAAAGCGCTTCCATGGCACGGGCCGTTCTGCCATTGCCGTCCAAGAACGGGTGCATCGCGGCCAGATGATAATGCGCCGCAAGCGCCTGGATGAGGGGGTCGTGGGTCTGAAACTCCCGCTGGAGAACGGAAGCAAACTGAGCAAATGCTTTTACGCAGTCCTCACCACCCTCGACACCCCGATGCCGAGGGGTTCCAAAAGTGACATTCTCGTCTTTCTTTCGAAGCTGCCCGGGTTGGCAATGATCGTCGTCGGCGCCGGAAACAATGCGAAAATGAATCGCACGAATTAGCTTTTCGTCTAATGGTAGATCATCAGGGAGTCCTGCGATCCATCGGTACGTATTCACCGCCGCCTGGGCTTGGCGCTGAGAGCGGGTCGCTAAGACTTCGGCGGGCTAGATCGGAAG
>JAMCWK010000140.1 GCA_023481105.1 Acidobacteriota bacterium | reverse complement strand
TCCTGCTTCCTCAGTTTGAAAACAGACCTTCATAAATGAAGCTGCCATTCTAGGGGGCAACGCTCCACCCGTCAAGCGCTCCACGCTGCACGCGGTGCTTCAGGCCTCCGCTTTTCAGGTGTACTATGCTCCTGTCTCGCGCCCGCGAGGTGCAGTCATGGAGGACCTCCCCCGATTTTTCCAGGCCGTGGTTTCTCCGGCGATTTTTATCTCCGCCGGTGCGCTGCTGATGCTCTCGCTAAACGTGCGCTTGATGGGCATTGTCACGCGCATGCGCCAGTTCCATCGCGAAAAGCACGCTGCCTCCCGCGCCGGACGCGCGCAAGAAGCCGCCACCCTCGCCGAGCAGATTGTCTCCATCGAAGGCCGCGCCGAGCGCATTCGCAGAGCTTGCCTGTTCACGCTGATTTCTCTTGCCGGCACGATTGTCACCTGCCTGCTGCTCGGTTTCGGGCTTTATTGGCCGTCCGCGCAGACGGTGGCCGTCATTGTGTTTGTCGCTTCGATCTTCTGTTTCTTGGTGGGAACGCTGTTTTATCTCGCGGAGATTTCCGTGGCCCTCAGCTCCGTCCGTGACGAAGCCAAGTTTTTCCATCTCATGGACCTCGGCGTCCGCGTCACTTCCGAATTGGGCCCCGACACCGAAAATCCCGAGCGCCGCGGTCATCTCTGAATTTTTACGGCCCTTTGGTTTCCAGCTACAAGCTTCCGTCGGGTTTCATCTTGTAGTACTCGGTCTGATTGCCGGCCTTTGCTTGCACTCGTTCCAGCAGTGCCGTTTTTTCTTTTTCGCTCAACGGCTTGAACTCTCGCGCCAGCTTCGCGTTTTCCTCCAACTGTTCCAGCGTCTGCACCCCGCTGATCAGCACGTGCACCGGCAGGCTCCACACGTACGGCAGCGCCTCTTTAGCCCGCGCCACGCCTTTTTGCAGCATCCATCCGCCGGCCATGGACTTCATCGCCAGCACCCCCGTCTTTCGCTTCACCAATTCCGGCAGCACGGTCTTCTCAAAGCTCCGGTAGAACGGGTCCACCAGGTTCAGCGGCATCTGCATCGTGTCGAAGTCGTAGTAGCTCAGCGCCTTCAAGTTGATCTCCGGGTTCTTGTGTCCCGTCACTCCGATGAAGCGCACCTTTCCTGCCTTCTGTGCCGCGACCGCAGCTTCCATCGATCCGTCCGGACCGAAAACTTGGTCTAGGTCCTGCTGCACCTTCACGCTGTGGATCTGCCACACATCCAGGTAATCCGTGCGCAGCACGCGCAGGCTGATTTCGAGCTCTTTTTCCGCTTCTGCACGCCTTCTGCCGAGCACTTTGGTCATCAGCACCACATTCTTCCGCTTGCCCTCCAGCACTCTTCCCAGCCGCTCTTCGCTCACGCCGTAATCCCGCGCCGTGTCAAAAAAGTTGACTCCCAGTTCCAGCGCGCGCCGTCCCAGCTCGATGGCCGGTTCTTCGGTCCTGTAAATCCCCAGCCACGCCGCGCCAAACCCCAGCATCGTGCAACTCAGTCCCGTGCGACCCAGCACGCGCCGCGGAATCTCCTTCGCCCCGCGCGCCTCGCCAGCAAAGATGGACAGCGCCGCGGGCAGCCCCGCCAGCGTCCGCAGAAACCCTCTGCGGGAATTGTTTCCCGTCTTGTTCATTGCCCCACCCCAGAATGTTGGCTGTCGTTACGCACGATACACGATTTCCCGGCCTGCGTCACCCGCGTTGCAGCATTTGCCTCCCTATCGTAGAGTATTAGAGTGATTCCATTTCATCCTCACCCTCTTTTGCGCAATCCGCACGCGATGACGCTGGTCGCTTCGCGTCTCCCGCGCAAGTTTCCCCACCTCACGCCGCCCGTCGAGCGGCTGTTCGAGGTCGAGCCCGGCTCGCAGATTCTCGGCCTTTGCCACTGGCAGCCCGAGCCGCGACGCCACCCCACGCTGGTCCTCGTTCACGGCTTGGAAGGCTCCACCGAATCCCTGTACATGCTGGGCACCGCCAACAAGGCGCTCGCCCGCGGCTACAACGTGATTCGCCTGAACCAGCGCAATTGCGGTGGCACCGAGCGCCTTACGCCCACCCTGTACAATTCCGGTCTCTCCTCCGATTTCCGCGCCGTTGTCCTCGAGCTCGCCACGCGCGATCTCTTGCCCGAGATTTTCATTTCCGGATGGTCCATGGGCGGCAACCTCGTCCTGAAAATGGCCGGCGAATTTGGCGAGAATTTCCCGCCCGCGTTGCGTGGCGTGATTGGCGTCTGCCCCTCGTTTGATATGGAAGTTTCCGCGCCGGTTTGCGACGCAAAGGAAAACGCCTTTTACCGCTGGCACTTTGTTCGCAACCTGAAGAAACGCTATCGCATCAAGGCCCGGCTATTTCCCGAGCGCTACAAGTTCAACGGTCTCGACCGCATCCACAGCATCGGCGATTTTGACAACTTCATCACGGCGCCCAATTTCGGCTATCGTGACGCCAACGACTACTACCATCACGCCAGCGCCATCCGCGTGGTCGCGCAAATCCGCGTCCCCACGCTCGTACTCATCGCGCAGGACGACCCGCTCATTCCCTTTGTCTCTTTTCAGAAACCCGAGCTGACCGGCAACCCGCACATCACCGTCGTCGCCACCGCCGCCGGCGGCCATTGCGGCTTCGTTTCCCGCCACGACGGTGACGAGCGCTTCTGGGCCGAAGCCCGCATCCTCGAGTTCTGCTTGCAGAATTCCGGACTTGAGATGAAGAACCTGTAGGATGAACGAGCGGAAAGTTGAATTTTGGGAAGGTTTAACCTTCAAACTTTCCAACCTTCGAACTTTCAAACAGTGAATTAGTCGAAGGGACGCTCCAAAGAAGAAGCAAACCCCGGACTCAGCAACTTCGCTGGCCCATTTTCCGTTATCGCCATCACGTCCTCGCATCGCACGCCGAATTCCCCGACGATGTAAATCCCCGGCTCGTTGGAAAACGTCATCCCCGGCGCGAGCACCGTCTTGCTCCCCTTCACGAGGTACGGATGCTCGTGCCCGTCGAGTCCGATGCCGTGCCCCAGCCGATGCGTGAACTGCTCGTAGCCTTTTCCGAATCCCGCGTCCGTTATCACCTTGCGCGCCGCGTCGTCCACGCTGCCAGAAAGCTTTCCGTGCTGCGCCGCCTCCAACGCCGCGTCCTGCGCCTTACGCACCGTCTCGAATGCGCGCTTCACCCTGTCCGACGCTTTCCCAAACACCGTCGTGCGCGTGATGTCGCTCGCGTAGCCTTCCACCGACGTGCCGCAATCCGCCAGCACCACGTCGCCTTCTTTCAACGTTTGCGGTTTCGTGGTGCCGTGCGGCAGCGCCGCCCATTCGCCGAAGAGCACCAGCCCGCCACCGCCGACGCCCTGCCGCTGATGTCCCTGCGCCACCAGCCCGCTCACTTCCCGTTGCGTCATCCCTTCGCGCAGCGCCGAAAACGCCGCCTGAATTGCGTTGCACGTCGCCTCGTTCGCCAGCGCCATCAACTCCAGCTCGTGCGCGGTTTTTCTTCCGCGGCACCCGATGGTGATCGGATCGCCGCTGGTGTACTGCAATCCCGGTGCGGCTTTCCGCAGCCCGTCGCAAAAAAAGAACGGATTCGTTTCATTCACGCCGATTCTTCCCGTGCGCACGCCGCGCTCCGCCAGCGTCTTCGCCACCAGCGCATACGGGCTTGCGTCCTCCTGCCACGCGCGAATTTCCATCGGCCAGCGCACGAGTTCGCGTAGCCTTCCTTCTTCAAACGCGGGACACACCAGGAACGGCTCGCCCTTCCGCGGAATCGTCAGCGCCATTAACCGTTCGCCGCCGCCCCAGCGGATGCCCGTGAAATAATATTGCGTGCTCCCGGGCGTCACGTACAGCGCGTCGAATCGCGGCTTCGCTTCGCTCATCAATTTCTGCGCCTGTGCGATCCGCGCCTGCAACTCTTCGTTGCTGATTTTTTTCACCCGCTCGCCCAGCGGCTTCAATTTTTCAAACGCTTCCGGCAGCGGACGCTGCGGCGGCTGCTGCGCCGCCATCTCCGGCGCCATCGCCGCGCCAAGCCCCGCCGCAATCGGCGCCAGCGCTCCGGCCCGCAGCAGTTTTCGCCGTGAAATTCCCATGGGTTCCTCCACTGTTTGCATCAGACGCCCGCGCGCGATTCGCCGTTTCTACTTCGCTTCCTGAATGTAGGGCCGGCCTTCAGGCCGGCATCTCCTTGCGCGCGAACTTGCGTTTCTACTTGGCAAGGGCAGGGAAGTCAAGGCCGCGCTGAAAAAATGCGGGGCACGATTCCTTCGAACCGTGACCCGGTAGATCTCACAACAATTTGATCTGCGTTACCGCCCGTATTTTCGCGGCTTCGCATTTTCCCCTGGCAGGTACGTCACCACGATGGCCTGATCCAGAATAAAATCAATCCGCGTCTCGGACGGCACTTTGATTTGCTGCCCTTTTGTGAACACCTGCGCCCCGGCTCCCGCGCCTGCGCCAACGGTTGCGCCGATGGCCGCGCCTTTTCCGCCGCCGGCAATGGCGCCGATCACCGCGCCGATGGCCGCCCCGGCGCCGACTTTGGTCGCCGTATTTTTCCCGCGCGATGAGCCCACCTGCTCATACGTCGAGCTGTCCACTGAGTAGCGTCTTCCCTGGAACTCGAACCAGGAAATTTCCAGCCGCAATTCGCTGCGTCCCGCGAACTTGCCCGCGGTCTTCGCTTCCGCCAGCCGAATCGAGACGTCGCTGCCTGTCGGCACGACCTCTTCGCCGTCAATCATCACCGGCGCATCCAACGCGGCGCGAAACGTTTCTCCCGTGCGGTTCACTCCCGAATCAATCGAGTCAATCATGCGCACCGCCAGTGTCGTTCCCACCGGAATTTCCACTTTCACCGG
>JAMCWK010000122.1 GCA_023481105.1 Acidobacteriota bacterium | reverse complement strand
ACCTTTGCCAGCGCACAGGCCGTCGGCCTTGATGACGACCGGCCAGTCCACGGCGCAGAGCGCGGAATAGGCTGCACCGGCGGAGTCGTGAATACCGTAAGTGGATGCGGTGGGGATGTTGTGTCGCGCGAGGAATTGCTTGGCGAAAACCTTGCTGCCTTCGAGCTGCGCCGCAGCTTTCGAGGGGCCGACAATTTTCATTCTTCGCTGCGTGAACTCGTCCACGATGCCGTTGACCAGCGGGGCCTCGGGGCCCACGACGGTCAGGTCTGGGCGCAAAGATTCGGCGAGGGCGGCCAGTCCGGCCACGTCGGTGATGCCGCCCGGCGGAAGTGGAATACATTCGGCGTCGTGGGAGATCCCTCCGTTTCCCGGCGTGCACCACAACTTCTCCACCAGTGGGCTCTGGCGAAGCTTCCACACCAGAGCATGCTCGCGGCCGCCGCCACCGATCATGAGAATCTTCATCGTGCCGCCACGATAGACGCGAGGCTTGCAACTGTCAACTGCGCCGCGGTTGACTCCGCTGGAGACGCGCAATAGTATGCGTGCGCCAGTGCGCGACTCGTTCATTCCTCGGCCAATCCTTGCAGGCATTCTCCTTTGCTTCTTTTTGTCCGGCGCAGCGGGACTCATTTACCAAGTGGCGTGGGGCAAGGCGCTGGGGCTGGTGTTCGGCAACACGGTGTACGCCATCTCCACGATTCTGGCGGTGTTCATGGGCGGGCTAGCGCTGGGCAGCGCGTACCTGGGCCGTTGGAGCGAGCGCTTCTCGAACGCGGTGGCGCTGTACGGCTGGATCGAGCTGGTTATCGCGGGGGCGGGCGCACTTTCGCTTGCGGGGCTGGCAGGCGTACGCGCGCTGTATATCGGCGCGTACCCGATGGTCGCGGGGTCCATGCCTGCGCTGGTGGCGCTGCGGTTTGTGGGCGCGGCGGTGGTGCTGCTGCTGCCGACGTTTCTGATGGGCGGTACGCTGCCGATTCTCGTCAGTGGGCTGACGCGCAGCTCAGCGGAACTCGGCGGACGCGTGAGCCGGTTGTACTGGATCAACACGCTGGGAGCGGTGGCGGGCACGTTCGCGGCAGGGTTTTTGTTTCTTCCCGCGCTGGGCTTGCGCCTAACGGTGACGCTGGCCGTGGCGCTGAACGTGGTGGCTGGAGGCATCGCGTTGTTGCTGTCGCGCGGCGTGCCGCCAGCGGCGCCGTCGGACGAAACGGCGGAAGCAACGGCCCCGCCGGCCCCGAGCGGCGCGCTGAACATTCCCCTTTACTTGCTGATTTCGTTCAGCATCGTTGGCGGAACGGCCATCGCGTACGAAGTCTGCTGGACGCGGCTGCTGGCGACCACGCTGGGCAGCTCGACGTACGCGTTCACGCTGATGCTGGGCACATTGCTTGCAGGCATCGTGCTGGGCAGCGCGCTGTTTGAGGTGTGGTTTGCGCGGCGCAAGGAAGTGACGCTGGCGACGTTCGCGCTGACGCAAACGCTGACCGCGCTGGCCGCACTGCTGTTCCTGGTTTTATTTCAGCAATTTTCGGAGTTGGTGCCCGCCATTCTGCGCAAGACGGAGGCGTCGTTCGGCGGCGTCATTCTGGCGCAGTTCGCCACCAGTGCGCTGGCGATATTGCCGGCGGCGCTGGTGTTCGGTTTCAACTTTCCGGTGGTGACCGTGCTCATCGCCGGGCGGCCGGAATCCAGCGGACATTACGCGGCGGCGGTGGGGCGGGCGTACGCAGCGAACACGCTGGGCGCGATTGCGGGCGCGACGCTGGCGGGATTCTGGCTGGTGCCGGCGGTGGGAGCGTTTCGGCTGGTGGCGCTGCTGGCCTCGCTGAATTTCTTGCTGGCAGCGTATCTGCACCTGCGGCGCGCGCCGCCCAACATCGTGAAGTCCGTGGTCAACGTGGCGCTGGTGGCGGCGGTGATGTTCGTGGCGTTCTCGGGCGCGTTCTACGACCGCGCGGTGGCCACTTTCGGCAGCATGCTTTATTACGACCGCTACGGCGACAAGCTCACCATTCCGGAAATGGCCGCGTCCACGGACGTCATCTACGTCGCCGACGGAATGAACGCGACGATTTCCGTGGCGCGCACGGAAGACTACCTGGCCATTCGCACCAACGGCAAAGTGGACGCGTCGAACAAAGACCGCATCACGCAGTTGCTGCTGGGGCACCTCGGCGCCGTGCTGCATGCGGCGCCAAAACGCGCGCTGGTGGTGGGCTTCGGCAGCGGTATGACCGTGTCCGCGCTGGCGCTCTATCCGGAAATGGAGAGCATTACCTGCGTGGAGATCGAGCCGGCGGTGATCCGCGCGGCGGAATTTTTGCAGCCGCTGAACCGCAACGTGCTGCGCGACCCGCGGGTGCACGTGGTGCTGGACGATGCGCGGAATTTTCTGCTGACTACGCGCGAGCAGTACGACCTGATCATCTCCGAGCCCTCCAATCCGTGGATCGCGGGCGTGGCCGCGCTGTACACCGACGAGTTTTACCGCGAGGCGCGCTCGCGCTTGCAGCCGGGCGGGATGTTTGTGCAGTGGGTGCAGGCGTATTCGCTTTACCCGGAAGATTTCCGCATGATCCTGGCGACGTTCTTGCCGCACTTTCCGCAGGTGACGCTGTGGCGCGGCGAGCCGCCGGATTACATTTTGCTCGGGCAGCGCGACGCAGCGCCGCTCACGCTCGAGCGGTTGCGGGAAAAATGGGCCAACCCAGCCCTGCGCGCCGATTTCGAATTGTTGGGCATGCGCCGGCCGGAAGGGCTCGCCGGATTCCATCGCCTGGACGACGGCGACCTGCGCAAACTGGCCGGGGACGCCATTCGCAACACCGACGATCGCAACCATTTGGAATATCGCGCGCCGCGCGGATTGCTGGTGAAAGGGCTGGAGGACCAGAACCGGCTGGCCATCTGGAAACAACGCTCGGCTCCGGTGTCCACGATTTTGCGCACGGAGGATCCCACCGCCACTCTGGAAGCGGCGGCGGAAACGCTCGTCAGCCTGGAAGATGAGGACGCCGATTACTTCGTCAATTCTGTCGTCGGCACGCCGGAAACGGCGGCGCAGGCGCTGCTGCGCGGACGCTGGCACCTCAACAGCAGCCGGCTGAGCGACGCCAAAGAGGCCTTCAGTACGGCGCTGCGATTGGACCCCAAATCGCTGGACGCGGCGGCGGGCCTGGCGCAGGTGGCGCGGCGGCAGGGGCAGTACGACAACTCGGAGCTGCTTTGTCAGCAAATCGTGGCGCGGGACCCGCAGAACCTCGACGCGCTGGACTGCCTGATGCGCATCCATCGCGCGCGCGAAAATTGGGAACTGGCCGCGCAGGCGCAGGCCACGCTGCTGAAATTCAAGCCCGGAGCAACAGCGGACGACTACTCGCGGCTGGGCGAAGTGCTGTTCCAAGGCGGCAAAGCTGAGCTGGCGGAACGCGCATTTTCCACCGCGCTGCAGATGGAACCATACAGCTACGCGGCACACCGCAACTTGGGCGAAATCTATTTGAAGAAGAAACTGTGGGACAAAGCGGAAGACCACTTCACCTTCGTGGTGCGCTTCCACCCCGAGGGCGACGCCGGGACATACACGCACCTCGCGGAAATCTACCGCGCCACCGGCCGGCCCCAGTCCGCGGGCGAAATCCTGCGCAAAGGGCTGCGCATCTTCCCCGATAACGCCGATATCAAAAAGCTGATGCAATAGGCGTCGGTGGATCGATTCCGGTCGGCCGTGATGAGCGTTCCGTAATCAGTAGCCAGTAACCAGTTCGTCTTCGCTGAACCCTGCATTCACTTTTCTCATTCCTGCTTCCACTTTTCGCTTTTCGCATTTATGCTCGGGCCATGCCGTGGGACTTCGTCCTGATTCTCTTCGTGCTGGGAGTAATCGTGCCGTGGCGCGGCGCGGTGCGCATCCGCGAACTGCTGCGGCAGCCGGCGCTTTCCACCGCGGAGCGCATCGCGGTCTACGCCTCGACCATTGCTTTTCAGTGGCTGGCGGTGGCCGTTGTGTTGTGGCGCGTCACCGCGCGCGGCATCAGCCTGGCGCGGCTCGGCGTGGCGCTGCCGGATCTTCCGCTGGCCGCGTTCTCTGGCGTAGTGCTGCTCGTGCCGCTGCTGGCCAACCAGATTTACGGCTTGCGCCGGCTGGCACGCCTGCCACCGGAACAGCAGGGCTTCCTCGGCGAGTTGGCGCGCAAGCTGCTGCCGCAAAATTCAGTGGAGACGCTGGCGTTCGTCGCGCTGGCCACGACGGTGGCAGTGTGTGAAGAGATCATCTACCGGGGATTCGTTTTCGCCGCTGTTTATGCGACTTCCGGAGGATTTCTGGCGGCGGCCATCACCGGTTCCGCGGCCATGTTTTCCGTGGCGCACCTCTACCAGGGCCGGCGCGGGCTGCTGGCCACCTTTGTGGTGGGCCTGCTGCTCGCCGCGGTGCGCGCCTGGAGCGGGAGCCTGGCACCGTGCATCGTCGTACATCTGTGCGTGGATCTCGCCGCGGGGCTAGCCGCGCCGCGAGTGCTGCGCGCGCCACGGCCAGCAGCAGACATGGCGGCGCCGGGGGCAAGCCCATGAGCGGCGCTCAGAATCATAAAGATAAACTAACACTGTCTTACATATCTAATAGTAATATACTGGAGTTGCCGGATACGCTACTGCACGATGCGCTGGAGCCCTTTGGCGTGGCGCCGACGCTAGAGCTTGCGAAGGCTATTCGCACATACATGGAGCTGCTGCTGCGCTGGAATCGGAAAGTCAGCCTGACTTCGATTACCGAGCCTCGTGAGATTCTCCAGCGGCATTTTGGCGAATCCATGTTCGCGGCGCACGCCATTCCTATCGAGCGCGGGAGACTCGTGGATGTTGGGTCCGGGGCAGGATTTCCGGGGCTGGCGCTGAAGATGATTTCGCCTTCGCTTGAGGTCACACTGATCGAACCCAACGTAAAGAAGGCGGCGTTTCTTGCTGAAGTAGTCCGTGCTCTTTCACTGTCGAGTGTAAGAATCATGAACGAACGTACTGATGACATACTTAGTTTGGAGGCGAACGCCGATTTTGTGACTTGCCGCGCGGTTCGTTCTGATAAACAATTGCTGGGATGGATGAGAAAGGCCCTGACGACTGGCGGCTGTTGTGTGTTTTGGGTAGGAATGGAAGGAGCAACTGCGTTGCAGCAGAACGCTGAGTGGAATTGGGTGACGCCGATTAGCGTTCCTTTGTCGTCAGGGCGGGTGCTGCTGGCGGGAAAGCCCTCGACACATTGATCGCTGAATCCGAAAAATGTTCCACGTGGAACATCGACAGTCGCACTGTGACTTGTGGCTTGGTGGCGAGCGAAAATGTTCCACGTGGAACAACTTGTTGAACCTCAGGCCTTCCCAGAAAGTGCGTCAAAAACATCATGCTTGCTTATTCACTACCCGTTTTGCTAGATTCTCACGCGAACGGGGGACCTGTTGGGCAAAGTTATATCCATTGCCAATCAAAAGGGTGGCGTGGGAAAGACCACTACGGCCATCAACCTCGGCGCGGCTCTTGCGGTAGAGGGCTGCAAGACCCTCCTAGTTGATTGCGATCCGCAGAGCAACACCACGTCCAGCCTGGGATTGCTAAAGGACCCTGCACGCCGATCGCTTTACAATGCGCTGATACTTGGCGAGGCGCCAGAGCGCCTGATCCTAAAAACCGAGGTGGAAGGGCTGTTTTTGCTGCCGGCCGACCGAAACCTGGTTGGCGCCGCCGTCGAGCTCGTCAACCTGGAAGGGCGCGAATTCAGGCTGCGACAAATCATCGAGGAGCTTCCAGCCGGATTTGGCTATGTTCTTCTGGACTGCCCGCCTTCTCTGGACCTGCTTACTCTGAACGCGCTGGTAGCCAGCGGATCTGTGATGGTGCCCATCCAGTGCGAGTACTTGGCCCTGGAAGGCGTATCCGAGCTCCTGGATACTCTGATGCGAATTCGCCGGACACTGAACCCCGCGCTGGCAATTGAGGGGATCTTGCTCACCATGTTCGATGAGCGGACAAACTTGTCCCGTCAGGTAGCTGCTGACTTGCGGAGTTTCTTCGGCCCGCAGGTGTTTGAAACCGTGATTCCGCGGAATGTGAGGTTAGCGGAGGCACCTAGCCACGGGAAGCCAATCCACATCTACGACAAAAGTAGTAAAGGCGCAGAGGCTTATTTGCAACTTGCACGCGAGGTGATTGCCAATGACCAAACACGCAGCAACGCGGCACGCGCTGGGCAGGGGCTTGAGCGCGCTGATACGGGAGCCTGAACCGCTGCCGGTCGCACCACCGGCGCCCATTGCGATGCCCGCGCCAGTGCCGCCGGGCGCTCCGCAACTGGTGGACATAGATTTGATTGATCCCAGTCCGTTTCAGCCGCGCACGCGCTTTCGCGAAGACGCGCTGGAGGAGTTGGCGCGCTCCATCCGCACGAGCGGGGTGATTCAGCCGCTGGTGCTGCGGCCGACGGGCGCGCGCTTTCAGCTCATCGCCGGCGAGCGGCGCTGGCGCGCAGCGCAACGCGCAGGACTGCCGCGGGTACCGGCGGTGCTGCGCCAGGTGACGGACGAGATCGCGCTCGAGTTGACTTTGGTGGAGAACATCCAGCGCGAGGACCTGAATCCCATTGAGGAGGCGCGCGCGTTTGACCGCTTGATGCGCGATTTTCAGTTGACGCAGGACGACGTGGCAGAGCGCACCGGCAAGGACCGTGCCACGGTGGCCAACGCCGTGCGCTTGCTGAAGCTCGAGGCTTCGCTGCAGGAGATGATCGAAGACGGAAAAATTTCAGCCGGACACGGGCGCGCACTGTTGGCAATTCCCGACGCAAGAACACGACAAGGCCTGGCGCAACGCGCCGCACGCGGCGGCCTGACTGTGCGGCAGATTGAGCGGCTGGCATCGCGCAAGCAACGCACCGCCGCGGGCGAAGAAAAATCACTGGGGGATCCCAATCTCCGCGCGGCGCTGGAAGACATGCAGCGGGAGTTGGGAACGCGGGTGACGCTGCGGCCGCACAGCAAAAAGCGCCCGGGGCAACTGATTATCGAGTATTACAACGAGCAACAGCTTGCGGACTTGTACGATCGCATCATGAAGAAGTAATGCTACATATGTAGTATAACAATTAAGGTCCGCCTAATGCCACTGGGCAGGAGCTTGGGGGCTCGAGCCCGCACAAGGTTCGATTTGGTCTGCTGGGTGACGTCTTGACATTCTGAAAGTTGGAGTTACAGTACTCCAACTTCTCTCAGAGGTGACCTATGGCGGGCAAATGGTTCGGCAAGGGTGAGCAAGGTGAGGCGGGGGAGTGGATCGGGTTTTTGGATAAGGGCGTCAAGCTTGAAGGGACGCTAGAGCTGACGGGAACCTTTCGCATTGACGCTGCTGTGAAGGGCAACATTATTTCCGGACAGAGCTTGATTTTGGGCGAGAATGCCAAGGTGGAAGGTCAGATTGAGGGAAACCACATTGTAGTCGGCGGGCGCTTTGATGGCGTGATTCTTGCGAAGGGTCGGGTGGAAATTCAGGCCAAGGGTGTAGTTACTGGCGAGATTCATTCGCCTTGCCTAGTTATCGAAGCCGGTGGAATTTTTGATGGGCGGTGCCACATGCTGGGGTCGAGCGAGGCGGCGCGATCCGTCACCATACCTATCCGCGCGACTTCTGAGGCGTAGTATTTAGGTAGCAGGAAGCAGGGTGCAGGTAGCAGCATCCAGGAAAGTCCGCGCAGTTCCTGCCAAAGTCCTACCACTTACAATCCAACACTTACTCATAGCGCAGGCAGCGGACGGGGTCCATGGCGGCGGCTTTGACGGCGGGATAAATGCCGAAAAAGAGGCCAACGGCGACGGAGAGGAACAGGCCGACGAGGATCCAGACGATGGAGACGTGCGCGGGGAGGTCGGGGAAAACCGCGGCCACGCTGAGGGAAAACACGATTCCAGAGAGGACGCCCAGGAGCCCGCCGACGCTGGTGATGGCCATGGACTCGAGCAGAAACTGTGCGCCGATGTCTTTCTTGCGCGCGCCGACGGCTTTGCGCACGCCGATTTCGCTGGTGCGCTCGGTGACGCTGACCAGCATGATGTTCATCACGCCGATGCCGCCGACCAGCAGGCCGATGGAAGCAATGATGAGCGTCAGCATAACGATGGCGCTGGTGAGGTTGCCCCACAGGTCGGTGAGCAGGTCGGGCGAGGTGATTTCGAAATCGTTGTCCTTGTTGGCGGGGACGTTGCGCCGGCGGCGCAGCACTTCTGCCACCTCTTCCTGGGCCTGGGGCAGCAGGCTGGGGTCGGTGGTGCACACGGTGATGATGACTTCTTCGATTTCCGGATACATCTTGGCGAACGTCTTATAAGGGATGATGACAAAGTCGTCCACGCCGGGGCCGCCGAAAAGCCCCTGGTGGGGCTCGAAAACGCCGATGACCGTGAAAGGCAGGCCATTGACGCGCACTTCTTTGCCCAAGGGATCCACAGCGCCAAAGAGGTTGGCGGCGATGGCGTCGCCGAGGAGGGCGACCTGCGCGGCGTGGGTGTTTTCGTCGTGAGTCAAGAATCGGCCGTCGCGCACCTGGTAGATGGGCAAGGTGTCCACCAGCTCGGGCTCGGCGCCGCGGAGGATGGGCTCCTCAACGTGGCGGTCCTTGTAGCGCACCTCGTTGGAACCGCCCAGGAAAAGCGCGCGGGTCAGCACTGGGGAGGCCTTGAAGACGGAGGGGCACTGATCGCGGATGGCCACGGCGTCTTCCGGCTTCAGATGCTTGCGCTGGCGGATTTCCTCCTCCAGGCGCTCAAAATCCACGGTGAACAAACGGAAGCGCGTGATGAAGAAGGATTGCGTGCCGATCTCGTGCATCTTGTCGGAGATGTGCTGGTTCAGGCCGCTGATGATGGCGGCCACGCTGATGACGCTGGCGACGCCGATGACCACGCCGAGCATGGTCAGAAAACTGCGGAGCTTCTGACTGCGCATGGTTTGCAGCGCAATGCCCAGCGATTCTTTCCATTCCGCGCGAGTCATAAAAGAATCAATCCACAGATTACGCAGATTTCACAGATCTTGAAAAAATAAACCGCCGATATTCCAGAGATTTCGCACCGAAATTCAATAGAAGGCCAATTTCGCGCCCCGTAGCCTTCAGATAATTGATGACCTGGGATTCTTCAACTCCCGTCAGCCTGGCAAGAGCTTTTGTCTCGGCGATGACCGTGTCGAAGCAGAGGAAATCCGCCCGATACGAAGTGTGCAACTGCTGCCCCTTGTAGGAAACCGCCAGTTCCACTTCGCGCTGGAAAGGAATGCTTCGAGAGCTAAATTCCAATGCGAGCGCTTCCTGATAAACCGCTTCCAAGAATCCACAGCCAAGCGAGCGATGAACTTCCATCGCGGCGCCGAGAATGGCGTGCGTGCGGGAGTCTTTTGTTTCCATGAATGAGACCTCCTGATTCACCCACAGATTACGCAGAGTACACAGAATTTGCAGGGAAAGTCGAATGGGCAAGTGCAGTTTCAAGTAGCCTTTTCAGGCTCCGCGTTTTTTCGCTATTCAGATTATTTGCAATTCTGAATCTGTGAAATCTGTGTAATCTGCGGATTTTTCAACTATTCAGGTGGTGGCTTCGGCGAGGCCGCGCTTGATGGCGTCGTCCCAATCCAGGTGCGGGACGCTGGAGGCCGCGGCTTCGCGATAGAGGCGCGCGGCTTCGGGCTTGTTATTGAGTTTCTTCAGGTGCAGTCGCGCAGCGGCGACCAGGGAATAGACGGCCAGCTTGTCGGCGGGATAGGCGTGGGCGAATTTCTCGTACTCGGCGGCGGCGCCCGCCAGGTTTTGTTGGGACTCGAGCCAGCGGCAAATGTGCACCCAGTCTCCTGTGGCAATTTTTTCGCCGCCGGCATTGGTGAATGCGCCGTAGTGTTCCCACGCCGCGTCCATGTCCTTGGACTTGATGTTCAGCCGACAGAGCTCAGCGAGGGTGGCGCGGTGTGCTTCGAAATTCTGCGTGCGCCAGTAGAGCTGCTCAAGCATGGTGTGGGCCTCCAGGAGGTCGGGCTTTTCCTGCACAGCCTGGCGCAGCTCGGCAATGGCTGCGTCGAGTTGATTTTGTTCCAGCAACCCGCTGGCTTTGGTCACGCGCGGGTCGGCCTGCCAGGAGACTTCGGCTTCGATGGCCTGATCCACCTTGTGTTCCAAGCCCGAGACCTTCAAGCCGAGGGCGATGACGACGCCGAACACAAAGCCGCCGATGTGCGCCCAGTAGGCCACGTCGCTCATGTCGCCCAGCAACCACGCCGAAAGAAGCTGCATGCCCAGCCACAGCGGGAGCATCAAGAAAGCCGGCGCCTTGAAACGGTAAGTGTTCGGCGTGAGGGAAAGGAACCACCAGATGAAAACAAAATCGATTTTAGTTTTGAAGAAACGCACCAGAAAGGCGCCCATCAGTCCGGCCACGGCGCCGGACGCGCCAATCAGCGGCACCATGCTGTGTGGAAACATGGCCGCGTGCGCGGCCACGGCTACCGCGCCAGCGAGGAAATAGAAAATGGGGTAAATCAGGCGGCCCCAGACATCTTCAAGTACGCTTCCGGCCAGCCAGAGGAACCACATGTTGAAGATGATGTGCAGCCAGCCGCCGTGCAGAAAATTCGCGGTGACGTAGCTGACGGTTGTCTTCTCCGCAGGGACAAAGCCATAGCGCTGCAGAATGGAGCCCTCCGCGAGAGACTTCCATTCCGCATCCAGGGCGGCCATTTCCGCGTGGGCCTCGCTGGGCTCGAATTCGCGCATGCGCACGTCCCAAGCGGGCGCCTCGTCGTAGAGTCGGCGATCCCGCGCGGCCAAGCGGGCCCAAGTTTTGGGGTCGCCGGTCTTGAAGGTCTCCACTAGCTTCTGTGTTTCCGGCGTCAAGCGCACGTAGGGATGGTTGGCGACGAGCAGCAGAACCTTGACGCGGGTCTGCGTGAGCTTGGCGGACTGATCCTCCATGCTCCCGTAGGTGCCAAAAAAGACGAGGATGTTGATGACAATAATGCCGATGGTGATCCACGGCCAGCGCCGTCCGCGCAAGTCTTCGTGGCTAAGCGGAAAAATGAACATGGCACACCGCCGTCAACGTTTCGGTGATTCTACGCCGGGCGTGCGGCTAAACAATGATTTCGCACGCGAGATGCGTGCAGAGAGTTACTCCGAACGGAGAGCGACCACGGGGTCAAGCTTGGCGGCTTTGATGGCGGGGTACACGCCGAAGGTGAGGGCGATGAGCGACGCGAGGGCAAGTCCCATGATGGCCACCCAGCCTTGCACCACGGCAGGAAACGGCGTGAACTGGCGCAGCAGCAGAGCGAGCGCGAAGCCCAGGACCACGCCGGTGAGTCCGCCGGCGAGGCATTGCGCGAGCACCTCGACGAGAAATTGCCGGGCGATGTCGCGCTGGCGCGCGCCGACTGAGCGGCGCAGTCCGATTTCCTTGGTACGCTCGGTGACGCTGACGAGCGTGATGTTCATGATGACGATGCCGCCGACGATGGAAGCGACCGAGGAAATCAGCACGAGCACGATGAAGAAGACGGAACTGATGTCGCGCCACAGATCGAGATAGGTTTCCGCGGTGGTGAAGTAAAAACCGTCAGGGGCCAGCGGGTCGGTGTGGCGGCGTCCGCGGAGGATGAGCCGGACTTCATCCTGCGTGGCGGTGAGTGAATCTTTGGAGAGCGCCTTGACGTGCAGGACCAGGCTGCGGCGAGTGCCGTAAAGTTTGGCGAACGCGTCAATGGGGATGATGACGAAATTGTCCTGGCTCTGGCCGAGGATAGTGCCGATTTTTTCGGCTTCGCCAATGACTTCGAACTCGCCGCCGCCCACGCGGATTTTTTTGCCGATGGAGTCGCTCCGCGGGAAGAGACGCTCGCGCACGTTGTCGCCAAGGATGACCAGGGGGGCCGCGGCACGCTGCTCGCTTTCCGTGAAGAAGCGTCCTTGCGCGATGTCCAGCGTGCTGATCCAGCCCATATTGGCGGTCTGGCCGCGGATGGAGACGTCGGGCATGGACTGGAAATCGCTGTTTACGCGGCCGGGCAACTCGAGTTGCGCGCCGACGCCAACGCAATTCCGGCAGCGGTCCTGCACGGCGTACCAGTCGTCGAGTGTGACGTCGCGGAATTTTTTCGCGCGCATCACTTCGCGGTAGTCGGTGGTGGCCAGCGGCAGCTTGGAAACTTGAAAAATGTCCGTGCCGAGATTGGCGATTTTCGTTTCCACGTAGGCGTTGGCACCCTGAATCAGCGTCATCACCAGAATGAGCGATGTGACGCCGATGATGAGGCCGAGCAAAGTGAGGGCCGTGCGCAGCTTGTGCGCGCTCAAGGCGCCGAAGGCGAGACGAAGGGTGTCCGTGGCCAGCATGCAAGAGCGATCATTCTACCGCAGGCGCGGCGCAGCACTGGAGCAGGGTATAATCTCGGCCACGCTGTAGGGAGGAAACCGCTTTGTCCGAGGCTGTGAAGCTGACGGCCATGGTCAAAGCCGCGGGTTGAGCGGCCAAGCTGAGTCCAGCGGTGCTGGACGCCGTCTTGAGCCGCCTGCCGCGGCCGACTGACCCGAACGTCCTCGTTGGGTACGACACCAGCGACGACGCCGGGGTGTACCTGCTCGCGCCCGAGTTGGCCATCGTGCAGACGGTGGATTTTTTCACGCCGATCGTGGACGACCCGTTCACGTTTGGCGCGATCGCCGCGGCGAATTCGCTGAGCGATGTGTACGCTATGGGCGGGCGGCCAGTTTCCGCGCTCTCCATCGTAGCTTTTCCGCCGAACGGGAACCCGGAAGTGATGGAGCAGATCATCCGCGGCGGGCTGAGCAAAATGGACGAGGCTGGGTGCAGCGTGGTCGGCGGGCATTCCATCCGCGACGACGAGTTGAAGTTCGGCTACGCGGTCACCGGCGTGATTCATCCGCAGCGCGTGTGGCGCAACGTCGGCGCGCAGCCGGGTGACGCACTGATTTTCACCAAGGCATTGGGCACGGGGTTGATTTCCACGGCGCTGAAGAATGGGAAGGCTTCCGACGAATCTCTCGCCGCGTCTACCGCGTCGATGATGCGGCTGAATAAGGATGCGGCAGAGGCGTTGCTGCACGTAGAGGCCGCCTTAAGGCGGGCAGAAGATGCCGGCCTGAAGGCCGGCGCTACAAAAGGCGAAAGCGCCATTCATGCAGTGACGGACATTACCGGGTTTGGCTTGCTGGGGCACGCCAAAGAAATGGCTGCGGGGAGCAAGGTTTCCCTGGAGATCGATCACACAAAGATTCCTGCGCTGCCCGGTGCGCTCGACGCGGCGCGCGCAGGCCATTTGGCCGGGGGCCTGAAGAACAACCGCGAATGGCTGGAAGGCTGCGTCGAATTTGCCGCCAGCGTGCCGGAAGAGATGCGCTGCTTGCTGTTTGATCCGCAGACTTCCGGCGGCTTACTGGTGGCCATCGCCGCCGAGCGCGCGGACGCAGCTCTCGCGGCGCTCGCCGCGCGCAAAGTCCCCGCGCAAATCATCGGTTCCGTGCTGGGCAAGCGGTCTCCCCTCATCCATGTTGTCTGACCGGCTCATGGATTACGCCGCGTCACAATCCATGTTTCTAATTTCTCGCTGTCCGCCGGTCGCAGGTCGCTGCTGATGGACACAATTACACACGGGATCGCTGGCGCGCTGGTGGGGAAAGCGTTTTTTGCGGGAACAGGTGATGAAGATGGCGAGCTGAAGCTCGCCGGTACAACTGCGATGAACGGCGCAGGGCGGGGGGATAACGCCCCCGCTACGGCACAAGCAGGGCGGGTGGCGATTTGGGCGGCGACGCTGGGCGGGATTTTTCCGGACAGCGATTCCGTGCTGGGCCTGTTTGACGCCAACGGCATGGCGGTGATTTCGACGCACCGCGGCGAAACGCACTCGTTTGTTCTCCTGCCGCTGTGGGCGCTGGGGCTGGCCGCACTCACGCGATGGTTCTGCCGCCACCGTGAGATCGGCTGTCCGTCGCTTGCCACGCTGACGGGAATTTACGCTGCGGGCATCGCGCTGCACATTTTTCTCGACCTCATCACTTCTTTCGGCACCATGATTTGGTCGCCGCTGGCGGCGAACCGCGTGGCATGGGACCTGACATTCATCATTGATTTCACGTTGACCGCGACGGTGCTGCTGCCGCAAGTGGCGGCGTGGGTGCATCGCGAGCGGATCACGCAACCGCTGCGAGCGCTGTTTGCGTGGGGACTGTTTACGTTGGCGGCGTTCGGCGTGCGCTGGCTGGCGCAAACAGTGCAAACGCCGATTTCGCGTTGGGTCACGCCGGTAGCGGCGCTTTTGTTTGCCGCGCTGTTTTTTCTGCCGCTGCTGCGCGGTTGGGGATGTCGCGTGTCGCGGCGAGCGTGGTGCCAAGCGGGGGTGGTGGTGTTCGCCGCGTATTTGGGCGCGTGCTTTTTCGCCAACCGCGCCGCGCTGCGCCTGGTGCAAGATTACGCCGCGCGGGAAAACTTGCGCGTCGAAGCCATGGCTGCGATTCCGCTGCCGCCGTCGCTGTTGAATTGGTCGGGGCTGGTGCGCACAGCGGATGGCGTGCACTTCGCCAGCATTCGCCTGTTCGCTGCGCGCGGGCCGAAATTCGGTTTTTCCGGCGACGCGCCGGACAATCCGTACATCGCGGCCGCGCGGCGGCTGCCAGAAGTGCAGAGTTACTTCCGCTTCGCGCGGTTCCCTGTGGTGCGCTACTCCGAGCGCGGGGGCATCCACATGGTCGAATTTTCGGATTTGCGCTTTTTCGGGCGGCGCGACCGCAGGCCGCAGCCGTTCACGTTTCGCGTGACGTTTGATGCGTCCGGCCGGGTCCTTACTTCCGGTTGGGCGGATGAGTAGGAAGGAAGTCGGAAGTAAAAAGCGCCGCTGTGTCGCTGCAGCGGATTTGAATTAGACTGACCGGCATACACAGGGAGTGGAACTACAAATCGAGGGGAGGCCCCTGAATGGGACGCCGATTTTTCAGCGCTTTATTTGTTTTTGCCTGCTGCGCGTTGCTGATGTCATTGGTGCCGCGCGCTGCTTCGCAGGATGAGCCGGTGCGTGAGGTCACCATCCTGTACACGAACGACTTTCACAGCGCGTTCGACCCCATTCCCGCGTACTGGCTGCTCGGCACGCCGAAGCTGGGCGGCGCCGCGCAGCTCACGACACTTATCAATCAAATCCGCCAGCGCGAGAAGACTGTGTTTCTTTTCGACACAGGAGATATGTTCACCGGCATGCTCTCGTTTCTGACGCGCGGGGAAGCGCTGATGGAAATGATGATGAGCATGCATTACGACGCCATGGCGATCGGTAATCATGAGTTCGACTATGGCAGCGATAATTTCTCACGGCAGATGAACCGCGTGCCATTTCCGGTGCTGGGCGCGAACATTTTTTACAAGGGCACAGACCACCCGTACAGCCGGCCGTACACGATTCTGGAGCGCAACGGCGTGCGCCTCGGCGTGATCGGCATCATCGGGCAGGACGCGCGCAGCGTGGCCCTGCCTTCAGGCATCACGGGGCTCGATTTTCTCGATCCGATTCCGGTAGTGCGCGCGGCTGTGGCGGAACTGCGCCCGCAGGTAGATCTGATTGTAGTCCTCGCGCACCAGGGCAAGACGGGGCCGATGCAGACCGACGCGGAAGCGCGCCCCGAGGTGCAGCGCGATTTTGATGAAGATATCCGGCTGTGCGGAGAAGTGCCGGGGATCGACGTGTTCGTCGGCGGCCACGCGCACCGCGGGATCGAGCCGCTGTTCGTACATCCGAAAACGGGCACGCTCATTGTGCAGACATACGGATACGGCACGCGGCTTGGTTACCTCAAGCTGCGTCTGGAAGGGAAGAAAATCGTGGCGCGGGAGGGCGAGCTGCTGAAGGTCTGGAGCGACCAACTCGCGCCCGACCCTGTGGTTGCGGCAAAGGTGCAACATTACAAGCAGCAGGTTGCAAAGGAAATCGGCGGTGTGGTGGGGCGCTCCAAGGTGCGGTTGGTGCGGAGCTACCGGACCGAATCATCGCTAGGCGACTTCGTCACCGACGTGATGCGCGCGGTGAGCGCCGCCGAAGTGGGCATCACCAACGCCGGCGGGCTGCGCGCGGACCTGCCCGAAGGGCCGATCACAAAGGGCGACGTGCTGGATGCCCTGCCGTTCGTGAATTCGCTGGTAGTATGCGAAATGACCGGCGCACAAATTCGCGAAGTGCTGGAACAAGGATTCACCCTCGAACGCGGCATGGTGCAGGTCTCCGGCTTGCGCGCCACCTACGATTTGGAGCAGCCGCGCGGCAAACGGCTCATCGAACTCCGGATAGGAAACCAACCTGTGCAGGACCAAAAACTTTATCGTGTTGCGACCAACAGCTTCCTGGCACAGGGCGGAGATCTCTATCAGACATTTCTGCAAACCAAGCAGAGCACCGCGGGAAAACTTCTGTCCACGATCGTGATGGAGTACCTGCAGAAACAAACGGAGGTTCCGGCGCCGGCATCGGAAAGGTTGATTCCGATGAGCGCGAAGGTGAGGGAGTGAAACTCCTGCTGCGCGCCAGGAAAAACATATGCGCATACTGATTTTCAGCGACATTCACGGAGACACGCGAGCGTTGGAACGCATCATTGCCACGCCGGCGGACTTATACATTTCCGCCGGAGACCTCTCCACGTTTGGGCGCGCGCTGGAGCGCTGCGGCGAAACGCTGCGACCGCTCGGGGAAAAATTGTGGGTGATTCCCGGGAATCATGAAACAGCGCAGGAAAACTCTGATTTCTGCAAGAAATTCGGGTTTGTGGATTTTCACCGGCAGGTGCGCACGCTGGAAGGGAAAAACGGCGCGACGAGTTGGGCCGGGCTCGGGTATAGTAACCCAACGCCGTTCAATACGCCCGGCGAAATGACGGAAGAAGAAATCACTGAGGCACTGAAGCCATTTGAAGGGCTTTCGCCGCTGTACCTCGTCGTGCATTTTCCGCCGCACGATTCGCAGCTCGACCGCGTGATGCTCGGGCGACACGCGGGCAGCCGCACGCTGCGCGCGTGGGTGGAGCGCGTGCAGCCAGCGTGGCTTTTCTGCGGGCACATCCACGAATGCGCGGGAAAAACCGACCGAATCGGGGAGACGCAGGGCGTCAGTTTGGGGAAACAGGGATATGTGATGGAGCTGTGAGGAGATTGAGTGATTTGTGATTGAGTGATTGAGGGAGACGGGATCGATCCTACCTGATTTCCTCGACGCGTATCTCGCCGGAAGCGTATTCCGAAGACATTCCGTTCGAGTGGCGGCTGGCTGGAAAGCCTGTCCTGCGAAATGCGTTCTACGCCGGGTGGATGACAACCTGGCGGTGGTCGCCCGCGCCTTCGGAGGAGGTGCGCACGCCGGAAACATTCTGCAGCACGAGGTGGATGACGCGGCGCTCGCGCGCGGACATGGGGTTGAAGCGGAATTCCTGGCGCGTTTCGATGACGCGCTGCGCCGCGACTTTGGCGGAGAGCTTCAGCTCCTCGATACGCGTGGCGCGATAGCCGCCGCTGTCGAACTGCACGTGATCGTAGAAGTGCGGGTCGAGATGCAGACAGCGGTGCGCCAAGTATTCGATGGCAGTAAGCAGTTCGGCGTGCTGTGCCAAGAGTACTTCCTGGTCGCGGCCCTGGAAAGTGACGAGGACTTCCGGATGCTCGACGGCCGCTTCTGCCGTGCCGGGGATTTCTTTCACTTCAAAATGCACGTCGAGGCGCATTTTTGAGACGAGCAAACCCACAAAATTGCGCAGCTCGGCGACGAGCGGTGCGCGATCCAGCCTGCCGTCTTTGATGAACCGGTGTTCCATTCCCGTCGCTCGATTGAGCTGACCCAGTACTCAGCTTTATTCCTTGGCCCCGCTGCCCAATTTCTTCCCGGCTTTTTTGTCCTCGCCGCTGAGTTGCGGAGGCGTGGTCTTGTTCAAGTACCACTGCTGGCCCATGGCCACGATGTTGCTGGCGAGAATATAGAGCGTGAGCCCGCTGGAGGTGCGCAAGAACATAAATCCAAAAATGATGGGCATCATCTGCATCATTTTTTGCTGCGCGGGATCGGCGCTGGTGGCCGGAGTCATTTTCTGGCTGATGTACATGGTCACGGTCATGAGGATGGGCAAAATGTAGTAGGGGTCGTGGGTGGAAAGGTCGCGGACCCAGCCCAGCCATGGCGCGTGGCGCAGCTCGATGGCCGCGCCGAGCATGGAAAACAGCGCGATCCAGATGGGCATCTGCAAAAGCATCGGCAGACAGGAGCCCATGGGGTTGATGCCCTCGCGCTTGTACACGGCCATGACTTCGTTGTTCATCTCCTGCCGGCGCGGGTCGCGCATGGAATATTTCTTGTAGCGGTCTTGAATCTGCTTGATCTCCGGCATTACCGTCTGCATCTTCTGCATGGAACGCCAGCTCTTCACTTTGAGGGGAAAGAGCGCCATGTTGATGGCGATGGTCATGATGATGATGGCCCAGCCGTAGTTGGGGACGTAGCCGTAGATCCAGCGCAGAAAATAAAAGAGCGGCTCGGCAATGACGCCGAACCAGCCGAATTGCACGAGGTCGGTGAGCGGCGGCTTCTGCGCGCGCAATTCGTCCAGGGCCTTGGGCCCGACGTACACGCGGAAGGCCACCGGGCCGTCCACGGTGGTGCCGGCGGCCATTTCGACGACGTTTTCCTTGGAACGCTTGTCGCCTTCGCCAACTTCGCGCTCCAGCCGCCAGTGCCACAGGGTCATGCCCGCGGTCCAGTGCGCGGGATTTTCGCTGCGCGGGAGGAAGGCGGCGGTGAAATAGCGGTCTTCGATGCCGGCGTATTCCATGGTGCCAATCTGGCGGAGGCGTTGCGCGCTGTGGTCCGGCACGCCGAGATTCTTGGCTTCGAGAACTTTTAGCTTTTGGTTTTCGCGGAAAATGACCTTCACCTGGTCGGCGTGCGCGTACTCCGTGGCGTCGCCAAAGCCGCCGCGCCAGGCTACGCCGTGGGCCACGGGCTTGCCGTCCACTGTCAGCGAGGTTTCCACGACGACGACATACGTGGCATCGAACTTCAGGCGCTTGGTGACCTGCACACGGCCGTCGCTCCATTCGAAGGCGATTTCCGCCGGCGCGCGCAGCGTGCCTTCGTCCGGCGTCATCTCGAAGAGCGCACCGTTGATTAGCGTTTCCAGCGCCGCGTCGTCCACGGCCAGCGAAAACGGCCATGCGCCCTCCTGCTGCGCGGCCTCCGCGTTGACCAGCTCCAGTGGCTCTTTCTTGTTGTCTTTGTACTTCTTCAGTCGCCAGCTTTTCACCACGCCGCCGCGGTTGGAAAACTCCACGCGGTAGAGCCCGTTCTCAATGACCACGGTTTTTTCTTGCGCCGCGGCCTTCAGCGCGGGCGCCGGCGCGGCTTGCATCTTCGCCGCGGCAGCAGCGGGTGGTGCGGCTGGCTTTTCTGCGGCGGGTTTTTGCTCCGCGGCGGGTGCAGCGCTCGCGGGTGCGGCGGGTTGCGGGATAGGCGCGGTCGCCGGGCGGCTGGGCTTCCACACGTAGCTCCAGCCAACCATAATCAAAATCCACAGCGCAAATGCTAGCGCGACGCGGCGCTCGGTGGACATCTCCTTCACAGCGCCGCCTCCCGAGTTGTATCTGGCGAATCCGCGCGATCCGGCACGAGGTCCACTCCACCCTGCGAGAAAGGATGACAACGCAACAGGCGCTTGGCGGCCAGTGCCGCGCCGCGCTTAGCACCGTGGCGTGCGATGGCTTCCATCGCATAATTCGAGCAGGAAGGATAGAGGCGGCAGGCGCCACCGAGGAATGGGCCAAGGATAAGCTGGTAGGCGCGCACCAAGAGAAGCAGCAAATTTGCGCTGAAGCCGCGGGGGCGCGCGGAGGGGATGCGCGAGTCTATTTCAGCGCGCTGGCCAGCAGGTCGAGCAGTTCGCGCTCCAGTGCCGCAAACGGCGCGGTGGCCACCGAGCTGCGCGGGTGAATGACAATGTCCCATCCTGTACCAATCTCCTGGCGGTGCACGCGGAGGATTTCGCGAATGCGCCGCTTCAGCCGGTTGCGCACCACCGCTCCGCCTAGCGCTTTTTTCACGCTGATCCCGAAGCGGCTGACGGCATCGAGCGCGGTGCGGCGGCGGAAAAACACGAGAAATTGCTTGCTCGCGCGGCGCCGCCCGCCGTCGTAGACCGCCTCGAAATTCGCGCGAGCCAGCAAACGGCAGGCGCGCGGATAGCTGCGGTTAGAGCGCGAGGCGCTTGCGGCCGGTTTTGCGGCGTCGTGCAAGGACTTTTCGCCCGCCTTTGGTCTTCATGCGTGCGCGGAAGCCGTGAGTCTTGTGACGGCGGCGCACTTTGGGTTGAAAGGTACGCTTCGGCAATGAGGCCTCTCTCTACATGTTACGCGGCGCAACGAGCGGGAGTTCCACCCGCAGGTCACTCGCCCGGTACAGCCTGCACAGAAGGTCTTTCCAAGGGCGCACCGCAGCCCTGTGCACTCTCCGGGCCCAAATCGAAACCGCTAGTGTAGACGACGTGAGGGAAGCGGTCAAGGAAGCACGCGGCAACCCGGAAGAAGGCACGGCATGCCGTGCCCCTGCATGACCGCCAAATCAAATCGTGGCGCGGTGACGGCGGGGGCCGGTGATTTTCATCTGGATGAGGTCGTCCACGGAGAGGTTCTTGTAGCCGCGGGAGGCCATGTCCTTGACGAACGCGGCGTTGACGCCGTGGATGCGCATCGAAACCAGATTGTCCCCGGATAGATCGCGCAGCCCTGCGGCTTGCATTCCACGCACAAACTCCGGACTCACGCCGTGAATGCGCATGGCGATGAGGTTGTCAGCAGACACATTCTTGTAGCCCAGGTCCTGCATTTCTCGCACGAACTGGCGGCTGACGTCGCACATGGCCATGGAGAAAAGCGTCTGCGCGCCCAGCGTAGAGTAGCCCATCGTTTTCATTTCTGCGACGAATTCCGGATTCGGCCTGAAGCGAAATTCGCCGGAGCCTTTGCCGTCGCGAAATTGCCCCGCAAAAGCAACCGTGCCGGCGCCGCGCACCAGATGGAAGCGCACGTCCGCAGAAGAAGACGAAAAGACCGCGGGGTTGAGATCGCGGAACTCGGAAAGCCTCCACGTGGAATTCTAGTCCGAGTGGTGGCCCCAAGTGCCGTACTCGACGCGGAGCTGTATCTTTTCCGGATCACGATGAGGCTGAAGCTGCCAGTTGCCGGTGAAGGTCTCCTGCGCACCCGTGGCGCAAGGCAGGAACAGCGCCAGAACAATGGCTACAAACAACGCAATCCACAGTTTCATCATTACAGTCGCTCCTTGCAGGCGCGCCGGTTGGGTCCGGAATGGCGCGGGGTCTACCCAGTAAGACGCAAGCGCGTGTCAAGCCCTTTTTTCTAATGGGGAGTTTGGAGTCAGAAAAAAGGGCTTGACAGATTCTATATTTCTGGAATAATCGAAACATGAAGAAGCAGCCGCCACCGGAACAGGTCATCCGCTTCGCGGACATGTGTGCGGCGCTGGGCGCGGAGCCACGGCTGCGCATCGTGCGCCTGCTGCTCTCAGCGCACCCGACAGGCATGATCGTGGGCGACATCCAGGCGGAGCTGGAGATTCCCGGCTCGACGCTGTCGCACCACCTGGAAAAACTGAAAAACGAAGGGCTGGTCACGGTGCGGCGGGAGCGGCAATTCTTGTGGTACGCCGCGAATTCTGACGCGCTGCGCGAGCTGCTCGGATTTTTGTACGCGGAGTGTTGTTCGCGCAGCAAGGCCGTGCAGCCGGAATCCATCATCATTCCGATTTCCACGTAGTACGGCCGCACAGGCGCGCCGAATTCTTCGAGCGAGGAAGAAAATGAGCCAGGAAGCGTTAAAAGAATCTGTGAAAAAAGAAAACAGCGCAAGCACCTGCTGCGGAGGGAACGCCGCTGCGGAGTCGAAGCCAGCAATCGCGGACGAGATTCGGGAAATAGTGAAGGAGCGCTACGGCGCCGCGGCGCGCATGGCAGCAGCTGGAGGCCGTGCCGCATGCGGGCCGGTCGCACCAGCGAACTCGCGCGGTGGCTGCTGTTCGAGCTCGGCAGCGGACGTGGTGGACCCCATCACCAAAGACCTCTACGACGCCAGCCAGAAGTCCGGTCTGCCGCAGGAGGCGGTGCTGGCTTCGCTGGGCTGCGGCAATCCGACGGCGCTGGCGCAGCTTTCTCCCGGCGAAACGGTGCTGGACCTCGGCTCAGGCGGTGGCATTGACGTGTTGCTCTCTGCGCGGCGCGTGGGCCCGACCGGAAAGGCCTACGGCCTGGACATGACCGACGACATGCTGGCGCTGGCGCGCGAGAATCAGCGCAAGGCCGGCGTCACCAACGTCGAATTCCTCAAGGGCGCCATCGAAGAAATTCCGCTGCCGGACAATTCCGTGGATGTGATCATCTCGAATTGCGTGATCAACCTTTCCGCGGACAAGGACCGCGTGCTGCGCGAAGCCTTCCGCGTGCTGAAACCCGGCGGGCGCTTCGCGGTGTCCGACGTGGTGGTGCGCGGCGAAGTGAATCTGGAAATCCGGCGCAATGTGGAGTTGTGGATTGGCTGCGTGGCGGGGGCGCTGGAGGAAAACGAGCGCCGCGTTCACGAACG
>JAMCWK010000009.1 GCA_023481105.1 Acidobacteriota bacterium | reverse complement strand
AGCAGGCCATGTTGAGAGTCATCGCGGGCAATTCCAGCGGCCTCACCGACGCCGCCGCTGCGCTGGTGATTGCGAGCGAAGCGAAGGTGCGCGAGATGAATCTGAAGCCGCTGGCGCGCGTGGTGGACGCCACGGTCGCCGCTGTCGCCCCGCACGTGATGGGAATTGCGCCGGTGCCCGCGGTTCGAAAACTGGAGGCGCGCACTGGCTGGAAACTCGCGGAATATGACGCCGTCGAATTGAACGAAGCGTTTGCCGCGCAGGTGCTGGCCTGCGACCGCGACTTGCAGTTCGACCGCGCGAAGCTCAATCCCAACGGCGGCGCGATCGCCTTGGGACATCCCATCGGCTGCACCGGCGCGCGCATCGCCGTCACACTGCTTCACGAGATGCGTCGCGCGAACGGCAAGCGCGGCCTGGCCACACTGTGCGTATCCGGAGGCATGGGCATGGCCGTAGCCTTTGAGGCCTTGTAAAAAGAAGAGTAGAAAATGGAAGATGGAAAATAGAAAATAGGAAACTCAGTATGCGATCATCCAGCGCGATTCGGCGGAACCATTTTCTATTTTCTCTTTTCTGTTTTCGATTGTTTTGAGGGGGAACTATGGCAGAAGAAGACATCCGCGTAGACGAATTTGCCGCCACCGCCACGCTGACGCCGAAGGATTTTCAATTCGTCAAGTACAAGCTGGATGGCGGAGTCGCGCGCATGACGCTCAACCGCCCGAAGTACAACGAGCTGAACGAGCGCATGCTGAAGGAGCTGGCCGTCGGCATCGAGAGCCTCAGCGAAAAAGACGACGTCAAGGTGATTATCCTCGACTCCGCGCTGGAAATGTTCTGCGGCGGCATCGAAATCCGCGAATACACCACCGAGCGCGTCTTCCAGATGCTCGATGCGTTCCACCACATTTTTATTGCCATGCTGGACGTCGGCAAGCCGGTCATCACGGTGATCAACGGCAAGGCCATCGGCGGCGGTTGCGAGCTGGCCGCGTTCGGCGACATGGTGATTGCCACGCCTAAGGCCGTCTTCGCGCAGCCGGAGATCAAGCTCGGCGTGTTTCCCCCGCTGGCCACCACCATCTTTCCGTTCATCGTCGGCCCGAAGCTGGCGCTCGAGCTGGTGCTCACCGGCACGGCCATCACCGCGGAACGCGCGCGCGACCTGGGCCTGGTGAATCGCCTGGTGGCCGAAGATCAGCTCGAGAAAACCGTGAACGAGCTGATTACGCAAATCACTTCGCAGTCCGGCGCCGTCCTCACCATGGCCAAGAAGGCCATTCTCGACGGCATGGGCATGTCGCTGCGCGACGGCTTGCGCAATTCCATGAACATTTTTTTGAATGAGCTGTATCGCCTCGAGGATTCCCAGGAAGGCCTGCGCGCGCTGCTCGAAAAGCGCAAGCCGCAGTGGAAGAACCGGTAGCACAGGCTATCAGCCTGTGCTCTGACTTAGCTCGCAAATCAAAGCTCCTAGCATGAACGAATCTTCACCTGTTTCGCCGTACGACCCGCGCCCCGACTTGGACGCGCCCGATCCGCGCGAAGAATTCGCACGCCGCGCTCGCCAGCAATCCTTGCGTCGTCTGAAGCGCCTGCTGATTTTCGGTTGTGCGTTGTTCACGCTCATCATCTGGTTGCTCGTCCGCCTGGAAAGCACCGGAGGACTTTCGGCGTTTGCTCCCGGGCCGTCGCGTATCGTGCGCCAGCACCTGGAAGCGTTGAATCGCGGTGCGTTTCGCGAAGCCTATCTGCTTTTTTCGCAGCACTACCGCGACGAAGTTTCCTTTGAGCTGTACCACGAGTTGGTCGTCACCCACGCGGCCATGTTCCGCACGCGCATCGTTTCCTTCAGCAGCCGGCAATTGGCCGGCCAGCGCATCGTGCTCGATACGCGCTTGGTGGCCTCCGACGGGGAACGCTATGTCGCTCGCTTCACTCTGATTCAAGTTGAAAACCGCTGGTGGATTGACGACCTCCGCTGGGCAGCCGATTCCGGCCGGCGGTACACCATCACCACGTAATTTCGGATACCGGTTGACGAATATCCTTTCTCTTCACCGCCTCCCTTTGTTTGACACTTTTCTATTCTCGGAATAAACTGCCGTCCGACATTCAGCAGGCCCGTGCTGTGGGGGAAGGCCGTGAAAATCGGCCACGGTCCCGCCACTGTGATGAGCGCCACGCAATCGGTGCTCTGAGTCAGGAAACCCGCCCGGGTCGTAGTTAGCTGACACTCTTCGCGAGAGAGGGTGTGGCTTCAAGCCCCATTCTTTTTCGTGGGGCTTTTTTGTTGCTCTATTCGACGGCAATGCCGCTACCGCTTCGCCAACTCGCTTGCTTCACATTGATGGCCGCGCTCGCTGTGCCCGCCGCTGCACAAGCGCCTGCACCGCCCCCATCCCCCGCGGCGCCGTCGAAAATCGAAGTGACCGACGAAGTGGGACGCCGCATCTTCGTCCCCTTGCCCGTACGTCGCATCGTTTCGCTCGCGCCCAACCTGACGGAAACCATCTATGCCCTCGGCGCGCAGGATCGCCTGGTTGGCGTAACCGACTTCTGCGACTACCCGCCCGAAGCCCGCCAGAAAACCAGCGTGGGTGGCGCGGTGAGCCCCAGCATCGAGCAGATTGTTGCCCTCAAACCCGACCTCGTTCTCGCCCAGGCCATCACCATGAACCGCCGCGAGACGGTGGACGCGCTGGAAAACCTCGGCATCGCTGTGTACTCCGCCAACTCCCATTCCGTGGATGGCATCCTCGAGTCCACGCGGCACATCGCCGATCTGATCGGCGCGCGCGAAGCATCCGCCGCGCTGCTGAAAGATCTCCGCGCGCGTCTCGATGACTTGCAGCGCCGCCTCGCCGGCCGCGCGCCCCGCCGCGTCCTCTTCGTCGTCTGGAGCGACCCGCTGGTGTCCATCGGCCGGCGGACGTTTATCGCCGACGCGCTGCGCCTCGCCGGAGCCGAATCCATCGTCGAAACGGAGCAGGACTGGCCGCGGCTGAGCCTCGAGGAAGTCGCTCGCCAGCAGCCCGAATTTCTCATCTTCGCCAGCTCGCACTCCGAATCCGTGCGCACCACGGTCAACGAACTCAGCGAGCGGCCCGGCTGGCGCGGCCTCGACGCGCTTCGCCTTCGCCGCATCGCCATCATCAGCGACGCCATCAACCGCCCCGCCCCGCGCCTGGTGGATGCACTCGAGGATCTCGCTCGACAGCTCCATCCCGATGCCTTCGCAGATAAATCAGAAAATAGAAAAGAGAAAATAGAAAATAGGAAGAGGGCAGCGATTAGCAGCCACAATCTTCCTATTTTCTCTTTTCCATTTTCTCTTTTCGCTTTTCAGGGTGTGCTGTGAAGCCGCTCACCCCAAAGCGCCTGGCCTGGATTTGCGGCTCGCTAGCTGCGGTCCTGCTGGTGGTTGTCATCATTGCTCTCAAAGTCGGCGCGGTGCCCATTTCCGTGGTGGATCTCGTGGCCAGCCTCGGGCGCGTGGCCATCGGACGCAGCGATCAGCTTCCCAGCGAATACAGTTTGATTGTGTTCGACATTCGCCTCCCGCGGATTCTTCTCGGCATTCTGGTCGGCGCGGCTCTCTCCGTCGCCGGCACGGGCTTCCAGGCGCTGCTGCGCAATCCGCTCGCCGACCCTTATGTGCTCGGCGTGTCCAGCGGTGCGGGGCTCGGCGCCATCATTTCCTTGATTGTCGCTTCTCGCGCGACCTTTGCCATGCCGTTGGCGGCATTTGCCGGGGCGCTGGCCACCATCGCCGGCGTGTATTTCCTGGGTCGCCGCGGCGGGCAGATCGAAACGCATACGCTGCTGTTGGCCGGCATCATCTCCGCATCTTTTCTTTCCGCCGTGATGATTTTCCTGATGACCACGCTTTCCGGCGGCGAGCTTCGCGGCATCACGTTTTGGCTGATGGGCGACCTCACCTCGTCGCGGACCCCTATTGCCTTGGGCTGGCTCTTCACCGTGCTGCTAATCGCCATCGGCGCCATTTACTCCACTGCTGCCGATCTGAACCTGTTGCTCTCCGGCGAACAGGAAGCCATGCACCTCGGCGTGGACGTTCCCCGCGTCAAGCTGCTGGTTTATGTTTCCGCCTCGTTGTTGACGGGTCTCGCCGTTTCCGTTAGCGGGGCCATCGGTTACGTCGGCCTGTTCGTGCCGCACGTCATGCGCCTGCTGTTCGGCTCCGATCACCGCGTGCTGATTCCTACCGCGGCACTCGGCGGCGCCGTCGCCATCGTCATCGCCGATACGCTGGCCCGCACCATCGTTTCGCCGACGGAGCTCCCCGTCGGCGCCGTGACCGCCGTCGTCGGCGCCCCAGTCTTTCTGTACCTGCTCCGGCGGAGGCTGCAGTGAACAATGTCGCACACAGCCGCGCTGCCGCCTCGGCCGCGCAACCCGCCGCGCCCGCAGAGCCTCGCCTCAGCGTCGAGCAAGCCAGCTACGCCTATGCCGCCGCGGAGCGCGCCGCGCCGCTCTTCACCCTGGAAGCCACCAGCCTGCAAGCACGCCGCAAGGAAGTGCTGGCCATCGTCGGCCCCAACGCCAGCGGAAAATCCACGCTGCTGCGCCTGCTTTCCGGCGCCCTGCGCCCTCTTTCCGGCCGCGTGCAGCTCGACGGCTTCGATGTGAGCGCGCTCGATGCGCGCACGCGCGCGCGGCGCATCGCCGTGGTGCAGCAGGAAAGCCCGCTGCTCTTTCCCGTCCGCGTGGATGAGTACGTTTTGCAGGGCCGCCATCCCTATGGCCAGGCCCTGCGTTTTGAAACCGCCAAAGACATCGCCATCGCCGAGCATGCGCTCATCCAGGTGGGCGCGACGCACTTGCGCGGTCGCTGGATGCATCAGATTTCCGGCGGCGAAAAACAGAAAGTGGTTCTGGCGCGCGCGCTGGCCCAGGAGCCGCTG
>JAMCWK010000116.1 GCA_023481105.1 Acidobacteriota bacterium | reverse complement strand
AATCGGCGGGGTCCAGCGTGCGCTTTTCCAGCGGCGTCTCCAGCCCCAGCTTGATGTTGAACTTCAGCCTGCCGACCTTGCTGAAATCGTACTTGCGCGCGTCGAAAAACATGCCGTTGAAGAGCTGCGTGGCGGTTTCCAGCGTCGGGGGGTCGCCCGGCCGGAGCTTCTTGTAAATTTCGACCAGCGCCTTTTGCGGCGAGTTGATTTCATCCTTCTCCAGCGTGCGCTGCAAGACGTTGCCGATGGGATCGCGCTCCGGGAAGAACACGTCCACTTCGGTCATGCCCGCTTCCTTCAGGGCCGCCCAGATTTCCGGGGTCACCAGCTTGTTCGATTCCACCAGCACTTCGCCGGTCTGCCGGTTGACCATGTCGGCCACGGTATAGGCGCCTTCCAGGTCGGCAGCCGAAGCCTTCACCTGCGTAATCCCGGCCTTGGTCATGTCCTTGAAGAGAGCTTCGGTGATGCGCTTGTGCGCGCCGACGATGACATCGCCGCTGCGCGGGTGCTTGATCTCGTGCGTCAGCTTGCGGTCCACCAGCCCTTCGGACACGTTCCAGTAGATGGCATCGTCGCGCAGGGAGACGCGCTCGACCTGGTAGAACGTGCGCAGGATTTCTTCGTTGGTCTTCATCCCCAGGGCGCGCAGGAAAATGGAGCCGAGGAATTTCCGCTTGCGGTCAATGCGCACGTAGAGGAGGTTCTTGGTGTCGTACTCGAATTCCACCCACGAGCCGCGGTAGGGAATAATTTTGCCGAGGAAATAAGTGCGGTTGTTGGCGCTTTCGTAAAAGATGCCCGGGGAGCGGTGCAACTGGCTGACGATGACGCGCTCGGTGCCGTTGATGATGAACGTGCCATTCTCGGTCATCAGCGGCACGTCGCCGAAGAACACTTCCTGTTCCTTGATGTCGCGGATATTTTTTGCGCCGGTGTCCGGATCCTTCTCGAAAATGGTCAGGCGGATGGTGACCTTGAGCGGCGCGGCGTAGGTCATGCCGCGCTCCTGGCATTCGTTCATGTCGTACTTCAGCTGCAGCGCGGCCGGGTCGCCGCACTTGTTGCAGAAGGTCGGGGAATTCTTGTTGAACGTGCCGCACTTGGAGCAGAGCACGTCGCCGGTCTTGTAGGGGTTGGTGACCACGGAAGCGCCGCAATTGCGGCACGTCGCGCGCAGGTGGTGCAGCCCCTTCAAGTTGCCGCACTTGCATTCCCAATTGCCGATGGCGTAGTCCACGAAGTCCAGCTGCGAGAGCCCGCGGAAATCCTGGATGGGGAAGACGGAGCTGAACACGGACTGCAACCCGCTGTCCTCGCGCTCGCTCGGCAGGAGGTCCATCTGCAGGAAGCGCTGGTACGAACGCTTCTGCACCTCGATCAAATTGGGAATTTGAATGCTGGCCTGGATTTTGGAGAAATCCAGCCGCTCACGCTCGCGAAGAGAATGATTTCCATTCTGCATGCTGGTTTACCTCATATCCTTTCGGTGTCCCGCTTCCCGGATGCGCCGGGGCGAGACGGGCAGGGCCATCGCTGGAGAAATTGCATGCGCGCATCGAACCCATGCCGGGCTGACGCGCGGGCCGGGACACACGCTTCGCCACAGCCTTCCGCCGCCCCGGAAAGGCCGCTGCTGTACTGCATCGTGTTGACCGGCCAATGCGTACGTATGCGAATCCACTGGTGCGCGAGCCGCGCTCGACAATCCCTGTGCGGACGCGCACCGCGCTACTTGATCTCGACTTTGGCCCCGGCGTCTTCGAGCTTTTTCTTGATCGTGGCCGCCTCGTCCTTGTTCACGCCTTCCTTTACAGGTTTCGGCGCGCCTTCGACGAGGTTCTTGGCTTCCACCAGGCCCAGGCTGGTGACTTCGCGGACGGCCTTGATCACGTTGATTTTGTTGGCGCCTACTTCAGAGAGGACGACGGTAAACTCCGTCTTCTCCTCCGCCGGCGCGGCCGCGGCTCCGCCGGCCGCGCCACCCGCCATCATCATGGGGGCAGCCGCCGCCGCGGAGACGCCGAAGGTCTCTTCCATCTTCTTGACCAGGTCGGCAGCCTCGAGCAGCGTGAGGCCCTTGATTTCTTCCAGTATGGTTTCGACTTTGCCTGCCATTGCTGTGTCCTCTCCTCTTCGTCCGCCTAGGCGGACGCGAACTTGTTTTCTTTGACTGCCTCATTGGTGACGACAGCCAAATCTCTGGGTACCGCAGCCAGCACGGTGGCTAGCCGCTGCGCCGGCGCATTCAGCAAGAACATAATCTTGCTGATCAGCTCTTCCTTCGACGGCAACTGCGCCAGCTGCTGAATCTCTTCGATGGAAATGACACGCCCTTCCACTACACCGGCGCGGAACTGAAATGCCGGCACGTCCTTGGCGATTTTGGTCAGCACTTTCGCCAGGGTGACCGGGTCGCTGGTGGTGTAAGCGATGGAATTCGTGCCGCTCAAATTCTTCAGCAGGCCTTCCGCCGGGGTGCCCGCGCCGGCGCGTTCCGCCAGCGTGTTCTTGACGACCTTGTAGTGTCCGCCGGCGGACTCCACCGCGCGGCGGAGCTTGGTGTCCTGCTCGACGGTGATGCCCTTGAACGTGCTCAGGATCACGGTGGACACATTGCCCAACTCGACGCGCAGCTTTTCCACGTTCTGCTGCTTTTCTTTGCGCTTCTTCACGGCCTGTTCTCCTCAAACATTGCTCGCGCGAACTCGATGCGCGCGTTACGCGGCTACGGCAGCTTCCGCTTCGTTCAGGTCAATCAAAATCCCGGGCCCCATGGTGGACGTCAGCGTAATTTTCTTTACGTACTTGCCCTTGGCCACGGCGGGCTTTGCTTTCTGAATCGCCGCCAGCACCGATGACGCATTGGCGGCAATCGCCGCCGGCTCAAAACTGATTTTTCCGATGGGCGAATGCACGATGCCCGCTTTGTCCACGCGGAACTCCACTTTGCCCGCTTTCACTTCCTTCACCGCGCGCGCCACTTCAAACGTGACCGTGCCGGTCTTCGGATTCGGCATCAGGCCGCGCGGGCCGAGTACTTTGCCTAGGCGTCCGGCGGACTTCATCATGTCCGGCGTGGCGATGACCGCGTCAAAATCCGTCCAGCCTTCCTGAATCTTCTGGACCATATCGTCGCCGCCGACGAAATCGGCGCCTGCTCCTTCTGCTTCCTTCACTTTGTCGCCGCCGGCCAGCACCAGCACGCGCTTCGATTTGCCCAGCCCGTGCGGCAGCACCACGGTGCCGCGCACCACCTGGTCGGAATGCTTGGGGTCCACACCCAGGTTCACCACCAGCTCCACCGTCTCGTCGAACTTCGAGAACTTCACTTTTTTCAGAAGCTCGGCTGCTTCGGCCAGACGATACGGGCGCGCCTCCACCAGCTTGCGCGCGTTTTCAGTCTTCTTTCCCGGTTTACGGCTCATGACGTTTTCCCCTTACCCTTCCACTTCGATGCCCATGTTGCGCGCCGTGCCCATCACGGTGCGCATGGCCGACTGCAAATTGGTGGTGTTCAAGTCCGGCAGCTTGATCTTGGCGATTTCTTCCACCTGCTTCATGGTCACTTTCGCCACTTTCGTGCGGTTCGGCTCGGCGGAACCCTTCACGATGCCCGCGGCGCGCTTCAGCAGCTCGGAAGCGGGCGGCGTTTTCAGAATGAATGTGAACGTGCGGTCCGCGTAAATCGTGACCAGCACCGGAATGATCATGCCTTCCGGCTCTTTGCTGGTCTTGGCATTGAACTGCTTGCAGAAATCCATGATGTTCACGCCTTGCGGGCCCAACGCGGTGCCCACCGGCGGCGCCGGCGTCGCTTTGCTGGCCGGCAACTGCAGCTTGATCGTCGCTTGTACCTTCTTCGCCATCTTGCAACTCCCCTGAGAACTTTCTTACGCCTGCTTCTCGACTTGCCCGAAATCCAATTCCACCGGGGTGGAGCGGCCAAAAATCGTCACGGACACTTTCAGCGTGCTGCGGTCCGAATTTACTTCCTCGACCACGCCCGTGAAATTGGCAAACGGGCCGTCCACGATGCGCACCTGCTCATTGCGCTCAAAGACCAGCTTCGGCTTGGGCCGGTCGGACGGCGTGGCCGCGCGGTGCAAAATGTTCTGCACTTCATCTTCGCTCAGCGGCGTGGGCGTCTGGCCCGTGCCGACGAAGCCTGTCACGCGCGGGGTGGAGCGCACCACGTGCCAGGTGTAGTCGTCCATTTCCATTTCCACCAGCACGTAGCCCGGATAAAACATCCGCGGCGAAACCACTTTTTTCCCGCCGCGCACTTCCACCACGTCCTCAGTCGGGATCAGCACCTGCCCAATCTTGTCCTGCAGCCCGAACGCCGCCACGCGGCTCTCCAGGCTCTCTTTCACCTTTTTCTCGAATCCCGAGTAGGTGTGAATGATGTACCACTGCATCGCCATACGAGTCCTTATTTGTGAAAGAACTGCAGAATCCTTTGAACAGCCCATCCAGCTCCGTAATCAACCACAGCGAGAAAGGCCCCAAAAAAGAAAACCGTCAAAATCACGACTACCGTTGTGGCCTTCACGTCATCCACGGTCGGCCAGGTGACCTGCTTCATCTCCACGCGCACTTCGTGAAGAAACTGCTTGAAGCGCCGCGGGTACTCGCCCAGCCGCTGCAGCCATTCCGGCGTTTGCCGCACGGTTTCCGGTCGTTCAGGGCCGCGGCCGCTGATTTGCGATTCTTCGTTATTCACCTTGAGAGCCTCTGCCATCATTCCCCTGCCGTTTCCCCTCGCCGCGTCCGTTTCCCCGACTGCGCTCCAGACCTTCAAAAGTCTGGCAGGGGAGGAGGGATTCGAACCCCCACATCCGGTTTTGGAGACCGGCGGTCTACCGTTGAACCTACTCCCCTTTACCCCGAGCCGAAGGCGAGGGGTTTACCCCGCTCGACGAATCTGCATTCGAAGGCGAGGGGAAACGGCAGGGGAATG
>JAMCWK010000041.1 GCA_023481105.1 Acidobacteriota bacterium | reverse complement strand
GGCGAGCGGCCGCCTTCGCCAAACGTCGGCATTGAGTTTGAAACGGCGCCATCATTTGAGGAAATTCAAGATCTAACGCAGAGACGCAGAGAACACAGAGAAGTCGCAGAGGAAGAAGAACCCAAGGAATATTTTGAGCCAAACTTGTATCTCTACGACGCGTACCCCGGCGGCATCGGCTTCAGCGAGCCGCTTTTCCGCGTCCACGATTTACTGGTGGCGAAGACGCGCGAGTTGATTGCCGGTTGTCCTTGCGAGAAGGGATGCCCGTCGTGCGTCGGCCCCGCGGGCGAAAAACACGAGCATGCAAAAGAGGCGGCATTGGCCGTTCTGGACAAATTGCACGGAGACGAATGAGCGCTTGGTTGAATGACCGCTTGGGACGAATTGCCGCGCTGCGGCCCGCGCGCCGAGCGCTGGCGGCAGAGGTCGCAGAGCGTGCGCAGCAACTCGGCGACGCGGACGCGTTGGCGCGCGTTGTTGGCGGCGAAGTGCGCCGTAATGAGTACGGCGAGCACGTGGCGGTGCGCCGCTGGTACGCCGAACCGGAAAGCTTCATGCCGCACGCCGCAGCCTTGCGCTTGCTCGCGCCGGAATCAGCGGAGGCGCTGCGCGACCCGCAACAGTGGCTTTTCCTCGACACGGAAACCACGGGCCTCGCCGGCGGCACAGGTACGTACGCGTTCCTCGTCGGTGTAGCGTGGTGGGACGCCGGCGGTCTGCAAGTCGAGCAGCTTTTTATGCGCGATTTTGGCGAGGAGCATTCCCTGCTGCTGGCGCTCGCGGAGCGGCTGCGCGAGCGGCCGGTGCTGGTGACATTCAACGGGAAAACGTTCGACTGGCCGCTGCTCGAAACGCGCTATCGCATGACCCGCGCCATCCCTGTTGAATCGCTGCGCGCGCATCTTGATCTGCTGCATCCGGCGCGGCAGTTGTGGCGCATGCGCCTGCAGTCCGTGCGGCTGACGGAGCTGGAAAAACACGTGCTAGGTTGGGACCGCGGGCCGGACATGTGGAGCGCGATGATCCCGCAACTCTATTTTGATTATTTGCGTGGCGGCGCGGCCGAGCCACTGGCGGACGTCTTCCGGCACAACCAGCACGATTTGCGCGGGCTCGCAGCGCTTTCCGGAAAAATGCTGTCGCTGCTCGCGGTGCCGGAAGCGGCAGATTGCGAAGCGCTGGATCTTTTTGGCATTTCGCGGCTGCTGCGGCGTCGCGGGGAGATGAAGCGCTCACGATACCTATACGAGCGTGCACTCGCCTCGGGACTGCCCGGAGAATTGGACCGCGCCGCGCGCCGCGAATTAGCGCGGCTGGCGAAACGCGAAAAGGATTTCGGCCGCGCGACGCAATTGTGGGAAGGCATGGTAGGGGCGCAGCATGCTGCGCCCCTACGTGAAGAAGATGGAGCAGATGCCGAGCTAGAGGCCTACGAGCAACTGGCGATGTATTACGAGCACCAGGCGCGCCAGCCGGAGCGCGCCGCGGTGCTGACCCGCGAAGCTCTCGCCTCGCTGGGGGACGCCCTGCAAGCCGGCAATCTTACCGCGGCGGCTCATCGCAAGTTGCACGCCCGGCTGGAGCATCGCCTGGAGCGGCTGGCGCGGCGCGCGGGCCAAAATGGCCGGGCGCTTTTTGCGGAGGCTGCATCGCCGACGGACCCTGCTGAATCCAATCCACTGCGCAAACGGGCCCGACGGCATGCAGCCTCCAAGGCTTGAGTTTGGCCGCAAGCTTCGGATAGCTTCTTGGGTGCACTCACCGTAGCCTGCCGGGGAGGAGACACTAGATGGCTGCGATCAATCAAGACATCCTGCGCGCGCAACTGGAGACTCGCAAGCAGCGGCTGGACGCTGCGATGGCTCGCGCGGGACGCAACGGCGAGTTCGAGCGGCTGATGCATGAGGTGGACCACGCCCTCGAACGCATGGAGGAGGGCACCTTCGGCATCTGCGAAAGCTGTCACGAGCACGTCGGCGACGAATGGCTGCGCGTGAATCCGCTGGCCAAGTACTGCATCGAGCACTTGAACCTCGAGCAGCAGCGCGAATTGCAGGCCGACCTGGACATGGCCTCGCACATTCAGCGCGGCCTGCTGCCGAAGCCGGACGTGAAGATGGACGGCTGGGAGCTGCACTTCCACTACGCACCCGCAGGGCCGGTCAGCGGCGACTATTGTGACGTCATTCCTCCCGCCAACGGCGGCGGCGACTCGTATTTTCTGCTGGGAGACGTCTCCGGGCACGGCGTGGCCGCGTCCATGCTCATGACGCAGTTGCACGCGACGTTTCGCAGCCTCGTCAGCTTGGGCCTGCCGGTCAACAAATTAGTGGAAACGGCCAACCGCATTTTTTGCGAAAGCGTGCCCACCGGTCAATACGCCACGCTGGTGTGCGGCCGGGCCAACCGCTCGGGCGAAGTGGAAATCTCCAACGCCGGACACTTGCCGGTGCTGGCCGTGCAGAGCGGCAAAGTCGCCCGCCTGGGCGCAACCAGTGTTCCGCTGGGGATGTTTTGCCTGGGGAATTTTCCGGTGCAGAAAATTCAATTGGGCGCTGGAGATTCGCTGGTGCTCTTCACCGACGGCCTTTCCGAAGCGCGCAACGCGCGGGACGCAGAATACGGCATCGCGCGGCTGACCAATCTCGTCGGGCAGCGGCATACGCTCTCTCCATCAGCCTTAGTTGAAGCGTGCTTGAGCGACGTGAAGACCTTCAGCAACGGCGCAGCGCGAGCGGATGACCAAACTTTAATGGTGCTGCGCCGAGCAGCATAAGAACGAAAAGAGGAATTCGCAAAACCCCACCGCTAAGAGGAAGCGTTTTTCGTTTTTCGGATCTCACTCGCGACGCCAGAGGCGAACGGTGTTATCACCAGCCGCGGAGGCGAACCAGCGGCCGTCGCGGGTGGCCACTAAAGCGGAAATGCCGAAGACGTGGCCGGTAAGCGCCTTCAGTTCCCTTCCCGAAGAGACTTCCCACAGCTTGATGGTCTTGTCGCCGCTGCCGGAGGCCAGCACGCGCCCGTCGGCACTGAAAGCCACACCGTCCACGCCGGCGGTATGGCCGGAAAGCGTGCGCAGTTCGCGGCGTGACGCCACATCCCACACTCTCGCTGTCTTGTCTTCGCTTCCTGACGCCAGCGTGCGGCTGTCCGCACTGAAGGCCACGCAAGTGACCGCATCGCTGTGCCCCGCCAGTGTCGCGACTTCTTGTCCGGAAGCAACCTGCCACAGCTTGATTTTCTGATCGCGCCCCGCGGAGGCTAGCAGCCGCCCGTCAGGACTGAAGGCCAGTGCGTGCACCGGCCCGGAGTGCGCGTCCAGGTTCTGCACGCCGCGCCCGGAAGGCATCTCAAATAGTTTCACGCGTCCGTCCTGCATTGCCGCGGCTAGCAGGCGGCCGTCTGGACTGAACGCCACTGCTAGAAAGCCTGATGACTCCTTCGGCAGCGAGGCCGCTTCGCGCCCGCCCGCTACATCCCAGAGTTTCACCGTGCGGTCGAGACTGGCGGACGCGACGACTTCGCCACCCGGACTGACAGCAACTGCGGTCACCGCGGCCGTGTGGCCCTTCAGCACGTGCAAGGCTTGTCCACCGCCAGCGTCCCACAGACGAACAGTTTTGTCCGAACTGCCTGAAGCGAGTAGCCGCCCATCCGCGCTGAAGGCCACCGAAGTGACCGCGCCTGAATGTCCCGCCAACGCGCGCGAGAAGGAATAATTCGGCAGCGGGCGTACCGGCGCTGCTGGCGCAGCGACCGGCGCGGGCGCAGGAACTGTCGTGGCGGACGGCGGAGCGGCGACCTTGCCCGGTTCGCTCGCGGGAGCGGGTTCCTTGGGCGCAGGCTGCGAAGTTGGCGGCGCGGTGGATTCCGATTGCGTCTGCGCAGCAGGTTGCGCAAGCGCCGGAGCAGGCGCGGCAGGTTGCTGCTGCACTTGAGTCGCAGGCGTTTGCGACTGCTCTTGCGCGGGCTTGCCTGTGAAATATTTGACCGCGAAAAATCCGCCAACGACGATGATCAGAAAAATCCCGCCGACAATGAGCCCCGTGTTCATTGAAGCGCCGGCACGCGGTGCAGGCGCGTAGGCAGCGGGCTGCGCGACCGGTGCGACCGATGCAGGTTGAGCTGCAACTGCTGGCCGGCTCGGGACAGTTGCTGCTGGCACAGCCGCAGCCTGTGGCATGGAATCCGATGTCGGCGCGGAGGACGGCGTGATGGCAGCGACGGCAGCCGTGGACCGCTCTTCCAGTTTTCCGGAAAGTGCTGCTTCCAGTTCGTCCACGGTCTGAAAGCGCTCGTCTGGATTTTTTTCGAGACAACGGACAATGGCCAACTCGATGTGCAGCGGCAGCGTGGGCTCGTGCTGGCGCGGCGGCACCGCGGTTTCTTTCAATTGCTTGAATACTACCTCGACGGGCGTCTTGCCGCGAAACGCGGGCGTGCCGGTAAAAATCTCGTAAAGAATAAGGCCGAGGGAATAAATATCCGAGCGCGCGTCCACCTGCTTGCCCTGCACTTGCTCCGGCGCCATGTACGCCGGCGTGCCGACGACCACGCCTGCGGCGGTTGCGCTCAGGCCGAGGTTGGAGCGGGCGATGCCGAAATCCATCAGCTTGACGTTGCCCGCCTGGTCAATCATCACGTTTTCAGGCTTGAGGTCGCGGTGGATAATGCCCTGCGAATGCGCCTCGCGCAGCCCGGAGCAAATCTGTTGCGCAATCTGCACGCCCTTCTTGGGCGCCATGCTGCCGAAGCGCGTCAGGATTTGCCGCAAGCTTTCGCCTTCCACCAGCTCCATGGAAATATACGCGGTGTCCTCGGTGCGGCTGAATTCGTGGATGCGGCAGACGTTTTTGTGCGTGATGCGCCGCGCCACGCGCAGCTCGTGCTTGAAGCGGGCCATGCCCTCGGCATCGGCGGCCACTTCCGGGCGGAGCACCTTCAGCGCGACGAGGTCGCCGGTCTCGCGGTCCTTCGCTTTGTACACCACGCCCATGCCGCCCGCGCCCAGTTCGCCCAGCAGTTCGTAGCGCGCGGTGAGCGACACTGTAGGCATCGGCGTTGTCACGGACCCAGAC
>JAMCWK010000136.1 GCA_023481105.1 Acidobacteriota bacterium | reverse complement strand
TATACGCGTGAGGACGACACGCTTGTCCCGGCTGGAATTCGCATGGATGGACAGGAACAGGTCAGCCTTCGACTGATTGGCAATGGCCGTGCGGTTTTCCAGCGGCACAAACGTGTCGTCCTCACGCGTATAAATCACTTCGGTCCCGGGGAGTCTTTCCTCAATCATGCGTCCCAGACGTAACGCCACATCGAGGCATAAGTCCTTTTCCATCAGACCGGAAGGGCCAATGGTGCCGGTGTCGTGGCCGCCGTGTCCCGCATCGATCACGATTCGACCAATTTTCAGCCCCAGCACACGGGTCATATCCATCTGCCCATTGCGCGTGGGCGCTGGAGGAGCGGCTTTCGCCGCCGCTTCTGCTGGCTTACCGGGTCGTTCCGCTTTTGCCACCGGACCGGGGACAGCCGCTTTAGTTTTGGACGATTCTTCCGGCCCCTTTTTCGGCTCGGCTGTTTTGGCCACTTCTCGCTTGGGCGGCGGCTCCTCTTTTTTCGCGGCCTTCGCTGGAGGCACTTCTAACTTGGGCGCTTCCACTTTGGCGGCGGCGAATTGTTCGCCGTAAATATCCACCACCATGCGGTAGGGGTCCGGCAGCAAGAAGACGGAATAGTCCTTGACCTTATCCACTTCGAGCACCACGCGAACCACGCCGGACTGGTTCTGCGCCACGCGCAGGGTCTTCAAGAAGCCGCTCTCCACCTCGAGCGTTTTCCCGGCGAGGGTGGAGCTGAGTTTCGCTTTGTACAGATCAAAGTAGATGCGATCGGGATTGGCGATGCGGGCGGCCTGGTACTTCACCTGGTCGTCCACGGAAATCACAATGCGCGTGTAGTGCTCCGCGTTCCAACTCCGGATGCCGGTGACCTGCGGCATCTTTCTTTCGATAGCGCGTTCCTCCGCTAAGGCCGCCTTTGCGGCAGGCTTCGTTTCCTTTTCCCGCTCGGCGGCAATTTCGGCGAGTGCGACCTTTGCTTGCTCCGCCTTCGAGGACCGCGGAAAGCGCTTCAAGAATTCCTGATAAGTTTTTTCTGCGAGATCCGCGTTGCCCAAGTCTTCCCGCTGGATTTGGGCGATGGTGAAGAGTGCATCGTCACGGTAGCGGCTGGTGGGGTATTCGTGCAGCAGGAACTGGTACGCATCCACGGCGGACTGAAAATACTTCTCGTGGAACAGGCGGCCCATCTCCTGATACAGCTCGCCGACGGCTTGCAGCGACGTGGTAACTTCCGCGGATTGCGGGGAGAGGTGGTACACGCGCCGGTACGCCGCCACGAGCTGCGTGTATTCCTTCAGCGTGCGCTCTTTTTGCGCCTTGCCTTCCAGCGCCGTGCGCTGTTTTTCGGCCTTTTCGTACTGCGCGCGTGCTGCCGCCCGCTTCTGCGCAAAGGCTACGGGGGAAAAAAGAGAGAGAAGAATGACGGACGCCAAAACTCGGCGGCTGGTGGGCCATGTCGGATTGGTGGAACGCTGCTCTCGTTTCCTCATTCGTTGACGTAAATTACCCGGCCCCGTGCGTCCACAATCTTGTAAATCGGACGCGACGCCCCCAAAGCCTGCGAGGCGCGTTCGGAGCCCGGCTGAAAGTAGGTGTCTGTTACTTTGCGAACGTACGCGCGCGTTTCGGGGTAATTGGGCACGCCGCGAGCCCGGTCCACGGCGCCCGGGCCGGCGTTGTACGCCGCCAAAGCCTTGTCCAGATCGCCGTTGTACCGTTCCAGCAGCTTGCGCAAGTAACGCACCCCGCCGTCCACGTTCTGGGCGGGATCAAACGCATCGTTTACGCCCAAGTCTCCTGCCGTCCCCGGAGTCAACTGCATCAGCCCTTGCGCCCCCTTGCGCGAAATCGCGGCCGGCTGCCAGTTGGATTCGGCGATGATAACTGCGCGTACCAGCGCCGGGTCCACGCGATGCCGCACCGCAGTGTCCTGCACGATTCGTTCAAGCTCCGCCTTGGAAAGCTGCGGTGCCTGCGGAGTCGCTGCCGATGCTGGCTGCCCAGGTGCAGCCTTCGGCACCGACCGCACACCGGATTTAGATGGTGCGGTCCGGCGCACGACAGGGGGCTCTGCGTTGACGTAGATGCGCTTGCCGTGTTCAGTGACGTAAATGGCGATCTGCCCGTTGGCAGGCTCCGCCATCACGGCCAGCAGGCCGCAGCACACGGCGACGCAATTGAAGAGACGGGTTACCATCAGTTTTTGGGGAAGGCAGAAGAGACCTACTCTCAGATTTCGAGACACATCAAACCTGCTGCGGAAAAGATGCATTCTTCTCCGTTCAGGGTTTCTGGCGCAGACGAATTATAGCATCCGTTCGACAATCGAGTAAACCTGTTCCATAGCCCCGGGCAAGGCGGATGTGTCTTTTCCGCCAGCCTCGGCCAGGTCGGGGCGTCCTCCGCCCAACCCGCCCACCAGCTTCGCGGTTTCCTGAATGATTTTGCCCGCCTGAATGCGCGAGGTCAGCTCTTTCGTCACGCCGGCGATGAGCGCCACTTTGCCGTTCTCGACCGTGCCCAGCACCACCACGCCCGAACCCATTTTTTGGCGGAGCGTGTCCACAAGCTGGCGCAGGGTGAGGCGGTCGATTTCCTCAAGCTTTGCAGCCAGCACGCGCACATCTTTCACGGTGCGCGATTGCTCCAGCAGCTCGTCCACCATGGAGTGCGCAGCCTTTTTCTTCAGGCCTTCGATTTGCTTCTCCATTTGCCGCGTGGCTTGCGTCATACGTTCTACCGCAGCCAAAAGATCGTCCTCGCCGGCGTTCAGCGCCTGCGAAAGTTTTTGCAGCGCCGCGGCGGATTTCTGAAACGCTTCCAGGGCGCGCGCGCCGGTGATGGCTTCGACGCGGCGCACGCCCGCGGCGACGGATTGCTCACCGATGATTTTGAATACGCCAATATCGCCGGCGCGGCGCACGTGCGTGCCGCCGCACAATTCCTTGCTGTAGAAGCCGCGGGCCGCCGCCGGGTCGGCGATAGTCACCACGCGCACGTTCGCTTCGGGATAGCGGTCACCGAAAAACGCCAGCGCGCCACTGGCCAGGGCGGCGTCAATGTTCATGATGTCGGTTGCCACTTCGTGATTGCTCAAAAGCTGTTCGTTCACTTGCTGCTCGATCTCGCGCAGCTCGTCAGCGTCCACAGCGGCAAAGTGCGAAAAGTCAAAACGCAGGTGGTCCGGCGCGACGAGCGAGCCGGCCTGCTTGACGTGCGTGCCCAGGATGTTGCGCAGTGCAGCGTGCATCAGGTGCGTGCCGGTGTGATTGCGCTTGATTTGCTCGCGGCGGGCCGCGTCGGCAACGACGGCCACGCGATCGCCCACGCAAAGTTTTTCTTTCGCAACAATGCGATGGGCGATGAGCCCGGACACCGGATAGTACGCGCCGAGCACGCTGGCCACTTCCATCGTCTGATCGTTGTCGTAGAAGGCGCCGATGTCCGCCATCTGCCCGCCGGACTCGGAGTAGATGACCGTGCGGTCGAGCACGATTTCCGCCTCGGCTCCGGCAGCAATTTCCTTCACCAAACCTTTTTTCGTGACGATGGCTTCGATGCGGCAGTCACGTGAGTGCGTGCCGAAATAAAAATCCGGCTCGGTCTTGAAAGTTTCCGCGAGCTTGGCATACACAGGGCTTGCCGTTTCCTTGTGCACGCCTTTCCACGAGGCTTTGGCCTTCTCGCGGTCCTGCTCCATCAAGCGTTCCATCTCTTCGCGTGCGCCCGGAGAGAGCTGGAAACCCTCCGCGATGGCCCAGTCTTCGATGAAATCTGGTCGCAGGCCAAGCGTGCCATAGGCGTAAAAGAGCGCATCACCGGTGATGGCTGCATCGCCGCGCCCGGATTTTGCAGTCATGTATTTGCGCAGATTTTCCAGCGCGGGAACAACCAACCGCGAATACTTCTCCTCTTCTTCGCGAACAATGGCCTGGATTCGCTCCACGCCTTCGAGCAACTCGGGATACGGCCCCTTCATGAGTTGCGCGACTTCGGCGGCGAGCTTGAACAAGAATGCCTCATTGAGTCCGAGCTTGCGGCCGTGGTCAATCGCGCGGCGCATGATCTTGCGCAGGACGTAGCCGCGGCCCTCGTTGGAGGGAATGACGCCGTCGCCAATGAGAAACGCCGACGCGCGCGCGTGGTCAGCCAATACGCGCAGGGAAACGTCCGTCTCCGCGACCTGGCCATATTGCTTGCCAGAAAGCGCGCCCGCGTGCGCGATGAGCGGCTGGAAAAAATCTGTGTCGTAGTTGGAAATTTTTCCTTGCAGCACGGCCGTGAGGCGCTCGAGGCCCATGCCGGTATCCACGCACGGTTTGGGCAGGGGAGTGAGTTTTCCTTCCGCGTCGCGATTGAACTGCATGAAAACCAGATTCCAGACTTCGACGTAGCGGCCGCACTCGCAGCCGAACGCGCAATCCGTGTGGCCCTGGTCGGAAGCGGCGGGGCCCATGTCGTAATGCAATTCGCTGCACGGGCCGCAAGGGCCGGTGTCGCCCATGGCCCAGAAATTGTCCTTCAAGCCGAATTCGTAAATGCGATCTTTCGGGACGCCGACTCTCACCCAGTGGTCATAGGCTTCCGAATCGCGTGGGATGCCGTCATCGCCCTTGAAAATCGTGGCGAAAAGTTTTTCTTTGGGAATGCCGAACCACTGCGGAGAAGTGATCAACTCCCACGCAAAAGTGACGGCATCTTTCTTGAAGTAATCGCCGAAGGAAAAATTGCCGAGCATTTCGAAAAAGGTGTGATGGCGGTTGGTGAAGCCGACATTTTCGAGGTCGTTGTGCTTGCCGCCGGCGCGCACGCATTTCTGCGAGGTCACGGCGCGCTTGTAGTCGCGCTGCTCGAGGCCGAGAAAGACGTCCTTGAACTGGTTCATCCCCGCGTTGGTGAAGAGCAGCGTGGGGTCGTTCACCGGCACGAGCGACGAGCTGCGCACCGGGCGGTGGCCGTTTTGCGCGAAGTAATCAATAAATTTTTGGCGAATTTCGTGGCCGGTCAAGTTGCCCTCAGTAGAACGCCGATCTAAAACAAAACATTATAGCAGCAAGAGAGGAGGTCATGAGATTAGCGTTCGTCTGTGGATTCAACGTCTTCGATTTCCGGCAGCGCTTCGACTTCGCGCTTGGTGGTGGCGCGGAGCTCGCGGCGAATGGTGTCGGAATCGAAGCCGGCGCGGAGGAGCGTGCCGTAGAGGGAGGCCAGCTTGCGCGCATCGAGCGGCCCGCGGAGGCTGCGCAGCTTGCGCTCGATGCGCTTGCGGACTTGCGCGCCGGCGTCCACGTCGCGCAGGACTTCTTCGAGCGCCGCTTCGATGTGCCGGTCGGGGACGCCGCGAGCGCGCAATTCGCGCGCGATGCGGTGGCGGCCCTGGCGGCGGTTTTCCGAGCGCTGTCGCACAAACTGCTTGGCGTAGCGCGCGTCGTCGAGATACTGGTGCTCCCTCAGCCGCGCGAGCACGCGCTGCACAATGGGCTTTTCGTCCGCGTGGCGCTCCAGTGCGCGGCGCATCTCAAAGACGGAATGCGCACGGCGCATCAGTGACTTCAGCGCGTACTCGTACAATTCTTCTTCGGTGTGAAGTTTTCGCGGGGCTCGAGGCATCAGGCCTCCAGCATAGAGGCAGGGGAGCGAGGAAGCAAGAAACTCGGGCGAACAAAAGTAAGCGCCGGGAGATTGAACTCTCCCGGCGCGCAAAACCTGCAGTTTAGAATCTGTAACCTGGAAACTAGTTTTTCCCGCGATCGAAATCTGTCATGGCCTTTTCCATTTCCTCGCGCGCGGCGTCGGCGGTGGAGCGGATGCCCTGGATGCGCAGCTTGAATTCGTCCGGGTTGGACGCGCGGGTCATGGCCTCATCGTAGGTGATGAGCTGCCGCGAGTAGAGGTCGTAGAGCGACTGGTCGAAGGTCTGCATGCCGTACTGGCTGACGCCGGCAGCGATGGCGTCGCGGATCATGCGCGTCTTATCGGGGTTGATGATGCAATCGCGAATGTAGCCAGTGCTGATCATGACCTCAACGGCGGGCACGCGGCCGACGCCGTCGGACTTGCGCACCAGGCGCTGGCTGATGACGGCCTTCAGCGTGCCGGCCAGTTGCAGGCGGATCTGTTTCTGCTCCGGCGGCGGGAAAACGGCGATGATGCGCTGAATGGTTTCCGTCGCGTCCAACGTGTGCAAGGTGGAGAAGACCATGTGGCCGGTCTCCGCGGCGAGCAAAGCGGTGCCGATGGTTTCCAGGTCGCGCATTTCGCCGACGAGAATCACGTCGGGGTCCTGGCGGAGAGCGGCGCGCAAGGCCGTGGAGAAGTTGGCCGTGTCCACTTCCACCTCGCGCTGGTTGACGAAGCCCTTCTTGTCGCGGTGCAGAAACTCGATGGGGTCTTCGACGGTAATGATGTGGTCGGTGCGCTGCGAGTTGATGCGGTCAATCATGGCCGCCAGCGTAGTGGACTTGCCCGAGCCGGTGGTACCGGTGACCAGCACCAGGCCGCGCTGCTCCTCGCAAATTTTGTCGCACACCGGCGGCAGGTCCAGCTCTTCAATGGAACGGATCTTGGTGGGAATGACGCGAAGCACCATGCCTACGTTGCCGCGCTGCTGGAAGACGTTGACGCGGAAGCGGCCCAGACCGGCCACGCCGTAGGCCATGTCGAGCTCCGCCGTTTCCTTGAACTTCTGCTTCTGGCGGTTGGTCATCATGCTGAACGCCATCGAGAGCATTTCCTCGGGCGTGACGCGGGGCACGTCGGTGAGCGGCCCCAACTGGCCGTCGATGCGCAGATAGGGGTGGTTGCCGACCTTTAAGTGCAGGTCGGAGGCCTTCGTTTCGACGGCGCGTCGCAACAGGTCATCAACGCTCAGTGCCATGGCGCAGAAGCTCCTCGCAATCAAAAACTTTCCAGCGACACTAACATGCACGGCAATGCAAGGCAAGCAGAGACACGCCGCGCGTGTTGAAGCCTTCTTTTTTCAGGCCGCGGGCTTTTTCAGGTACAGCGCGTCGTAAATCGCCCCGGCCAGGGCCCCGCCAAAGAGCGGGCCTACCCAGTACACCCCGTGCGCCGTCCAAAAATTCGAAGCCAGGGCGGGGCCAAGCGCGCGCGCCGGGTTCATCGCCGCGCCGGTGAATGGACCGCCGACGAGGATGTCCATCATCACCGTCAGGCCGATAGCGAAACCCGCGATTTTGCTGAACGCGCCGCGCTCGTCCACGGCCGTGGCGAAGACCACCCACACGAGCAGAAACGTCAGCACAGCCTCGAGGATCATGCCGCTGATGCGCGAGAAGCCGGCAGCCAGCGCCGGAGTGCCCAGGGAGACGGCCCGCCACGCGTCCTCCGGGATCAGCGCGGTCAAGAGGTACGCTGCGGCGACGCCTCCGGCCAGTTGCGCGAACCAGTAGGCGAGGGCTTCCATGGTGCTCATGCGCTTGGTGACCCACACGCCGATGGTCACGGCAGGGTTGAAGTGCCCGCCGGAAATGTGCCCCATCGCCGAAACCATGATGGCGTAGGCCAACCCGTGCGCCGCGGCGATGGCCAGCAGTCCCATACCCGGAGCGCCCGGGCTGCCGGACTTCATGTACTGGTCCGCGCAAATAGCCCCCGCCCCGATGAAGATGAGCGTAAAGGTCCCGACAAACTCTGCGGCCATTTTCTGCGGCAATTTGATCAAGGGATGCCTCCGTGGGAAAGGTTGCGACCGGCGTCGCGCCGGGGGAAAAACCGCCAATTCGCCCGCGATTCTAGTGCAACGGTGAGAGCCAGTCAAAAGCGCGCAAAGGAAAAAGTGGGCTCGACCGGGCGGCGGCCAAGCACCATCTGGCTGATCCATTCTCCGAGAGCCGGTCCGAATTTGAAGCCGTGGCCGGAACCTCCGCCGGCGAGCCACACGTTTTGCGCGCGCGGGTGACGATCAATGATGAAGTGCGAGTCGGCGGTTTGCTCGTACTGGCAGACGCGCGATTCCACCAGCGGTGCGTCGCGCAGGGCAGGGAAGCGGAAGGCAACGTACTCGCGCGCAGCTTTCAGCGCGGAAGTATCGGGCGTGCGGTCGCCATTTGTCGGGTCGAATGCCGGGCCGCGCGTGTCGTTGGCAATCTTGAACCCGCGCGATTCGTTTCCTGCAATGCCGTACCACGCACGCGTCCCGTAATCCAGCCACACGCCCAGCGATTCTTCTGTGAATCGCGCATCGCCCGCCGGCGTGCCGAAGAAAAAAACGTCTTGGCGCGTGGGCTTGATGCGCTCGCCGATCACATCGGGGAAAAGTTTCCCCAGCCACGGCCCGCAAGCGAAGACGTATTGGTCGGCGACAAGCGCGGAGCCGTCGGAAAGCTTGATTTCTTTCAGCGCGCCGCGCTCTATCGCGCCGGGCTCGGCCGCGGCCTGGATGTACGTGCCGCCTTCGGCTCGAAAACTTTCCAACACCGCGGCACAGGCGCGGCGAGCAAGCAGAAAACCGGCATGGGTTTCGCGCAGGGCCCAGCGAATGCCGTCGAAATTAATTTGCGGATAGCGACGGGCAGCTTCAGCGGCAGAAAGTTCTTCGAAGGGGAGGCCTGCGTCGCGCATGTGCGCGGCGGCGGCGCGCTCGAGCGCGTCGTTTTCATCGGCCATCCACAGCACGCCGGTCTGATGAAAGAGCTTGATGCCCCAGCGCTGCTCGTTTTCCAGCCAGAGCGGCAGCGCCCGCGCCACAAGATCGGTGTAAATGCGGTCTTTGTAAGTGGCGCGCAGAATGCGCGTTTCGCCGCCGGAGCTGGCGCGGGAATTTCCCGGCCCCCAGGCATCCACCAGAGTCACGCGCGCGCCGCTGCGCAGAAGCGAGAGCGCAGTCCAGCCTCCGAACGCACCGGCACCCACAACGACCACATGTTGTTTCAACATTGAAAATCGAGCTTCAGCGCTCAGCGCGTTTCTACGCCGGGAGCAACCTTCACCTGCATTTTCTCGGTTTGCAAGTAGCTGCCGTACGCCAACGTAACAGTGTACTCGCCGGGCTTGACGTGTTTCTGACCTTCGCCGCCGTATTCGGTCAGCACGTCTTTGGTCGGCTTCAAGTCCCAGGCGATGCGGTTCAATCCGGGCGTGCCCGGTGCCTTGAGCTTTGCGACGGTGGCGCCCGTGGCGTCGGTGATTTTGATTTTCACTTCCTCGCCGGTGTAGGCCTTTACGTAGAAACTAATGAGCGCACCCTCCGGCGGATTCTCACCGCGGAAATGGCTTTTGCCCTCCCACTCCACGAACCCGGGCATCATGTGGAAGCCGGTCGCCTCCGGCACGGGGAAGAGGTACGCCGGCTTTTCGCGAACTTCCAGCGTGAGCTGCTGCAGCGGGCGAATGTCGTCCACGATGTACAGGCTGCGGCCGTGCGTGGCAATGATCAGATCGCCGTCCCGCGGATGCACGGCGATGTCGTCCACAGCCACCGTGGGCAGCTCGCCGAATTTGATCCAGCTCGCGCCGCGATCCACGCTGACGAAGAGACCGAACTCCGTGCCCGCGTAGAGCAGCTTCGGAGTTTTGGAATCTTCGCGGATCACTTTCACCGGCCCTTCGGCCGGCAGGTTTGCGGCGATGCTTTGCCAAGTCTTTCCGCCATCCGCCGTGCGATACGCCAGCGGAGCAAAATTTCCAGCGCGATGCGCATCCACCGCGAGATACGCGACGTTTGCATCCTGGTTTCCCGCTTCGACGCGCATGATCCACTGGCCCTTCGCGGCCGCAGGCAGGTTGGCGGACAAGTCCGTCCAGTTCTGCCCGTCGTTTTCAGTGAGCCAAAGCTTGCCATCGTCGGTGCCCGCCCAGAGCAGCCCGGCCTTCACCGGCGATTCCGCCAGCGTGTACACGACGGCGTAATTTTCCGCGCCGCTGCCGACAGTGACCGTCTTGTTGGGATCCTGCGTGGAAAGGTCCGGGCTGATCATCTGCCAGTGCTCGCCCTGCGCGGTCAAGCGGAATACGTGATTGCCGCCCAGATACATCGTGCCTTTCGCGTGGCGGCTGCCAATCAGCGGCGCATTCCAATGGAAGCGGAAGCCTTTTTGTCCTTCCGACGGCTCGGGCCGCAACTGTTTCACCTGGCCGTTTCGCATGTTCATGCGATGGACGTAGCCCTGCTGCGATTCGGTGTACACGATTTCCGGATCGTCGGGATCGAAGACGCAATAAAAGCCGTCGCCGCCGCCGATGTCGATCCAGTCGGAGTTGACGATGCCGTCCTTGGTGCGCGTGCGGCTCGGGCCGACCCAATTCAGGTTGTCCTGCAAGCCGCCGCAGATGCGGTAGGGCGTGCTCATGTCGTAGTTGATGCGATAGAACTCGCCCGCAGCAAAATTCGTCAGGTGCGCCCAATTCTTGCCGGCCTCGAAGCTCTGATACAAGCCGCCGTCCGTGCCCAGAAGCAAACGCTTGGGATTTTTCGCATCTATCGCTAGCGCATGCACGTCCGGATGCACCTTCTCGAACAAGTCCTCGCGAAACGTTTTGCCGCCGTCGTCGGAAACATGCAGCGCAAAACCGAGCACGTAGATGCGCTGGTCGTTTTAGGGATCTACGCGAATCTGGCTGAAATAGAATGGACGCGGGTTGAGGGCGTTGACGCGCGACCATGTTTCGCCGGCATCGTCGGAGCGGAAAATGCCGCCGCTCTTGCTGCGCACGTCGTCAATGCCGCTGGTGCCGCCCTCTTCGCTCTGCACGATGGCGTACACAATTTTCGGATTCTTGCGATAAATGCTGAGGCCGATGCGGCCCGTGCTGCCCGGGAGGCCCTTCTCCAGCTTCTTCCAAGTTTCTCCGCCGTCGGTGCTCTTGAAAATTCCGCCGAGGTCTTTGCCGTCGGTGATGGCCGTGCCGGCAAGAAACGACCACGGCGTGCGCTGCCGCGCGTAGAGAACGGCATACAGCACATTCGGGTCCGACGGGTCGAGCGCCACTTCGCCGCAGCCGACGCGATTGTCATAGGGCGGCTGTGCTCCGAGCACGCGCTTCCATGTCGCGCCTCCGTCCGTCGTTTTGTAGAGGCCGCGCTCGCCGCCGAAGTTCCACAGGTCGCCCGTCGCCGCCACCCACGCGGTCTTGGAGTCGGTCGGGTGCACAACGATACGCGCAATCGTCCGGCTCGACTTCAGCCCCGCGAATGTCCACTTGTCGCCGCCGTCCGTGGAGCGATACACACCGCCGCCCCAGCTCGAGCTGTTGCGGTCGTTGGCCTCGCCGGTGCCCACCCAGATGACTTTCGAGTCCGAGGGCGAAACGGCCACCGCGCCAATCGCCGCCACAGCTTCCTTTTCGAAAATTCCATCGAATGTGATGCCGTTGTTCAAGGTCTTCATCACGCCGCCGGTGCCCAGCGCGACGTAGAATGTGGACGCATCGTTCGGATCAATGGCCACGTCCGCCACGCGCCCGCCCATCACCGCCGGGCCGATGCTCCGCGCCTTCAAATTTTTCAACATCACTGGATCGAGTGCGGGCTCGGCGGGAGCCGCCGGCGCCGCAGCCGGCGCTAAAGTTGCGGGTGCCTCTTTGGTTTTTGGCTTGGGCTTTTGCGCGACAGCCGCGGGCAACATCAAAATAATGACGGCAAGAATTCCGAACGCTTTCCTCAGCATGTTCTCCTCGTAAGCACAGATTTCAAGCAGGCGGGCATCTTAAGATGCAGCGCTGAGCAAGTCAACGCGGCAAGAAAATTCTATCCAGAGTCTTATCGAGCGACGGCATTCACCGGCACGTTGACGTACGTCAGCCAGCCGTGGCGGTCGGGCTTTTTGCCTTCGGCAAGAGCGAAGAACTCTTCTTGTAGTTTCTTAGCCACTGGCCCGCGCACGCCTTTGCCGATCTTGTAGCGGTCAATCGAGCGGATCGGCGAAATCTCCGTGGCTGTGCCCACCAGAAACACCTCGTCGGCGATGTACAGCATTTCGCGCGGAATCATCTGTTCCTGGCAGGGAATTCCCAGGTCGTGGCACAGCGTGATGACGGCGCTGCGCGTAATGCCGGGCAGCACGCTGTTGACCAGCGGCGGCGTGAGCAGCGTACCGTCGTACAACACAAAAATATTTTCGCCGGAGCCTTCACTGACGCAGCCGTTCACGTCCAGCGCGATGCCTTCCACATAGCCGTTGGTAATCGCCTCCATGCGGATGAGCTGCGAGTTCATGTAATTCGCCGCTGCCTTGGCCATTGCCGGCAGCGTGTTGCCCGCCATGCGCGCCCAGGAGCTGACGCAAACGTCCACGCCCTGCTCCAGCGCATCCGCGCCAAGATATTTGCCCCAATCCCAGCACGCCATGAAAACTTCCACCGGGCACGGGAACGGGTTCACGCCCACTTCGCCGTAGCCGCGAATCACAATCGGTTTTACATAGCACGCGTCCATTTTGTTGACGCGCACCAGCTCCGTGGCCACGTTCATCAGTTCTTCGCGCTTGTACGGCATCTCCATGCGGTAAATCTGCGCGGAGTTCATCAGCCGCTGCATGTGTTCCTTCAAGCGGAAGATGGCCGGGCCCTGCGGCGTGTGGTAGCAGCGTATGCCTTCAAAAAGGCCGCTCCCGTAGCTCACGACATGCGAGAGGACGTGAATCTTCGCTTCGTCCCAAGGGATGAACTTGCCGTTATGCCAGATTTTTTCGGTCGGCTTAATCATGGATGCCCTCCGCTGGTGGATTCGATTCTATGGGATGGATGAAGATTCGAAGGAAGAGCCGCGCGCGTTGTTGCAATGGCGGCTCGGGCTGGCGTGGATGCAAGCACTCGGTATTCGCTGGAGCCGCGGGTTCGAAATCGCGGAGCCGCGCTCCGTGTTCCCGAGCCGCAGTATAACACACGAATTTGCGTGTCAACCGCGAAGCAGCGGAGCGAGAAGAAGCGGAAATTTAAGCATCCAAATTGGATTGTGTGAGGCGCCTAGTTTAGCGCGGGGGAGCGGAGGGCGGCTGCTGTTGAGGAGCGGGTGCCTGCGAAGGACTTGGCGGCGCAGATTCCCGCTGCTGCGCCGAGCCGAAAAATGACTGCAACGCGCGGCGCCGCTCGCTCTGCGCGTTTTCCCATACGCCAACCAGCAGAAACGGAATCACCACGGCAGCGGCAATCAGCTTCGCGCGGCGGTCAATGCGCTCCTCCGGCTCCCAACGGAAGAGTTTCGTGGAGACAAAGAGCGACATCACCAGTCCTGTGACCAGCGCCACGACTTCCGGGCCGGCCTTCCAAATGGGCAAGCCGCCAAGAACCACCAGTTGTAGGCCGATGATCAAATGCGTGGCCGGCAGGAACACGCTGGCGCGGTGGAGCCAGGCAGGGAACATGGCAATCGGAAACGTGGCGCCGGAGAAAAACAGGAAAGCAAACCAGATAAGGTTGTTGATCACCTGCGTTTCCTGCATGGTGTTCGTCACGCTGGCGACGATGAGCCCAAACGATGCAAAGGTGAGAACGCCCAGGCTGATCATCACCACCAGCCCCAGCAAGTTTCCGAAGGACTCCACATGCCAGACCGTGCGAACCAGGAACAGCTCAATAACGATCGTCGGAATGGTCAGGACGTAGTTGGTGATGATGCTGGAAGCCAGCATCGCAAACGGGCCCACCGGCGCCAGATGAAATCTCCGCAGAATCCCTTGCTCGCGGAAGAGCACGAGCTGGATGCTGAGTCCCCAGAAGCTGCCCATCACCGTCAGCGCCAGCACCGAAGGAAGCAAATATTTGACCTGCTGCGGCATGCTGCGGCCGAAGATGGAAGCAAACACAAACAAGAATGCCAGCGGCATGACCAGGCTGAAGAAAATGAAGGCGCGGTTGCGCATGGCCAGCCGCATGCGAATCGCCGTGAGGATCCAGATGTTCCTCAATCCCGCAGCCTCCTTCCCGTCAGCTCGATGAAAACGTCTTCCAGCGAAGGAGAATGAATTTCCAGGCTCTGGAGTTCATTGCCGCGCGATTCGAGATGCTTGACCAGTGCGACGAGCGTTTGCGGCGTGTGTGTGGTGTGCAGCACGTAGCTGCCGTCCAACGAATGGCAATCCGTGACGGCATCGAGCCGGCGCAGCGCGCCATCATCCTCGGGCTGGGCCAGGCGAACTTCGATGCGCGTGGTGCCCGCCGAGCGAGCCTTCAGCTCCCGCGGCGTGCCCATGGCCATCACTTTGCCGTGGTCAATGACGGCTACGCGGTCGCACAGCCGCTCGGCCTCTTCGATGTAGTGCGTGGTCAGCAGGATGGTCTTTTTTTCCTGACGCAGCTCCTCGATGATGTCGTAGATTTCGCGGCGCACTTGCGGGTCCAGGCCCGCGGTCGGCTCGTCGAGGAAGATCACGCGCGGCTCGTTCACCAGCGAGAGCGCCAGCGCCAGGCGCTGCTTCTGTCCGCCGGAAAGTTGCGAATAAAACGCCTTCCGCTTTTCCTCGAGGCCAAACCGGCGGATTAATTCGTCTGGGTCGCGTCGCTTGGGATAGAAGCTGGCGAACAGCGCCAGGGCTTCATCCACGCGCAACTTTTCCGGCAAAGCTGTGGATTGCAGCGCCGCGCCAAATACGTTTTGAAAAGCGGCCCCGCTGCCCTGCGGATCGAGCCCGCACACGCGTACGCGTCCGTCATCTGCCTTGCGCAAGCCTTCCAGGATTTCCACCGTCGTGGTTTTGCCCGCGCCGTTCGGGCCCAGCAGGCCGAACACCTCGCCCTCGCGCACCTCGAAACTCACGCCGCGGACCGCTTCCACGGAGCCGTAGCTTTTCTTCAAGTTCTCGACTTGGACAATCGCGTCGCTCACGGCAAGCCAAACATCATAAGGGAGAAGTGCAGAAACCGGAAATCCGGGAATTTGCTCGAAGCAGCATCAGCGCTTGTGCGAGCGCTTTTTGCGCCCGGATTTCTTCTTTTTTCTAGCGGGTTTCCACTCGTGCGCCGCCATATCCACGCGCAGCCCGGCAAACTGCGTTCCCTCGCTTTCCAGCAGCTTTCGCTGCAGCGAAGCTTGCGGCTCGCGGATGAGGATTCGTCCCTGCGCGCCGATCACGCGGTGCCACGGAATGCCGCGTCCGGAAGGGCACGCGAACATGGCGCGGCCGGCGGTGCGCGCTCCGCCGGGCAGCTTCAGCGCGCGGGCCACTTGGCCGTAGGTGACCACGCGCCCGCGCGGGATACGCTTCACAAAGCTGTAAACGCCGCTCCAGGACATACTTGCCTCCGCTGACAGCCTAAAGGTACTAGCCCGATCGTACAAGCAGTACGCCTAGCCCGCTCGTTTGCATGCCCTGTACCCATGGTGGATTGTGATTCCACTACCCGCGCTTCACACTAGCTACCGCAGGCAACGATAAGGCATCTAACCAATTGATGAGAGTTTCAAGCTCACTGGATGATGCCGAATAAGAGGTTGCTGAAATGGCGTTCATTCGACGCAGAGGCAATGCCTGGTACCTGGTGCACAACGTGCGCCGCAGCGGCAAGGTGAAGCAGCTTCACCTGGCCCGCCTCGGCGAGCACCCGCGCATTACCGACGACGTCGTTCGCCAAGTTTCGCGCACTTATCCCAAGCTGGATGTGGACTGGCCTCAACTGCGGGAAATGGTCAAGAGCCGAGTCGAGCTCTTCCAGCCCGGGTCCCCCTTCGTCCAGCATCTGGTTCGCTCTCTTCGCACTGTGAATCTTGATCTGGCTGATCTGTACCCGACCCTGTTGCAGTGGGGTGAGTCTCCGGAATCCGCCACCGAACTGATTGCTCAACTCCGGCTGCTTCGCTCCACCGTGGACGTCAAGTTGAGCCAGTTCGAGCAAACGGCGCATTCCGAAGGCGCCGCACGCAGTTTTCGATAGGAGGGTAGAGCCATGAGCGCCGCACACATGCAGCACCTGGACCCCAGCCGCCGAAGCGCCGAATCCGGCGAATTCGAAACGGCCCTGCGCAGGAAAATCGTCGGACAGGACGAGGCCGTGGGCGCTCTCGTGGACATCTATCAGGTGTTCCGTGCCGGCTTGCATTCGCCCGGCCGCCCGGTGGGCAACCTGCTCTTCCTCGGCCCGACGGGTTCCGGCAAAACGCGCATCGTCGAAGCCATGGGGGAAATCCTGTTTGGCGACCCTCGCGCGGTCATCAAAGTGGACTGCGCGGAATTTCAGCACTCCCACGAAATCGCCAAACTCATCGGTTCGCCTCCGGGCTATCTGGGACACCGCGAGACCCATCCGCTGATTACCCAGGAAACGCTTTCGCTTTATCACACCGAGAACCTGAAACTGAGCCTGCTGCTCTTTGACGAAATCGAGAAAGCCTCCGACGCGCTGTGGCAATTGCTGCTGGGCATTCTCGACAAAGCCACGCTGACGCTCGGCGACAACCGCCGCGTGGACCTCTCGCAGACGCTCATCTTCATGACTTCCAACCTCGGCGGCTCCGATATCAGCACGCTGATGACCGGCGGCCTGGGATTTGTCCAGCCGTCCGACAAGCCTTCCGACGCGATGGACACCAAGGTCGAGCGCACCGCCACGGAAGCGGCGAAGCGAAAGTTTTCGCCGGAGTTCATGAACCGCATCGACAAGGTCGTCGTGTTCCATCCGCTGCGTCCGGAGCAGCTCGAAAAAGTTCTGGATATCGAACTGGACCTGGTGCAGCGGCGCGTGCTCGATACGGCGCGCGGCCAGTTCGTATTCCGCCTGACGCGTGCGGCGCGGGAATTCCTGCTGCGCGAAGGCACGGACATCAAGTACGGCGCGCGCCATTTGAAGCGCGCTATCGAGCGCCACGTGGTCTATCCGCTGGCGAATCTGCTGTCCACCGGCCAGATTATGGTGGGCGACATCCTTTCGATTGACTGGGACTCAGCCACGCAGCAGCTTTCCTTTGCCCGCACGGGCGAAAGCACGCTGGTGACGCTCGCGCCGCCGGCGCCGCTCTTTGCCACGCAGGCTATTTCCGCGTGGGGCGGACGCTCGATTGAAATCCCCGCGCAAGCCAACGCCCGTGAGGCGCAAGCGCCGGCCAGTTCGGCGCCTCCGGCTCCCGCGCCGGTGGCCGCCAAGCGGCGCCACGACACCCAACGATAATCTCAGAGCAGGGGCGCGCCGGTCGCACGCATCAAGCCGGCGCGCCTGCCTTTTTACTCTCCTGTGCGATAATCTTTGCTGACAGGAAAAAGTGTGCGGCAGCGCGACACGGACGCCGCAAGCGCCATCTAATTACGTGAGCCGGAGGCCCAGCCGGTTCGCTCAGGCGCAGCGAAAGAGATTAGGCAACAGGGAGACACCGATGAGCAGCAGACGTTTTGGCAGCGACGCGGCCCATTCGCTTCGTGGCACATTGCACCAGGCGGTCGCCTTGGCACTGGTGCTGACACTGGCCTGGGCGCCGGTGGCGCAGGCCGAGCGCACTCCGTTCAAGCCCGGCTGGAATCTTTTTTCGCCGGCACAGGACGTCGAAATTGGCCGCAAGGTAGCCGAGGACGCCGAGCGGCAGCTTCCCATTGTGAACGATTCGCGCATCGAAAATTATCTGAACTCACTCGGGCGCAGGCTGGCAGCGAAGGCTCCTTATGAGAAATATCCTTATCAATTCAAGTTGGTGAACGATCGCGCGATCAACGCATTTTGCTTGCCGGGCGGATTCATCTATGTCAACCGCGGCGTCATCGAAAACGCGGACAACGAAGCGCAGCTTGCCGGCGTGATGGCGCACGAAATTTCGCACGCCGCGCTGCGCCATGGCACCAACCAGGCGTCCAAGGCCTACGCCGCGCAAGTGCCGCTGGCGCTGCTCGGCGGCATGCTGGGCAGCAATTCCGTTGGCGCGGTGCTGGCGCAAATTGGCGCGGGTTTTGCCACGAATTCCATCCTGCTGAAGTATTCCCGCGATGCGGAGCGCCAAGCAGACCTGCTCGGCGCTCAGATTCTCTACGACGCTGGCTACGACCCGCGCGGCATGCCGCAGTTTTTCGAAAAATTGCAGGCGCAATCGAAAGGCGGAGGCATGCCGCAGTGGCTGAGCAGCCATCCCAATCCGGAGAACCGCGTCGGCGGCGTGAACGGCGAAATCGAAAAACTCGGCGGCGCTCCGCCAAATTATCGGACCGACTCTGCGGAGTTCCGTTCGATCCGCCGCATGGTGATGGCGCTTCCGGCACCCGAGAAGGGAGGCGCGGCTACGTCAAGTGCTACTCGCAGCACTGGACGGTCCGGACGCCCGGAATTGCCGTCCACTCGTTATCAGAGTTACCAGAATGGACTGCTGCGCATGTCCTATCCGGACAATTGGAAGTCCTACGGACAGGAAGGCGCAGTGACGTTTGCGCCCGAAGGCGGCATCGTGGACGACGGCCGCGGCAATGCCGCGCTGGCTTACGGCGTCATCGTGAACGTATTTGAAGTGCAAAGTGATCGCACCGGCCAGGTGACGCTCGAGGATGCCACCGACCAGCTCATTGACGACTTGCGCCATTCCAATCCCGCGGTACGCATCGCGCGGCGGCATGAGCGCGTGCGCATCGGAGGATTGCGCGCGCTTTCTACTTACCTCACGAATGATTCTCCAACCGGCGGCAAGGAATATTTGTGGCTCGTGACCGTGCTCCGGCCCGAAGGGCTGGTCTATTTCGTCAGCGTCGCGCCCGAGCGTGATTACGACAATTTTGACCAGGCATTCCAGAACATGCTCAGCTCCGTGCGCTTCCCGCGCTAGGCTGAAAACCCCGTGAGTGTCATTCCGAGGAGTCCGCCGCAGGCGGGCGATGAGGAATCTGCTTTTTCAGTTTTCTGTTACGGCTTCCAGCGCAGGATGGGCTTGCGCGCGGCGGTGACTTCGTCCAGGCGGCCGACACGCGTCGTGTGCGGCGCAGTCTTCACTAACTCAGGATTCGTCGCGGATTCTTCCGCAATCGAGCGCATGGCTGCGATAAACTGATCGCACTCTTCCTTGCTCTCGGATTCGGTAGGCTCAATCATCAGCGCGCCGTGGACAATGAGCGGAAATGCAGTCGTGTAGGGATGAAAGCCGTAGTCAATCAGCCGCTTGGCGATGTCCATGGTGCTCACGCCGTTCTTTTTTTGCCGCGAATCGCTGAACACCACTTCGTGCATGCACGGCAGCTTGTAGGGCAGCTCGTACACGTCTTCGAGTTTTTTGCGAATGTAGTTCGCGTTTAATACGGCATCTTCTGAGGCCTGCCGCATTCCCGGCCCGTACGCCAGCGCGTACGCCAGCGCGCGCACCAGCACGCCGAAATTTCCATAAAAGGCTTTCACGCGCCCGATGGACTTCGGCCGGTTGTAGTCGTAGGCCAGCTTTCCTTCTTTCTCGATGACGACAGGCGTTGGCATGAACGGTCCTAGGATTTTCTTCATGGCCACAGGTCCCGCGCCGGGCCCGCCGCCGCCGTGCGGCGTGGAAAACGTTTTGTGCAAATTCAAGTGCATCACGTCCACGCCGAAATCGCCCGGCCGCGCAATGCCCGCGAGCGCGTTCATATTCGCGCCATCCATGTAGAGCAGCGCGCCCTTGGCGTGCAAAATCTTGGCGATCTCGCCGATGTTGCGCTCGAAAATTCCCAGCGTGTTGGGGTTGGTGATCATCAGCGCGGCAACGTCCGCGTTCACAATTTCCGCGAGCCGCGCCATGTCAATTCCGCCGTTGGCATCGGACTTCACGTTTTCCACGGCGTATCCGGCGATGACCGCCGTGGCCGGATTCGTGCCATGCGCGGAATCGGGGATCAGCACTTTTTTGCGCGGGTTGCCCTGGCTTTCGAGATAGGCGCGGATCAACAGCAAGCCGGTCAGCTCGCCTTGCGCGCCGGCGGCTGGCTGGAGTGTGACCGCGTCCATGCCGGTGACTTCTTTCAAAATGTCTTCCAGCGTTTTCAAAATGCGCAGGCAGCCCTGCGACAAATCCACCGGCTGATAAGGATGTTCGTCGGCAATTCCTTCGAGACGCGCCACGAATTCGTTCACGCGCGGGTTGTACTTCATCGTGCAGGAGCCCAGCGGATACATGCCGTAATCAATGGCGTAATTCCACGTGGAAATACGCGTGAAGTGGCGCACGACTTCGATTTCGCTGACTTCCGGAAAGCCTTCCACGCCCGCGCGCACGTATCCCGCGCCCAGTGCCTTCGCCGCGTCCGCGGGCGGCACGTCGAGCGGCGGCAGTTCCATGCCGCGCTTGCCCGGCGAGGATTTTTCAAAGATCAGCCCTTCGTCCTGGCTTACGTGACGCCCCGCTTTCGTAATTTTGTCGCTCATCCTTGGTTTCAACCCTCAGAACTTCACACTGGCACTTTCAGCGCCCGGTCAATGCCCTCGACCAGCCGCGTGATTTCTTCCCGTGTGGTTGTCTCTGTCACGCACACGAGTCCGCGTTTCGTCAGCTCCGGATAAAAACGTCCCAGCGCCATGGGGCCGACGATTTTATTTTTGAGCAGCTGGGCGTTGATCATCTTCACCGAGCGCGGAAACTCCATCACAAATTCGTTGAACACGGGGCCGCTGAAGGCGCGCCGCACGCCGGCAATGGTTTCCAATTGCGCCAGCGCGAATTGCGATTTGGCCACATTCTGCTCGGCCTGTTCGCGCAGACCCTGTTTGCCGAGCAGGCAAAGATGAATCGTCGCGGCCAGCGCGCACAGCGCTTGATTTGTGCAGATGTTGGACGTGGCTTTTTCGCGGCGGATGTGCTGCTCGCGCGTGGCCAGCGTGAGGCAAAATCCGCGGCGACCCTGATGGTCCGTGGTTTGTCCCGCGAGGCGACCGGGCATCTGCCGCACGAATTTCTCTTTCGTTGCAATAACGCCGGCGTACGGCCCGCCGTAGCTAGGCGGAAGGCCGAAGCTCTGCGCTTCCATGGCGATGATGTCGGCATCCGCGGGCGGCCGCGCGATGCCCAGCGAAACTGCTTCAGTGATGCCCACGACCAGCAGCGCGCCGCAGCCACGCGCGATTTCCGCCAGCGCCGGAATTTGTTCCAGCACGCCGAAGAAATTCGGCGACTGCACGACTACCGCGGCGACTTCATCATTCGCCGCTTTGCGCACCGCATCGATTGCAAGTTGTCCGCTTGCGGAAAAACCGAACTCTTCTACGCGCAGCCCGGTGTTTTTCGCGTACGTGTTCAGCACTTGCCTGTATTCCGGGTGAACGGAATGCGCGATGAGCACGCGCTGGCGCCCGGTGAGCCGCTCGGCCATCAACACCGCTTCTGTCAGCGCCGTCGAGCCGTCGTACATCGAGGCGTTGGCCACTTCCTGTCCGGTGAGCTGGCACATCAGTGTTTGAAATTCAAAAATCGCCTGCAACGTGCCCTGACTGATTTCCGCCTGGTAGGGCGTGTAGGACGTCAGGAATTCTCCACGCTGCAGCAGCGCATCCGCCACGACCGAGCGATGATGGTGGTAAACGCCCGCGCCGAGAAACGACGTGTAGCCGCGCGAATTTTCCGCCGCGCGGCCGCGGAAGTACTCGATGATTTCCATTTCCGAGAGCGGCCCCGGAACAGCCAGAGGCCGCTTCAGCCGGAACGCTTCCGGAATCGCCTGGAAAAGTTTTTCGAAATTATCGAATCCGATCGCGCGCAGCATCTCGCGCCGCTCGGAATCACTTTTCGGGAGGTAGCGCATCAGGCCGAGGTTTCCTTCTGTTTCTCCGCGATGTACGCCTGGTAGGCGGCGGCATCCATCAGGGAATTCACCTCGGAGGGATTCGAAAGCTTGATCTTGATGAGCCACGCGGCGCCGTGCGGGTCCTGATTAATTTTCTCCGGCGCGTCGCCGAGCGCCGCATTCGTCTCGATGACCTCGCCGGAGACCGGCGCATAAATCTCGCTGACGGCCTTGACCGATTCGACGGTGCCGAATGGCTGCCCGGTAGAAATCTTTGCGCCGATTTTTGGCAATTCGACGAACACGACGTCGCCGAGTTCGTGCTGCGCGTACTCGGTGATGCCGACCGTGCCGGTCGCGCCGTCCATCTTGATCCACTCGTGTTCTTTTGTGTAGCGGCAGTTTGTCGGATACATCGTCGCTCCTCGTGAATGAACCCGGCGGCTTACTTCGCGCGCTTGTAGAACGGCAGCGGTACGATTCGCGCCGCAGCCTGATGGTTGCGAATGCCAATCTGAATTTGTGTGCCCACTGCGCTCAGCGCCGGCGGCACGTACGCCATGCCGATATTCTTGCCCAGAAACGGCGCGGGCGAACCGCTGGTGACGTGCCCGACCTTCTCGCCGTTATGCAGCACCGGATAGCCATCGCGCGCGATGAGCTTATCGGTCATCTCGAAGCCCACCAGGATGCGCTTCACGCCTTCTTCCTTTTGCTTTGCCAGCGCAGCGCGGCCCAGGAATTCCCCTTTATCCATTTTGCAAATCCAGCCGAGGTTCGCTTCCCACACGGTGGTGGTGTCGTCGATTTCGTGCCCGTAGAGGCACATGGCAGCTTCCAGTCGCAGCGTGTTGCGCGCGCCAAGCCCGCAGGGAATCAGGCCGTCGGGCTCTCCGCCGGCCAGCAGCGCGAACCACATTTTTTCGGAATGCTCCGGCGCGAAATACAACTCAAAGCCGTCTTCACCGGTGTAACCAGAGCGCGCAATCAGGCATTCCACTTCGTTCACCAAACCGTGCGCGAAGCGATAGTATTTGATTTCTGCCAGCGGAACTTTCGTGCAGCGCTGCAAAATCGCTGCGGCCTTGGGCCCTTGCAAGGCGAGCTGCGTGTAGTAATCGCCGGCATTTTCCACCTGCGCGCCGGTGGAGTTGTGCTGGACGATGTGCGCAAAATCCTTGTCCTGATTGCTGGCGTTGACGCAAAGGTAGTAGTGCGTGTCGGACATCTTGTGCACGAGCAAGTCGTCCACAAACGTCCCTTGTTCCGTCATCAAGCCGGAGTAGTGGGCTTGCCCATTGGCAAGTGCTTGGACATTGTTGCAGGTGACTTTCTGCACCAACTCGAGCGCGCCGGGCCCGTGCACCACAATTTCGCCCATGTGGCTCACGTCAAACAGGCCGGCTGCGGTGCGCACCGCGCGATGCTCCGCGATGATGCCTGTGTACTCGACGGGCATGTCCCAGCCGCCAAAATCAACCATCTTGGCCCCGAGGCGGCGGTGGGTGGCGTTGAGCGCGGTTTTGCGCAGTGCAGTCGTGGCCGGAGTCGTCACAGAAGAATCTCAGTTAATGCGGCAAGCAGGCGAAAATAACATGCGCTCCAAAGTGTGTCAAGGAAACGCACGTGTTTCCGCCGAACCGCGTTCGCAACTTGCGGCTTGTCGCAGATTAACGCGTGGAATATAGTTGGACCGGAGGACGTCATGCGAGGCAAAGAGGTTCTCTGCATGCAATGTGACCAGCCCGAGCGAGCCTGCACGTGCGACAAGTTCTGCTACATGTGCAAAGGCGAATTCGGCGTGCGGCTCTGCGAAGATGGCCTCTACTACTGTCCCGACTGCCGTGAAGCGTGCGACATCCGGGTCGCGGAAAGTCATGGCTAAGGAACTTACCCGCGCCGAATTCCGCTTTGCTCCCGACGCGCACCTGGTTCTCGGCGTCGTCGCTGCCGCAGAGCATTTCGCACAGCGCAAACACCTCGACGATGCCGCCGTGCAGGCACTGATGCGCGCCGCACAGGATGCCTGTGTGGGCACCTTCAAGCTGCTCTCCGGCGATTCCGCCATGCTTGGAGTCGTCATCGCTGAATTGGATGATCGCATCGAAATGACCATCGAACATCAGGGAGAAGCGGTGCCCACGGCCGGGCTGGACACGTTTCTGAACGCGGTGGCCGAGGACGCCCCGTCCGATGAGGTGTCCGGCATGATGCTGATGTCCCTCGTGGACCGCGTGCAGTATCAGACCGTCGCCGGAACGCAGCGCATGACCCTCGTCAAGAATGCTCCTGCCAGTTCGTCGAAGGAATAAATCCTACATTTTCACCGCAAAGGTGTTTCGTCGCAGCAACGCCTGCATCATTTCCTCGGAAAGATTCATCTGCACATTCATGCGGTCGCCGCGCGGCGTCACCTTGATTTCGTCCAGTGTTTTCGCCAGGTCCGGATTATTCGGATTTTCCTGATAGCGCCGGTAGAGCAGACCCGCCTGCAGCAGGGATGCAAACAGGTTGGCGTCGTCGGGAGTTTCGCACACAGCCTGGAAGCGCGCGTCAATTCCGCGGTCCGCCAGAATGGAGATGGTCAAGGCGCGCATCTTGGCGATGAGCTTGGGCGATTCGGGAAACTGAGCCGCTTCGGGCACCAATTGCTGCATGGCCAGCCGTGTGTAACCCTGGTCGAGCACGGCCCACACCAATCCGCGTCCGTTCACTTCCTCAATCAGCGGATACATTGTGTCGTTGCGCAACAGGCTTTCCTCGGCACCGTAGCGGACTTCGATCAATTTTTCGAGAATCGCGCGATGGCCGAACGCCGCGGTGTTGGAGTCCACGAAAAAGAAGAAAATGTCGCCCGGTCCTACGCCGCTGCCGAAAGCAAACAGCGTATAGCCGCGGAACTTTGCCGTGGGGAGCTTCTGCTGTTTGAAGTAGGCTTCGGCGGATTCGGGCGCGTACTGCCCGAGGGCCACGCCGACAATCTGCTCGCTGGTTTCCTCGGTGGGCGCGGTGACGGCCCAAACGACTTCGTTGACTTGGCGCTCCGAATCAATCCCCGCGGAAGCCAGAAACGCTTCGAACTGCCGGAAGCGGCTGGGCAGCATCTGTTCCTTGAGTTGCGCGTACCATGCGAATTTCCGCGCGGATTTCAGATCCGCGTAGGCGAATTCGCCGACGTCTTTCGGGAAAAGCCCGATGATATCCGGCTGCACGGTGCCGGCCGTCGCGCGCATGGGCGTCACAGCCAGAGCAAGTGCCAGCGCGACCACCGTCAGAAGTGTTTTTTGTTTGTGCATCACCATTTAGAACCCGATCTGCGACGCGGGGTTGTGCGCGATTTCATTCTGCCGCCACCGGACTGCCAGCGAGCCGCGCTTCCAAATCCGCTGACTTGGCTTTCATTTGCGCCGCATAGGCCGCATCGGTCAGTGACTCCAGGTTGATGGCCACAACCCCGAGCGCGCCGCGCACCGCAGAGGCGGCCATCAAGCGTCCGACGCGAAGATCCGAAATCATCGCCGCGCCGGAAATGGATTCCAGTTGCCCGAGACGCTCGTAAACGGCCAGCGCGGCTTCTGCCACCTGCATGGGCACTTCGGCTGCACCTTTGGTGGCGCGCTGGATAGCGTCCTCGCGCTGCGCTTGCTCTGCGGGAGTTTCCTTCGGCATTTTGAACGCGGCGAGTACAGCGTTGTAGGAAGCGGCGTCGCGGTCAATGGCATTCGCCAGCGCAGAGGCGGCTGCGCGCAGCTCTTCGACGGCCGCGCTCAACTGATCTACAAATGCGGCTTGCGATTTCTTCTTGCGCGAGAGGCCCGCGACCATCTGTCCCAGGCTCGCCGCGAGCGCTCCGGCGAGCGCAGCAACGCTGCCGCCGCCTGGCGTGGCAGAAGGCTCCGCCACCGCATCGAGAAAAGGCTGCGCGAGTGCCGCAAGTTTTCCCGCGCTCTCGCCGGACGGCACGGCGTTGGACAGCGAAGCCCCTAAACGGTTTTCCAGCACTTGCATGGGCGAAAAATTTTCCAAATGCAAATAAAAATCCGCGGTGAGCTCAATCGCGCGCTTGGGAATCAGCCCGACAATTTCGCTGCCGACAATCATTACGCCGTAGCGCTCCGCTTCGCGCTTCACCATTTCAAACACGCGGTGCAGCGGCGTCTGCTCGAAGTCGGTCATGTTGATGGAGACTTGCGCCAAGTTGCGCGCGCGCAAGTCCACGCCCATCGCCTTGGCGTAGCGCAACCCGCCGGTGGAAAAGCGGATGGCCTTGGCGATCTTCTTGGCGATTTCCACGTCCGGCGTGTTCAGGTTGATGTTGTAAGCAATCAGGAATTTTCGCGCGCCGACCACCGTCGCACCCGCGGTGGGATGCAGGCGCGGCTCGCCCACGTCGGGCGCGCGATCGGGATTCGTCAACACTTCTTGTGCGAGCCCTTCGAACTGGCCCTTGCGGATGTTTTCGAGGTTTGTGCGCTCGGGGTGCTGCGCCGCGGCCTCGTAAAAATAAATGGGGATGCGATAGCGCTCCCAGATTTCGCGGCCGACTTTTTTGGCGAGATGCACGCAATCATCAATGGTGACGCCTTCGATTGGAATGAAGGGCACCACATCCGTCGCGCCGATGCGCGGATGCGCGCCGGTGTGCTTAGTGAGGTCGATCAGCTCGAGCGCTTTGCCGACGCCGCGCAGCGCGGCTTCGGCAACGGCGTCCGGCTCGCCAGCCAGCGTGATGACGCAGCGGTTGTGGTCGGCGTCCATCTCGCGGTCGAGCACGTAGACGCCGGGCACGGCGCGCATGGCGTCCACCAGCGCGTCCACCTTGGCGGCGTCTCGCCCTTCGGAAAAATTCGGCACGCATTCAACAATTCGATTCATACTTTTTCCGATGGCACAGGCTACAAGCCTGTGCTACTCCGCTCAAACACTTGCTTTCCGTTCTTCAGCGTCAGCCAGCAGCGGTTGACTCCAAAATAATACGGTATTTCGCGAAAGTCCTCCACGTCGAAGACAGCGAGGTCCGCGAATTTGCAAACTTCCAGCGAGCCGATGCGCTCGGCGCGGCGCAGGGAATAAGCGGCGTTGATCGTGGCTGCGCAGATGGCTTCGGCGGGCGTCATGCGCATCTGCGTGCACGCGAGCGAGAGCACCAGCTGCATATTCAGCGACGGACTCGTGCCCGGATTGAAATCCGTGGCCAGTGCGACAATCGCGCCGGCATCAATGAATTTGCGCGCGGGCGCGTAGTGTTCAAGGCCGAGATGGAAACAGCAGCCGGGCAAGAGCGTGCAGGTGACGTCTGACTTTGCCAGCGCGCGGATGTCTGCGGCGTTCACTTTTTCCAAATGGTCGGCGCTTGCCGCGTGCAACTCCACGGCAAGCTGCGCGGCGCCGGTGCGCGCAAGCTGCTCGGCGTGAATGCGCGGAGCGAGGCCGCAGGCGCGAGCCGCCGTCAAAATGAGACGCGCCTGCTCGACGGTGAATGCGCCACGGTCGCAGAAGACGTCGCAGAATTCGGCGAGGCCTTCCTTGGCAACATAGGGGAGCAGCTTGTGCGCGAGCAAATTCACGTACGCGTCGGGACGTTTCCGGAATTCCGGCGGCACCACGTGCGCGCCCATGAACGTCGGGACAATTTCAAGCCGCGCATGTTTACGAAGCGCAGCCAGCACGCGCAGAATTTTCAGCTCGCTGGACGCGTCGAGGCCGTAGCCGCTCTTGGCCTCGACCGTTGTAGTGCCGTGGGCAGCAAAATCGTTCAACCACTTGGATGCGCGCGCATAAAGCGCATCGGCATCCGTGGCACGCACTTTGCGCACCGTGGAGAGAATTCCGCCGCCGGATTTGGCGATTTGCTCGTACGTCGCGCCGCTGATTCGCTGCTCGTATTCTTCGGCGCGATTGCCGGCGAAAACGAGATGCGTGTGCGAGTCCACGAAGCCGGGCAGCACGACGCGTCCACCGACGTCGAATTTTTTCGCGCGGCGCGAATCTTTGCGGCGCTCGATAGCGCGGCGGGTTCCGACCGCGATGATTTTTCCATCGCGAATCAGCAGCGCGCCATCATTGATGATGCCGAGGTCGCGCAGAGCTTTGCCGCGGCGCGGCGCGGGGCCACGCAGCGTTGCGAGCTGACGGCAGCCGGTGATGAGCAGCGCTTCAGACATGCGGCGTCATTCTACTTCGGATTCCATCCGAGCGGGGCAGGGCATCGAGCCGGGCAATCGCATAGTTGGCCCGGCGGAAGCGCCCGTAGGCCCCGACATATTGCTTGGGAGCCCCCCCTCCCCCCTGGGTATTTTGCACAAGAGTGCGCAGGTTATTGAAAATACAATGGATAAGCCCATTTTGGCGAGTTAACATAACACCAAAGAGTGCGTAAGCGATTGAAACAAAAGGCGCTAGGTCAATTTCGAGAACAAAAAATCGGCTCACAAATGAGCGAGATGCGTGCGTCCCTTGCTCCGAATGCCGGTGGCCGGGCCAGAGCGGGGCTGAATGCGGACTGGTTTGTGGACGCATGAGGCAGCGGCACACAAGCCGCAGGCGATTCTAGCGCGCTGAAGACGTAAAGTCAAGCACAAAAATATGCACTTTTCTGTAAGCTATTTGGAAAAAGCGGGGGCAAAGACGTGCTCCGCGAACCATTCGAGGGAAGTCGGCGTGGTGTTGGCGAGCGCGCGTTTTTCGAGCGGCACCATGCGGCGGTCGTTGATGGCTTCGGACATTTCGACGAGGCCGTCGGCGACGGATTTCGAGAGGCCCATCTGCGTCAGCGCGGGTTTGGCCATGAAGCCGGGAAACGCGGTGTAGCCGAGCCCGGGCTTGGCGATGGCTGCGCCGAGAATTTTTGCTGCTTCCGCCATGGTGATGTCGCGCTGGCCGAGCAATTCGCGCGTGGCGTGGCCGGTCCAGCCGCGCTTCAAAAGCGCCTCGGCGGTCACCGGGCCGATGTCGCGCGTGGCGATGACGGGGAGGGGAACATCGGCCTTGATGACGCCGCCAATCATGCCCATGCTCTTGATCATGCCGATGAGCATCAGAAAATTTTCCATGAAGTAGGCCGGGCGGAGGCTGAGGACGTTTGTTCCTGCGATGCTATTCAGCATGTTCTCGACGTGGTGGAGGCCACTGACCGGCCCGCAGCCCTCGGCGTTTTGCGCGCCGACGCTCGACAGAAACACGACGTGCTTCACGCCCGCCTTGCCGATTGCGGCGACAAGTGCGCGCGCCTGGCCAAGCTGGCGCTGGCGCATGTCCTCGGCCTTCATGTCCGGCGGGAGCATGGCGTACACCGCCGTCGCGCCGGAGAAGGCTTTCGTCAGCGCCGCTTCGTCGGTCACGTCGGCGACAAAGGCTTCGGCGCTTTTGGCGACGAATGGCTGGAGTTTTTCAGCGCTGCGGCCGAGGACACGGACTTTTTCACTTATTGCGAGCAAGGTTTCAGCAACAACTTTTCCAGTGTTTCCTGTTGCGCCGGTGATGACGTACATGGATTCTCCCGTAGGACAAGCTTTCAGTCTGACCATCTCTTTCAGCGAGCACAGGCCACAAGCCTGTGCTACTCGTCAGGCCTTTTTCCGGCGATGCCTTTGAAAGTACACGACGAAAAAGCTAAGTGCATACGCAAGCAGACACACCGCGCTTAAGTCAAACCAGACGCCATTCCAGTCAGAAGGAATATAGACATGAAGCGCAATACACATAAAGAATATCGCCAAAGCGAAGTGGCGAAGTACCAAACCGCCACGGACCGGAGCAAGATCCGGCACCTGAAGCAATTTCTTCAGGAGAAACATGCGAAAAGCCGCGAAGCCAGTGAAAGCAATGAAAATTCCAATCTCCAAAGCCGACATAGGTTTTGTCCCACTCACAACATTGGAATTCTTACGCCGGACTTATTCGCAAAGGCGATGGCTTCGGGATAGCCGGCGTCGGCGTGGCGGGCGACGCCGATGCCGGGATCGTTGCTCAGGACGCGCTCGATGCGCGCGGCCATTTCCTTGGTGCCGTCGGCGACGGTGACTTGCCCGGCGTGCTGCGAGTAGCCGATGCCCACGCCGCCGCCGTTGTGGATGGAGACCCAGCTTGCGCCGCTGGCGGTGTTGAGCATGGCGCTGAGCAGCGCCCAATCGGCGACAGCGTCCGAGCCATCGCGCATTTTTTCGGTTTCGCGGAAGGGTGAGGCCACCGAGCCGCAATCGAGATGGTCGCGACCGATGACGATGGGCGCCTGCAATTCGCCGCGGGCGACGAGATCGTTGATGGCCAGGCCAAATTTGTCGCGCTCGCCGTAGCCCAGCCAGCAGATGCGCGAGGGCAGCCCTTGGAACTTGACGCGCTTTTGCGCGAGCTTGATCCAGCGGCAGAGAATTTCGTCGTGCGGAAACATTTGCAGGACGAGTTCGTCGGTGCGGTGAATGTCCGACGGCGCGCCGGAAAGCGCGGCCCAGCGGAACGGCCCACGGCCTTCGCAGAAAAGCGGACGGATGTACTCGGGCACGAAGCCGGGGAAGTCGTAGGCGTCCTTCACGCCGTTTTCGAAAGCGAAGGTGCGGATGTTGTTGCCGTAATCGAAAGTCACCGCGCCGAGTTTTTGCAGCGCGAGCATGCCGCGAACGTGCGCGGCAATCGCGTCGAGCGAGCGCTTCTGATATTCGCCGGGATTTTTGCGGCGCAGTTCGAGCGCTTTTTCCAGCGTCATGCCGTTGGGCACGTAGCCGTTGAGCGGATCGTGCGCGCTGGTCTGGTCGGTGAGCAGGTCAGGCACGACGCCGCGCTGCGCCATTTGCGGAATCAGGTCGGCGCAATTGCCGACGAGGCCCACGGACGAGGCCTCTTGCTTGCGCACGGCATTTTTCAGAATGCGCAGGGCTTCGTCGAGATCGGTGACCATAACGTCGCAGTAGCCGGTCTTGAGGCGGCGTTTGATGCGCTCGGGATCCACATCAATGCCGAGAAACGCGCCGCCGTTCATGGTGGCTGCAAGCGGCTGCGCGCCGCCCATGCCGCCCATGCCGCCGCTGACGACGAGTTTGCCTGCGAGGCTGCCGCCGAAATGTTTGCGCGCGGCGGCGGCGAATGTTTCGTAGGTGCCCTGCAAGATTCCTTGCGTGCCGATGTAAATCCAGCTTCCCGCGGTCATCTGGCCGTACATCATCAGGCCGGCGCGCTCGAGCTCGCCGAATTTTTCCCAGTTGCTCCAGTGGCCGACGAGGTTGGCGTTGGCGATGAGCACGCGCGGGGCGTGTTCGTGCGTGCGGAAAATCCCCACCGGCTTGCCGGACTGCACCAGCAGCGTCTCGTCGTTTTCGAGTTTTCTTAGCGATTCAACAATCGCGTGGAAGCACGCCCAATTCCGCGCGGCCTTGCCCGTGCCGCCATAGACGATCAACTCTTCCGGCTTTTCGGCAACCTCCGGGTCGAGGTTATTCATCAACATGCGCAGCGCGGCTTCCTGTTGCCAGCCCTTGCAAGAAATCTGCGTGCCGCGCGGCGCGCGCACCGGCTGATAGGTGACGCCGTTTTCCGTTGCCAGTTTGCTCATAGCCGTTCTCCAATGCGCATCTTATCCTTACGGCTTTCGTTGCACAAATCACGCGGCCTACGATACAGTCAGCGCCGTAGCTATGGCCTATCCCACGCTGCCACAGAGTCTGCTGGATTCGTTGGACCGCCAGCCGCCCGACAAAGGGGTGATGCTGCACAAGGTGGGCGATGCGTGGGAAAGCATCTCTGCGCGCGAAGTGTTGCGGCGCATTGCGGGACTTTCGCGAGCGCTCGCGGACCTCGGCGTAAAAGCCGGCGACCGCGTCGGACTTTTTTCCACCAACCGTCCGGAATGGCACATCGCCGATTTCGCCATCCTCGGGCTCGGCGCCGTCAATGTGCCCATCTACTTCAACGAATCGCCGGAGCGCATCACCTACATCCTGAACGATAGCGGCGCAAAAGTAGTGATTGTGTTTGGGGAAGAACAGTCGCGCCGGTTGATGGGCTGTCACGAGCGAGCGAATGCAGTCATGCATTTCATCGCCGGCGCGGCGCCGCCGGAAATTCCGCCGGATGTTCTGCGCTATGACGCGCTCATCGCTGCAGCCAGCGAAGCCGATGTGGCCGAATACCGCCGCCGCGCCGCGCAAGTGAAAAGTGACGATCTCGCCACGTTCATTTACACCTCCGGCACCACCGGTGTGCCCAAAGGCGTGATGCTGACGCACACCAACGTCGTTTCCAACACGGTGGATTCATTTCAGACATTGAAGCCGGTGGCGGGCGACATTGGCCTTTCGTTTTTGCCGCTGGCCCACGTGTACGAACGCACCGTGGACTACGGTTATCTTTTTTACGGCGTGCCCATCGCGTACGTGGGGAAAATCGAACACCTGGCCGCGGCGTTGCGCGAAGTGCGGCCTACCATCGTGGCCGCGGTGCCGCGCGTGTTTGAAAAAGTGTACGCAAACATCAAGGCGCACGAAAAAGCCACTTCCGGCTTGCGGCGCAAGGTGGACCTGTGGGCCGAAGACGTGGCGCGCCGCTGCGTACCGTGGCGCGCGTACGGCGAGAGTGTTTCACCGCTATTGAAATTGCAGTGGCACGTCGCGAACCGGCTGGTGTTTTCGAAAATCCGCCGCGGCATTGGCGGACGCGTGCGCGCATTTATTTCCGGCGCGGCGCCGCTTTCCAAGGAGCTCCTGGAATTTTTCTGGTCGGTGGACATACGCGTGTACCAGGGCTACGGGCTAACGGAAACTTCCCCCATCGTTTCATCCAGCAGCCCGCTGGCGAACCGCGTCGGCGCATCGGGCAAGCCCATTGCAAACGTGGACGTGCGTATCGCCGAGGATGGCGAGATCCTGGTCAAAGGGCCGTGCGTGATGAAGGGCTACTACAACTTGCCAGCAGAAACGAGCGAAGTGCTGACCGCCGACGGCTGGCTGCGCACAGGAGACATCGGCTACCTCGACGCCGACGGATTTCTATACGTGACCGACCGCAAAAAAGATTTGATCAAAACAGCAGCGGGAAAATTTGTTGCACCGCAGCCGATTGAAAACCGCTTGCGCACCAGCCCCTACATCTCCGGCGCGATCGTCCTGGGCGACCGCCAACGCTTCATCATCGCGCTGATCGTGCCGAATTTCGCGGCGGTGGGGGCCAAGGCGCGCGAAGTAGGTCTCAGGTTCACTGGGCCCGCGGAAACGGCCGCTCATCCGTGGGTGCGCGAATTGATCCGCGGGGAAGTCGAGCGGCTCACCGCGCACCTCGCGCAGTACGAGACGATCAAGCGGTTCGCGCTCCTCGACCACGATTTTTCTTTTGAGGGCGGCGACATGACTTACTCGATGAAGATCAAGCGTCACGTCATCGCGGAGCGCTACCGGGAACTCATCGCCGGCCTGTACGCGGAAAAAGAAGAGCCCGCGCCTGCGCCCGAATGCCACGCGCAATCGTAAATGCAGATTGGTGCTTTGGATTTGAGCGCGCCGTTGCGACGCGCTTATTTTGCGGGCTCCGCCAGACGCTCGGGCATGTCCGCCAGCACGTAACCCATCACCGCCAGCATGGCAATGGCCTTGCGAAAATTGGCCGGCTCAATTTTGTCGAGCGTGTCCGCGTTGGTGTGGTGCCAATCGAAGTAATGTTCGCCGGTGGTGCGCAGCGCCAGGCCCGGCACGCCATCGCGCATCAGCGGGCCGATGTCCGCGCCGCCACCGCCGCGCGTAATCTCGGCGGCCTCGATGCCATCGAGCAATTTTCCGATTTGTTGCAAGCGAGCCATGGCCGCTGTGTAGCGAGGATCATTTGCGTTGGGATCCACGCCGCTGATGCTGAAGCCGAATCCGACGGGCCGCTCCGCGCCGCCATCCATCTCGATCGCAGCAACGTGTTTCTCGATATCGGTGCCCAGCGCTTCGCGGTAGGCCAAGCCGCCTCGCGAGCCATTTTCCTCGTTCGTCCAGAGCACGACGCGCAGCGTGCGCCGCGGCCGGAGTCCGAGCTGTTTCAGAATCGTCAGCGCCTGCCAGGCGGCAATGCAGCTTGCGCCGTCGTCGTGCGCACCCTGGCCGACGTCCCACGAATCGAAGTGCCCGCCCATCACGACAATTTCATCCGGCTTTTCGCTGCCACGGATTTCAGCGATGACGTTGGCGGAGTCCGCGTCCGGCAGCATTTGCGCTTCCATGTAGAGCTTGACGCGGACTTCTTTGCCCGCGTCGCTCATGCGATGCATCCACGCCGCATCTTCTGCGGTGATGGCCGCCGCGGGGACCGTGGGCTCGCCGGGCTTGGGGTCCATCGCGCCGGTGTGTGGAGTGTAAAGGCTGCGGCCGGTGACAGAACGCAGCAGCATACCAACCGCGCCCAGCTTGGCGGCGCGCGCCGCGCCAATCGAGCGGTAGCGCACCGTCGGCCCGTAGCCAGCCCACGGCACGTCGAAGAGGACAATCTTCCCCGACACTTTTTCCTGGCCGAGCGCTTCGAGCTCATCGAAGTTGGAAACGACGACGATCGGCGCGGTGATACCTTCGGGCGGCGTGGCAATGCTGCCGCCCAAGCCGAGCATGGGAATTGAGCGCTCAACCGGCGCCACGATGTTGACGTACTCACGCCCGCGTACCCAGTGCGGCACCTTCACCGGCTGAAGCCGCACGTCGTCGAACTTGTCGGCCTTCATCGTGTCCGCCGCCCAGGCTACCGCGCGCTCGAGTTGCGGCGAGCCGCTCAGGCGATGGCCGATTTGCGTCGTCATGTAGGTGAGCTTGTCCCATCCGGCGTTGTCCACCAGCGCCGCGCCGATGATTTTCCCGGCGGTTTCGCGGTACTGCTCGGCGAGAGTGAATTTCGCTTCCTGGGCCAGTCCGGCGCCTGCTAGGGCGACCACGATTGCAAACGCAAGCAGCGCGCGCATGATTTTCGTTTGCTTCAGCACGGTTCCTCGTAAGTCGAAGAGCATAAATTCAAAGGCAGCGCGAAATCTTAGCAGCCTGCGCGCGCAAGTCAACGCGCCAAATTGGCGGCCGCCGCGCTACAATATCGCTGGGGAGAGGATTGAGATGAACGACCAGCTAGTAATCAATGGCCGCGCGTTCCGCTCGCGGCTGATCGTGGGCACCGGAAAATACCGCAGCTTTCAGGAAATGGCCCGTGCGCACGCCGCGTCGGGCTCGGAAATGGTCACCGTCGCGGTGCGACGCGTAAACCTAACCGACAAATCGAAGGAGTCGCTGCTCGACTACATTGACCGCAGCAAATTTTTCATTTTGCCTAACACGGCGGCTTGCTTCACCGCCGAAGAAGCCATTCGCACGGCGCGGCTGGGAAGGGAAGTGGGATTGAGCGAGTGGGTGAAGCTGGAAGTAATCGGCGACCAGCAGACACTTTTTCCCGACACCGCTGCGCTGATTGAAGCGACGCGCGTGCTGGTGAAGGAAGGTTTCGTCGTGCTCCCGTACACGAACGACGACCTGATTGTCGCACGCCGCCTGATTGATGCCGGTGCCGCGGCAGTGATGCCGCTGGCCGCGCCGATTGGCTCCGGCCTGGGCATCCAAAACGCGACAAATTTGCGCATACTTCGTGAGCGAATCACGGAAGTTCCTCTCATCGTGGATGCCGGCGTGGGTACCGCGTCCGACGCCGCACTGGCCATGGAATTGGGCGCCGACGGCGTGCTGATGAACACGGCCATCGCCGAAGCACAGGACGCCGTGCTGATGGCGGAAGCCATGCACGACGCCGTCGCCGCGGGCCGCAAGGCGTTCTTGGCAGGGCGCATCGCGAAGAAACTCTACGCGAGCGCGTCCAGCCCGCTGACGGGCGTTGTGCGCTGAAATTTCCGGACAAGCACACGAACGAAGCATGCAGCCCTGCGCATGACTGAAAAACCGAAACTGCGGCTCAGCTACATTGACTGGATGCGCGGGCTGGCGTGTCTGGCGATGTTTCAGACGCATTGCTACGATTCCTGGCTTTCCAATTCCGCGCGTCAGAGCACATTTTTCAAATGGTCGCAGCTTGGCGGGACGCTTCCCGCGCCGCTGTTTTTATTTCTTGCCGGCGTGTCGTTCGCGCTGGTGACCGACAAGATGCGGCGGCGCGGCGCATCCGACAACGACATTGCCCGCACTACCATCAAGCGCGGCGCGGAAATCTTCGGCATCGCCATGCTCTTTCGCGTGCAGGAATACATCCTTGGCTTGCCGTGGGCGCCGTGGACGGATCTGCTGCGCGTGGACATCCTGAACATGATGGGCGTTTCGATGATGGCTATGGGTGCGCTGTGCCGCGTGGCGCGTACGCCCAGCGCGACGGTGATCTCTGCGTCGGCTGTAGCGGTGGCCATTGCACTGGCGACGCCGCCGCTGTGGACGACACTGCGGGCACGCTGGCTGCCCTGGCCGCTCGAGTCGTACATCAACGGCGTGCACACGTATCCCGACCCGCAGCCGTGGCTCTTTCCGATTTTTCCGTGGTCGGCCATCGCGTTTGCCGGGCTCGCTGTCGGCTTTGTGCTGTTCAGCGACTGGGCCAAGCAGCGCGAAGCGCTCACGGCGACGCTATTCGGTGCAGGCGGCGCCGCGCTGTATTTTGTGGCGGGCTGGCTTGACGCGGCACCGGTGCAAATCTACGCCGTGTACGACTATTGGCACACCAGCCCGAACTTTTTCCTCGCGCGCATCGGCATCCTGCTGATGATTTTGTTTGCGTGCTATGCGTGGTGCCGCTGGGGCGCGGGCGAATGGGGCTTCAGCCCGATCATCCAGCTCGGCCAGACGTCGCTGCTGGTTTACTGGGTGCACATCGAATTTGTGTACGGGCGATTTTCGATTTTGCCGAAGCGCGACGTGAGCATCCAAACGGCCAGCCTTGGCCTGCTGGCAATTTTTGTGGCTATGGTGCTGCTCTCGCTGGCGCGCACGCGAATGAAGGGGCGCGGCGCCGAAGTCCTCGGTTGGCTTCGTCGGACATTGCGACCTGCGCAGGAGGGCTAGTTCCGTGTCACTGTTTTTTCGGCGGGAGCTTGTAAATCATCTCGCCCGGGCGGGCGAGTCCCATTTCTTCACGCGCAATCTTCTCGATCAGCTTCGGGTCCGACTTCAATGCCTGAATTTCGTTGGAAAGCTTTTGATTGTCCGCATTGAGCTGCGCGATATCCTGCCGCAGTTTTTCCACTTCTTTCTGTGCGCGGCGCATGGCCAGAAAACCATGCTCCGCAAAGAGCACGTGCGCCACCAGCGCCATCAGCAGCAGCACGAAGATGGTACTGCCCCAGCGCTGAAGAAAAGTTTGCTGTGGCCCGGACTTCCGTGCCGGGGCGCGCGTGCTTTTCGCCGATCGTTTTACGCGTACACCCATTTTTGTACCTCAGCGGCCAACGCATTGGCGGCGTCGCGTGAACCGGCTTCCGTGTAAACACGCACGAGCGGTTCTGTGCCGGAGAGCCGCATCAAGACCCATGTGCCGTCTTCGAAAATCAACTTCAGCCCGTCGGTGCGGTCTTCCTTCGCGACGCGCCTTCCCAGAAAATCTTTGAATTCCTGCTTCAGACGAACGAGCAGCCGCGCCTGCACGTCGGCTGGCAAATGCAAATTCACACGCACGGGCCAAAATTCCGCGCCGACTTTTTTGAAGAGTGCGCGCAATTGCTCCGCAAGCGAGGCGCGCCTCACGGCAATCATTTCCGCAACCAGCAGGCAGGCCAGAATGCCGTCCTTCTCAGGGACGTGCCCGCGAATACTCAGGCCCGCGCTCTCTTCGCCGCCCAGCGCGATCTTGTCCTGCTTGATCAATTCGCCGACGTACTTGAACCCCACCGGCGTTTGATAGACGGGCTGGCCGTGAAACTTCGCCACGGCGTCGAGCAGATGCGTAGTGGCCACGCTGCGCGCCGTGCCCAGCTTCCAGCCGCGCGTTTCCACGACGTAATCGTAGAGCAACGCCAGAATGTGATTCGGCTGCACAAAACTTCCGTCGGCGTCCATGATGCCGAAGCGATCGGCGTCACCGTCGGTAGCCAAGCCGGCGCTGGCGCCGTGTTCAAGCACGGCTTCTCGCAACGGCTTCAAATTGGATTCGGAGACATCGGGCCCCGTGCCGTCGAAGAGCACATCGCGGTTGGTGCGAATGGCGCGCGCAGAGACGCCCTGGTCGGTCAGAGCACGGTCGAGATAGCCTGCGCCGCAGCCGTGCAGTGGGTCGCAGACGAAATGGAGCTTGGCGCTGCGCAGCGCGCCAAAATTGACGAGTTGCAGGAGTCGCGCCAGGTACGGCTCGCGCGGGTTGATGCGCTCGACACCATCGCTGGACTCGCGCGCTTCATGCGGAGGCGGCGCCGGCATTTTTCCAGCGAGCTGCGCGACGCGCGATTCAATATCCTTGGTGACTTCCGGCAGCGCAGGCCCGCCATCCGGCCCGGAAAACTTCAGGCCGTGATATTCGGCGGGGTTGTGGCTGGCCGTGAAATTGATCGCGCCATCGGTCTTCCGTCGCAGAATTTCGTACGCGATGGCCGGCGTCGGAGTGGAATGATCGCACAGCAGCACGCGCACGCCGTGCGCGCGAAGCACGGCCGCTGCAGTCGCGGCAAAGTCTTCCGAAAAAAAGCGCGGGTCGTGCCCGACGATGAGTGTGGGCTTTTTGTTTTTGCTCAGGACGTGCCCGGCGATGGCCGTCACGGCGAGGCGCACGTTGGCAAAGGTAAACTGGTCGGCGATGATGGCGCGCCAGCCCGAAGTGCCGAACTTAATTGTCGGAGTCGCGATTGGTTTGCCCGCCATGACCGGCTATTGACGGCACAAGGCGCCCTCGAACATATTGTATCGTGGCGCACAGGCCAGCGCACAGCAGTCGGCGTTGCATGACCAGTATGAGTAAAGAAGCGCGCTGGGCGCCCGGAGACACTCGGTGACGGACAAAGTGGTCGTGCTGGTGACCTGTGCGAATACGAAGCAAGCGAAGCGCATCGCGCGCACCGCGGTGGAAGCGCGTCTCGCTGCCTGCGTCAACGTGTTGGGCGCGCCGATCGAATCGGTTTACCGCTGGAAAGGCAAAGTCGAGCAGGCAAGGGAAGTGCTGGTGCTTATGAAGACCTCGCGCAAGAAACTCGCTGCGCTGCGAGCCCTTGTGAAGCACCTGCACAGCTACGAAGTACCCGAATTCATAGCCCTGCCAATCGCAGCGGGCTCGAAGGCTTATCTTTCCTGGCTGGACGAATGTGTCGATGAATCCCGCAGACCGAGGCAAAGTGCGGGCAGGAGCAACCCATGACGGAAACACCTCCAGCCATAGCGCGCTATTTGCTCGGCGAACGCAACGGCTTTCGCTGGTTCCACGTGGAAAATGTGAAGGGGCCGGCGCTAACGGCGCTGGCCGCGGAATTTCATTTGCATGAACTGGCGGTGGAAGATTGCCGCTCGGCGGGCACGCGCGCGAAGATTGAAGAGTATGAAGGCCATCTCTTCATCGTGGTCAATACGCTGCACTTTGAAAGTGAAAAGGATTCCTGCCGGTTTGGCGAGTTCGACATTTTCGTCGGCAAAGATTTTTTAATCACGGTACACGATGGCCCGAGCCGCACAGCAGCCGAAGTGAAGCCACGATTTGCGGCGGAACCGAAGATGGCGCAGCCCGCCCGGCTGCTGTATGCGCTGCTACGTGTCGTGGTTGGCCGCTACATGCCCGTGCTGGACACGATTGAAGAGCGCATGGATGCGATCGAAGAGCAAGCGTACGCGCGGCCATCGCCCAAAATTCTCGCGGAGATTTTCAGCCTCAAGCGCGCGCTGATTGAGTTCCGCCGCGTATGCACCACCATGCGCGAAGTCTCTAACCAGCTCCTGAACCGGCCGGAGCCGTGGATCCGCTCGCAGCAGATGTATTTGCGCGATGTGTACGACCATGTGGTGCGCGCGCTCGACTTCGTGGACACCTATCGCGACATTCTAACCGGCATCCTCGATGTGCACCTGACCGCCACTGCCAACCGCACCAACGACATCATGAAGGTGCTCACCATTTTTGCCACAATTGCCACGCCGTTCTTGCTGGTGACCAGTTTCTATGGAATGAATTTTGAGAATTTGCCGCTGCTGCACAATCCGCTTGGCGCGATTTGGGCTACCGTCGGCATGCTGCTGGCCGGCGCAGGAATGCTCTGGTATTTCAAACGAAAAGGCTGGTTGTAAGGACTCGAGCGGCCGTTACCTTCCGGCGGGCGATTTCTGCCCGGCGCGAAACGTGGTCCACGGGCCGGCCTTCATGTCGCCCAGGATGGGCGCCTGCCAGGAATATTCCGGATGCGCCTTGAGGAACGGCGCGGCAATAAAGTCCGCGCCGCAAGGATGTCCGATGCGCGCGCGCAGTGTCATGGCCGCAGCCATCGCGTCGTCCATCACTTTGCCTTGCACCGCGCCACCCGGATAGTTCGCTCCCCACTCCCACTCGGGCACTCCGCGAGATGAAGAGTCCACGTGGCCGCACAGCGTGCGCTCGTCGGCCTCTTCTTTCTTCAGGACCACGTCGTAATGGTCCGCCATCGCCTTTTCGGCCCACGCCGCGTCAATTTTGCCCTTGGCCTGCTTCATCAGTTGTTCCCATCGAGCGCGGCGGGCGTTGGGTGAGCTACCGGGATTCTTGGGATCGAATTTTGTTTCTTCCTGAATCACCTTTGGGTCACTCGCAAAGTTGGAGCCAACGAAGTAGCCATCCTTCGAGCGCCACAGCTTGTGATTTTTCAAGCCCAGCTCGAGCTGCGCGATTTCCCCGGTCTTGCGGTCGCCGATGAGCCAATCGTTGGCGTAGCCGCCGTTGTTTCCGTCGAGCATGATCTTCACGTACTCGTCAATGGAGGTGGCGTACTGCATGGCCTTGCGCGAGCGCACGAACTCCGGCTTGCCTTTCGGATCGAAGCCCTCGAACTGCGTGATGGTCGTTTCGGTGATGACCATTCCGGCGTCGTTCACGCCGAAGTCGTCGTCGCTGGTAATGACGCCGGGGTAGCCGTCCATCAGCATGCGATGGCCGCGCGTGGGTACAATGTCAAAAATAATCCGCCAGCGCGCGCCGGACCAGTAGCTGGTCCAATTGTTGTGGGCAATCACAATTTTTCCATCTTTGGTGTAGCTGCCGGTGGCCACAAAAGCGCTGCAGTTGCCGGGACTCACCAGTTTCGGCGCGTTGGCCACTTTCTGCTGGCGGTTCAGCCACGGCACATAGTAGTCGGGCACTTCCTCGAATGCGTTCAGTGCCACCAGGTCGTCGATGTCCATCTTGACGCCTTTGGCCTGTGCGCCTTCAACAATGCCCTTCAGCTCTTGCTGATACTCAACGTCGATACGCGGCCACAGAATGTCGCGCGCCGTTTCACGGAAGAAATTCCAGTCGCGCTTGGTGCGGTGAGTGCTGTCCAGGCGGACGGCCTTGAAGGCGTCCTCAATCTCACTGGCCAGCAAGGCGCCATGCTGATAGCCGATGTTTGCTGGCGATCCCTCGAGATGGACGTAAATCCACCCGCCTCTTTCGAAGCGGTAGGCGCCGTTCAATCGCGCATAGTCTATTCCCCGCTTCGCCTGCGTGCTGGGCGAAGCGAACCCTGTAGTCTGCGGCATGAAGAGCAAACAAGCGCTCAGCAACATCACAGAGCCGACCACAATCTTTGCGCGAACGGTATCCGGTTTGCTTTCAGACATGATTCTCTCCTTGTGGCTCAGACCGCAGCTAGTGCCTGGTCGAGGTCAGCGATCAAGTCCTCGACGTCTTCGATGCCAACCGAAATCCGCACCAGACCGTCGGTGATGCCGATCTCCGCGCGCACGTTCGGTGGCACCGACGCGTGGGTCATCAGCGCAGGTAGCGAGATGAGCGTCTCTACCCCACCCAAGCTCTCCGCCAGCGAGCACAAGTGCACCTTGTTCAGCAGGCGCCTCGCGGCCTCGACATCGCCCAAGTCGAACGAGATCATCGCTCCGAACCCTTTTTGTTGTTTTTTCGCCACTTCGTGCTGCGGGTGCGAAGTCAGCCCGGGATAGAGCACACGCTTCACCTTAGGGTGCTTTTCCAAGTATTTGGCGATGGCCATGCCGTTCTTGTCGTGCTGCTGCATGCGCACCGCCAATGTCTTGATTCCTCGTGCCACCAGCCAGCAGTCCATGGGAGCGAGCCCGGAGCCGGCCGAGCGCTGGATGAAGAAAATTTTGTCCGCGTCGTCCTGTCGCGACAGGATGACGGCGCCGCCCGTGCAGTCGCTGTGGCCGTTCAAGTACTTGGTCATGGAATGCACCACGATGTGCGCGCCGAGCGCCAGCGGCAGCTGCAAGTACGGGCTCATGAAGGTGTTATCCACCACCAGAGTGATATTGCGCTCGCGCGCCAGCCGCGATACCTGAGCAATGTCCGTGATAATCATCGTAGGATTGGTAGGGGTTTCGGCGTAGATCATCTTCGTGTTGGGCTTGATTGCGGCCTGCACCTTGCCGAGGTCCGAAGTGTCCACGTAGTCGAAATGCAGGCCGAACTGCACCAGAAGCTGGGTGCTCAGGCGGAACACACCGCCATAGACGGCTTGCGAAACAATGACATGGTCGCCCGGCCGCAGCAGGCGGAACACGGCGTCAATGGCCGCCATGCCTGATGAGAATACATAGGATGTCAGTCCGCCCTCCAGCTTGGTCAGGCAACGCTCCAGAGCCTTACGGTTCGGGTGAGCCGTCCGGGCATAGTCGTATCCTTTATTCTTCCCAAGCGCTTCCTGGACATACGTCGAAGTCTGGAAGATAGGCGCCACGATGGCGCCTGTGGCTGGCTCCGGCTCCTGCCCAACGTGTATCGCGTCAGTTGCAAAACCCATACGGGTCCTCCTGGAGATGATGCGTGGCACTGGTTGCGCACGTGCCCGGAAACGGGCCTTCCGCGGAAGTGGCATTCCAGTTCCGCTGGCAAGTGTGAGAAACTAGACGATGCGCCTTGCTCATGTTAAAAAAGGTTCGGCATCCCTCGTCCCGAGGTCACGGGAGCGGGACGTCGAAAGTAGCGCACCGCTGGTTCGGAGTCAATGTGTCCGGCCGGCACAAAGCGGGCCTCGGGCATCGCCAGGAATTCACCGCGCATCCTAATGACGATAGGAAAGCAAATGATCGCTGGCATCACACACAGTGAGCACCTTCCTTCCCGAACCCGGCAACGGGGTTGCGCGGTATCCATTTGTTTGTTCGCATTGTCGGCCATCCTTGTGCCGCTCCTATTGAGCGCGCAGACTGGCGATAAACCTGCCAAGGAAAAGCAGGAGGGAACCACCAAGCTGCGCATTGAGGTGACCGCCGGAAGCGAAGGCACGCCTGTGGAAGGGGCCAGCGTGTATGTCAAGTGGAATGAAGACCGCAAGCTCCGCAGAGACAAGAAAGTCGAACAGAACTGGAAAACCAACAAAGATGGCTTCGTCAAAGTTCCCGATGTACCGCGCGGCAAAGTATTGATTCAAGTCATTGCGCCCAATTGGAAAACGTTTGGCCAGTGGTACGATTTGGACCAAGACGAGCAGACTATCAAGATCCGCCTGCAGAAGCCTCCACGCTGGTACTGAGATTTTTCTCCCCCTCAATTGCGCGATCAATTTGAAAAATTGTTTGCTTTCTTGTGAGAGGCAATTTTCTGGCCATACTCGAATCGCGAATTGCCCTAAAATGGTGCAAACAGGAAGAAGCATCGTGATGCCCTGCGCTTAGCCTCTCCAAAAAAAATTTTTCCACAAACTTTTCAACAAAGTTGTTGAAAATTTGCGAGGCCCCCCGTTTCAAAGTGAATCGAGCAGCGCTTCCCGCGAAGTGAAACGCACGACACTTTCATAATCGGCGCCAATTTCTTTACGCAGTCTCGTGGTGTCCATGGTGTAGGAGCCAAGAAAGTAGGGAATAGCTTGCGGAGGCATTCCGGAGAGTCCAATCGCCCAGAAGAAGCGCAGCAGTGCGACAACCCATGCTTCCGACGGAAGCCGAACGACGGACGTGCCGGCAAGCCGCGCACATTCAGCAAAGGTTACGCCTTCGCCTCGGCCCGCCAAGTTGATGATTCTAAGTTGTCCCGGCTGGAAGTGTCCCAGCGTCCACAGCAGCACACGCGCAACATCATCCACATGCACGTATTGAAACAAATTCTCCCCGCTGGCTGTTGCGGGCATCACCATCGGCAGTTTCCAGCCGGCGCGTTCAAAGACGCGGGCCATCCAACCGCGTCCGCTGGGTTTGCCGCGAATGGCTCGCAGGATGAAATTGTCCATCGTCTTGCCCGCGAAGATGCTCGGGCGATAGACATAAAGCGCGCAGCCTCCTAGCGCTCGATACATTTTCTGGCAAATCTCGTCGGCTTCACGCTTGTGGATGGCGTATGGCAGCGTGTGTGCTCGCAATTCCGCTTCCTCTGTCACCTGTCCGGGCAGGTCCGGTCCGTAGGCGGAAACGCTGGACGGAAATACAAACAGGCGAACTGCCGTTCCATTGGAGTTAGCACTTGCAATCGCATCGAGCAAACGTTGTGTTGCTTCCACATTGGCCCGCCACATGCGTGGCACATCCACGATGCCTGTGCGCACCGGATCGATCACGAATGCGAGATGCAGTACGGCTTCGATCTTTTCGTCTTTCAGAAGCTGCGCCAGCTGCGCTTGACCGGATGGCTCCGACAAGTCGAGCTGGACAAACTTTCCGCAGGGTGCGCCTTGGAGAGGGGGGAATAAGTCCACGGTCACCAGATCGTATGCACTTAAGAGCGGTGCAACTCTTCTCCCCAGGTTTCCGGAAATCCCGGTGACCAGCACGCGCTGAATCTTCGTGGATACTTTCTGCGGCTCGATGGCCCACCTCGTGGTGCTTCCGGCGCAATCTACCACAAAAGACACGCCTATCCCCCGTGCTTTGACCGCGTGGCAAGTGAGTGCTAAATTAGCGCCGCGAAGGGACTACGCGTGGATTGGCGAAACAGGAACGGATTCTCGATGGTGCAGTTGCTCTGGAGCAACCTGCGCGCGCGGCCAATGCGCACTTTGCTGGGCATTGTGGCCATTGGCATCCAGGTTTTTATGGTGTTGTTTTTTGTTGGCCTTACGGCGGGAATCGTTTCCGAATGGGCCAAGCGCGTGGAAGGCGTAGGTGCCGATATATTAGTGCAGCCTCCCAACGCATCCATTTTTCTGGTCTTCTCGCCGGCGGTGATGCAGGAAAGTGTGGCGGACCGAATTGCCAAGCTGAGCAACGTAGATGAGGTCGCGCCAGTCCTCGCGGTGATGAACTCCAGCACGATGGACGTGGTCTATGGAATCGATTACCAGCGCTTCAATGCACTCAGCAAAGGGTTCCTCTTCCTACAAGGAAAGGCTTTTGAGTCCCCGGACGAAGTCATCGTTGATGATATCAAAGCGCACACAAAAGGAATCTCGGTGGGGGACAAAGTCACCCTCCTGGGGCGAGAATTCACCGTTTGCGGAATTGTGGCACACGGCAAAGGCGCAAGATTTTTCATTCCGTTGCAAGTCGCGCAGGAGATCTCTGGTGCGGTTGGTCGAGTTTCGTTATTTTATGTGCGCAGCACTGGAAACACTGAGCTTGCGCGGCAGGAAATCGTGAAGCTGCTTCCGTCCGATCGTGTTCGATCTGTCGGCGAGTATATGACGCTCATGAACTCCGACAACCTGCCGCAATTCAAGCCGTTTATTCGCGCCATGTTAGGAATTGGAGTGGTCATCAGTTTCCTGGTGGTTTTGCTATCCATGCACACGATGGTGCTCGAACGCACGAAGGAAATCGGCATCCTCAAGTCCCTGGGCGCCTCGCGGCTGGACATTATTCGCTTGTTCATTGGTGAAACTCTTCTTTTGACTGGATTTGGAATTGTGTTGGGCCTGGCTTCGACATTCGCCTTGGTTGCTGTCTTGCGCGAAACGTCGCCAACGCTGACCGTACTCATCACGCAGGATTGGATCTTGCGGACGATTGCGTTGGCGATCATCGGAGCGGTGGCGGGCGCGGTTTTTCCTGCTTTTCGGGCGGCTGGGTTTGACCCGGTGGATGCCCTTTCGTATGAGTGAATTGAGGAGCAGTTGATGAAGATTCTTCTCTATACTCAGCCCGGTTGACCGCCGTGCCTTGTGGCGAAAGAGTTTCTTTCGTCTCGTGGCATCGAATTCGAAGAACGCAACATCCGCAGCGATTCGGAGTTCATTCGCGAGCTGGTGGGTGTCCATCAGAGCCGCTCCACCCCCACGCTTGTCGCTGGCAGCCGCGTAGTCATGGGCTTCGACCCTGGCGAGTACGAAGCGGCGCTGCGCGGCATCTAAGTCCACAGGGAAGAGCGGATGAACGGTGGAACGCGCTTCCATCTAGACAACGCGAGTCGGTTCGAGCCCGTGTGGGAGGGACGGACGCCGAAAGCTCGGAATTGCGAAGAAGTGAATTGAATAATCCCGGCCGTTTGGGCCCGGGCTTCGATAGGGTTGGAGGAATCATGCGAAGCCGAATTGCAGTCTTGCTGGCCTGCCTGGCGTTGGCGGTCGCGGCGTGGGCAGGTGATCCATGGAAGGACAAGTCGTACAAAGAATGGGATGAAAAGGACGTGAACAAGATTTTGAGCGACTCCCCGTGGTCGCGCCCAGTCACTGTGCTGGCATTCTGGCGAACTGGTGGCGGCGCCGGCGTGAATGTGGGTGGCAGAGGCGGGGGCGGCCAAGCCAGCGAGGGCGGCGAAGCGGCTGCTGGTGGCCGAGGTGGAGCGGGAGGCGGGGGAGATACCCCCGAAGCGCATTTCACGCTTCGATGGGGTTCCTGCCGCACTTTGCGCGCGGCGCTGGCTCGCCGGGCTGTGCTTCGAGGCACAGCCGAATCGGAGGCCGAAAAGGCCTTGAGCATGCCCGTGACCGAACATCAGATCGTGTTGTTTGGCAACGACATGATTCCATTTGCCAAAAGCGACGAAATGAGTCTCCTGCAAAGCACATCCATCAAGCTCAAAAGCAGCAAGCAGAAAATTTCCCCTACTCGGGTGGAAATCAAGCGGTCGCCGGACGGCAAGAAGATCGACGGGATCGTCTTCTATTTTTCGATGAAGTCCGAAGCGGGCGAGCCGCTGATTGCCCCGGATGAAAAAGGTGTCGAGTTCGAATGCCGCACGAAAGACGTGAGCATTCGCCAGAGTTTTGATCCGCAGAAGATGGTCAGCAAGGCCGGCCCTGATTTTCAGTAGCCAAGGCCGAATCTAGCTTCAGGAGGAGAGAGTTATGAAGCGTTTCTGGAACGTCGTTGTTTTGTTCGTGCTTGGCGTCATTGCTTTCCCGCAAGTTGGCATGGCGCAAATGGGAATGGGAATGAAGGGGCCGTCCATGCGCGGTGTATGGAAGCCCGCGGTCGGTTCCGGCGCTGCCTATCAGATGGAAAGCAAGCGGGAAGGGAAGCGCGAAATGGAAGTAGCGATTGTCGGCGCGGAGACTTCCGAAGGGAAGCCCGGCCACTGGATGGAAATGGTGGTGCAAAGCGAGGAAGGTCCGATGGTCATGCGCACGCTATTGGCTATGGACGGTAAGGAGCTCCGCACCCTTCGCATGGTGGTGCAGCCAGGCAACGAAGAGCCCATGGAAATCTCCATGGAGATGATGGGCATGATGGGTCAACAACAGAAACCGCAGAAGTCCGACGTGCGTGACGAAGCCGAACGCGTAGGTACCGAAACCATCACCACTCCCGCTGGCACTTTCGAGTGCGAGCATTGGCGTGCCAAGGATAAGTCCGCCGACTTTTGGGTTACCGACAAGGTCTCGCCGTGGGGGATGGTCAAGATGACCTCGAAGGACGAGACGATGACCTTGGTGCGCGTCATTTCCAACGCCAAGACCAAAATCCGCGGCACTCCCCGAAAAATGGAAGACATGATGCGGCGGCCCTGAACAGCAACCTGAAAAGGTCCGGGCTCAGGAAACCGCTTGCACGGCGGCCTGAGCCCGGTTCATTTCCAAGAGGGGACTGCTGAGTTTACGGTTTCTTCGACGGGCCTTTCTTTGTTTCCTTCTTTGTTTCCTTTGCCTCGGTCTTCATTTCCTTCTTCTTCTCTTTGGCTTCGGCCTTCGTTTCCTTCTTTGTTTCCTTGGCGTCGCCCTTCATTTCTTTCTTCGTGTCTTTGGCGGCTTCTTTGGCTTCCTTCTTGTCAGCACTGGCCTCGCGCTTCGCTTCGGCCTTGGGCAGACCGGGCGCCGTCGCTTTGCCTTTCGCTTTGCCTTCAGCTTTTTTGCTGCCTTCTTCTTTGGTCTTGCCTGGCGCAGTGGTTGCCTGGCTCGACTGTGCCGCCCATGTTGCAGTGGCGCACACCAGGACGATGGCAACAAACAACGCAAGAATCTTCCCTGCAATTTTCATCTAATTCCTCCTTCTTGGGGCCGACCCCACAGAAGAATCCTGCTACTTCACTCGAGGGGTGTCAAGCGTCTCGCGCCCGGGGAACTTGTCTTGACTGTCCTGCGTTGAATTGGCTCGCAGCGCCCGTGCTTCCATGTTCCGCGCCACTTGGCGCACCATTTTTAGTGGGACGGACACGTGCACGGTTTCGCGCTCATTATCCACGTCCACCACGAGATAGCCGCCACGCTTCTCGACGAGCACATACTCGCGGGGGCTCCGCACTTCCACCAGTAGTCCGTCCGGGATGCGCTCCAGCTCTTCCGCGGCGATGCGCACGGCGGGCAGAAACTCCTTGGCATGACGCAAGGCTCGTTCCAGCTCGCGCTCCGGAGCAAGCTTCACCCCCAGCGGCACCAGCACCGCCGGCACGTACAACCGCAAGTTGGTCCCATCCGGTTTCTTTTCATGGACACGCACGCCGATGATGCCGCCGTCGGCCACAATGCCTGCTACCACCAGCGTTCCCGTCAGGAACACCATCTTCACCGACATCGCGGCCTCCTACTGTCCAGTATTTTTCGAATCCACCCACACCTTCACGGTGTTCTTCCGGTCTTCCACGGTGACCAGGATGGCGTCGCCATGCGCCGAAAGTGCGCGGATCGCCGCTACCAGGTCCAGCTCGTCTTTCGCGCCGGAGAGGAGCGCCTCCACCACCGACATGGGCACGCGGACGTCCACACGCTCCTCGTACGCCACTGCCGGTTTCTCGTCCGGCTTGTCAGTCTTGCGCGGCTCTTTCGTTTCGCGGACCTTCACCAGCAAATAGCCGGCTTCTTTGGCCACGCGCACATTATTCTTGCGGCTCTGCACGGTGACGAACTCGCCGTCCTTGGTGTCGCGCACGGCTTCGAACACCGCGCGCAGGTCCACTTCATTCACGTGCAGCTCGTGCACGCGGATTTTTCCGCTGTGCAGCTTGTCCTTGCTGATGGCAGGAAGCACCTTCTCGACAAGTTCCAGCGGCACGTTGACGCGCACCGTTTCGCCGTCTGCTTCTTTGGCAATGACGCTCACGTGCAGCCATCTTTCAGAAGATTTTGTGGTCACCTGGGCGCTCGTGATCGGTGTCACCACCGACCCGGCTGTCACCAGCGCGAGTGTCAGCACCGCCGCTACGACCCACATCCGTCTTTGCGACATAGGAATTCCTCCTTGGACTTGCCCCGTCAACCCTAGGAACGCAACCGCCACGCAAAATGTTCCCTTGGAGCGCAAGTTGCACAGGGGAAGGGCCGCCTTCAGGCACGCTGAAGTTTTAGAAACAGTGCGGACAGCGGAGGAAGCGTAAGCCGAAGGGAGTATTCATGGCCGAGCCACGGCACGGGTTCTGCGTGGACTCCGCCGCAATTGCCCATGTTGCTGCCGCCATAGATGCCGGCGTCGGTATTCAGAAGTTCCGCGTAGTAACCGGGCCCAGGGGCCCAAACGCGGTAGTCTTGGCGAGGCACCGGCGTGAAGTTGCTGACCACGAGCACGCAGTCGTCCGGGTTCTTGCCGCGTCGCAGAAAAGAAAGCACGCTGGCGTCAGCGTCGTTGCAGTCCAGCCACTCAAAGCCATGCCAGTCGAAATCCACTTCGTGCAGCGAGGGCTCGCTCTGGTAGAGCCGGTTCAAGTCCGCCACCAAATTCTGCACGCCGCGATGCGCATCGTAATCGAGCAGGTGCCAGTCCAAGCTCTGGTCGTGGTTCCATTCAATCCACTGTCCGAACTCGCTGCCCATGAAGAGTAGTTTCTTGCCGGGGTGCCCGCACATGTAGCCGTAGAGCAAGCGCAGGTTGGCGAACTGCTGCCAGGGGTCGCCCGGCATCCGCCCCAGCATCGAGCGCTTTCCGTGCACCACTTCGTCGTGCGAGAACGGCAGCACGAAATTTTCCGTGAAGGCGTACAGCATCGAAAACGTCATGCGGTTGTGGTGAAACTTGCGGTGAATGGAATCGTGGCTGAAGTAATCCAGCGTGTCGTGCATCCACCCGAGGTTCCATTTCAGGCTGAAGCCCAGTCCGCCCAGGTAGGTCGGCCGCGACACCATCGGCCAGGCCGTGGACTCCTCGGCGATGGTGAGCACTCCCGGATGACGGCTGTGCACGACTTCATTCAGCCGTTTGATGAACGCCACCGCTTCCAGATTTTCTCTGCCACCGTAAGGGTTCGGAATCCACTCGCCCGGTTTGCGCGAGTAATCGAGATAGAGCATGGACGCGACCGCATCCACGCGCAGCCCGTCCACGTGATACTTGTCCATCCAGAAGAGCGCGTTCGAAATCAGATAATTCTGAACTTCGTTGCGGCCGTAATTGAAGACCAGCGTGCCCCAGTCCGGGTGCGCGCCCTTGCGCGGGTCGGCGTGTTCGTAGAGGTGCGTGCCGTCGAAGAGTGCCAGCCCATGCGCGTCGCGCGGGAAATGCGCGGGCGTCCAATCCAAAATGACGCCGATGCCCTCGCGGTGGCAGCGGTCGATGAAGTACATCAGGTCCGCTGGCGCGCCGAATCTGCTCGTTGCAGCAAAGTAGCCCAGCGTCTGGTAGCCCCAAGATGCGTCAAAAGGATGTTCCATCACCGGCATTAATTCGATGTGCGTGTAGCCCAGCTTTTTGACGTACGGCACCATTTGCTCAGCCAATTCGCGATAGCTCAACCAGCTCTTGCCGGTCAGCCCGCCGCGCCGCCAGGAACCCAGATGCGCTTCATAAATGGAAATCGGTGCTGCCAGCCAGTCGCGTTTTTCGCGCGCCACGCACCAGTCCGCGTCGTGCCACTCGTAGCGGTCGATGTCGGCGACGATGGACGCCGTCTTCGGCCGCAACTCGCTCGAGAACCCATAAGGGTCGGCCTTGAGCAAAATCCCGGAGCGCGTGAGAATTTCGAACTTATAGATCAGCCCTTCATCCAACCCGGGAACGAACAGCTCCCAAATTCCGCTGCCACCGCGGATGCGCAGGGCATGCGCGCGCCCGTCCCAGAGATTGAAATCCCCAACCACGCTCACGCGCCGCGCGTTCGGCGCCCACACGGCGAAGTGCACGCCGGACGTGCCGTTCACCTTGCGCACGTGCGCGCCCAGCTTTTCGTATTTTTCGAAGTGCGTGCCCTCGCCCATCAGGTGCAAATCGAAATCGGAAAGCAGGGGAGGGAAGGAGTAGGGATCGAAAACTTCTTCCGTGTGCCCGTCGAAGTACGTCACCCGCAGTCGGTATTCAAACGCCGCTTCACCGGCGGGCGGCGGCAGCAGCGCTTCAAAAAATCCCGCCTCATGAATCCGCTCCGCATGGACGGGCACACCCGTGCCGTGGGGCACTACTTCGATTTCCTTCGCCCTCGGCAGGAAGGCGCGCACGGCGATGCACTCGCCGCTCTTGCGCTCGATCCGGTGCGGCCCGAGCACTTGGAACGGATCCGTGCACTCCGCGCGAACGATACTTTCCAGGTCTCCCGCGCGAACGGTCGGCTTTGGCTGGCTGGTCTTGGGCAACCGATTCTCCGGCAATTGCGCCAACCAATCATTCTACAGAAGCGCGCCTGAGTCCCCAACCATTGCGAGGAGCAATTGTGCGCTCGCCGCATTGCGGCCAAGGTTGCCAAACGCCGGCATCCGGATTAGAGTTTCCTGCATTCGGTGGCACGGTCGGCGGAGAAAAACATACTCTCCCGGAAATGTCCGGGCGAAAGGCAGGAGAATCGAATGTTTCACTCGAAAAACGGAATGCGCGCGCAAGCAATCACATTGGTTTGCGCGATGCTGTTGTTCGCGGGAATTGCTGCCGCACAAGCGCCCAAAGCGCCGCCGGCTACCAGCACACCAGGGAAAGACCTTGTGAGACAGTGGAACGGAGTTGCACGCCGCTTGGCTGCTATGGCCGAAGATTTTCCCGCTGACAGGTACGATTGGAAACCCGCTCCGGAAGTACGATCGTTTGCCGAACAGGTCTTGCATGCCGCCGGCTACGCCTGCCATGTGCAGGAAGTCGCGAAGGGGCTGCGCCCTAAGGAGGAGGATCCGCCGCGCGCCAACTTCAAGACCAAGGCGGATGTGGTCGCTTACGTGAAGAGGTGTTTTGCCGACGGCGCCAAGGCCATGGAAGCCATGGGCGACGCAAAGCTGGCGGAAACCATCCATGTGGACGGCTGGACGGTTACGAATCATGGCCTGTTTAACACCGCTGTCGAGCATGCCGGCGAGCACTATGGGCAGTTGGTGGTGTACTACCGCGTGAACAAAATGGTGCCGCCGGAATCGCGCCCGCGAAAGTAACGTTGCTCGCGGAATGTCAGAAGCCTAGCGAAGGATCACCGGTATGAAACTTCGGTTCCGAAGTCTGCGCTTTTCTTTTTTCCTCGCTGGCTTAGTTGTATTGGTTGCGGGAGCCTTTTGGGCGCAACCTCAATCCCCCGTCGCATCGGCTCCTCCACCAACCACGCTTTCCGAAGCCATTGAGCGCTCCCGTGCCCTCATCAAAGCTCAGCTCGCGCCGAAGGTGCCGGGCCTCTCCGTCGCCGTGGCGGCGAACGGAAAGATCGTCTGGTCGGAGGGATTCGGTTTTGCCGATTTGGAAAAGCAAACGCCTGTGACCACGGCCACGCGTTTCCGCATCGGCAGCATTTCGAAATCCGTCACCGCCGCCGGCCTCGCGTTGCTTGTCGAGCGCGGCAAGCTCGATCTGGATGCGCCGGTGCAGAAGTATGTCGCCGATTTTCCCGACAAGGGAGCGGTGATTACCACGCGGCTGCTTGCTGGACATCTCGCTGGAATCCGCCATTACAAGGGCGACGAGTTTTTGTTGAATAGACCATTCAAGTGTGTGCGTGAAGGCCTCGCGATTTTCGAAAACGATCCGCTGGTCGCACCGCCCGGCACGAAATATTCCTACTCAACGTATGGTTGGAATTTGATCAGCGCCGTAATGGAAACCGCCGCGAAGCAAGAATTCCTTTCCTTCATGGAGCAGAAGGTCTTCAAAAAGCTGAAGATGAAAAGCACGCGCCCGGACCGCGCCGGCGCAGCCGATCCGCAACGCACGCAGTTTTACGACACCGACCCGCAAGTCAAGTTCGCCATCGCCCCCACAGTGGACTGCAGTTACAAGTGGGCCGGTGGCGGCTTCCTGTCCACGCCCGAGGATCTCGTCCGCTTCGGCTCCGCGCACCTGCAGCCCGGCTTTTTGAAGAAAGAAACGCTCGAGCTGCTCTTCACTTCGCAGAAAACTTCGGACGGCAAGGAAACCGGCTACGGCATCGGCTGGAGCATTTTGAAGGATGCCTCGGGCCATCGCATTCTGATGCACACCGGCGGCTCGGTGGGCGGTACGTCCGTGCTGCTGCTCCATCCCGACTCCAAAATCGTCGTCGCCATGATTTGCAACCATAGCCGCTCGCCATTTGCCAAAGATGCCCGCGAAGCCATTGCCGATTTTTTCGCGCCACTCTTTGCCGGAAACCAGTAGCTCTTCTTCCAATCCGCCATTGCCTCTCGCTTCAATTCGTTCTAAAGTCCGCTTTTCACAGGAGTGCTTCGCATGAAGAAGCTTAGCAGCGCAATCTTGCTGGTTATCGTGGAGATGCTCATGCTTTCAGCCGAAAGCGATTCGCAGGACCGTACGCAGGCGCGCTCGATGGTGATTACGCAGTACGGCGTGGTGGCGGCGGAAAACCTGCCACAGCAAGCTCGGCTTGACACAAGAAGCCGATTAGTGCATTAGTACCAAGCTGAAATCGGAAATTTCAGGGGAAACTTCTGCCACGGGAGGCAAAACTATGCGCAGGCTGATCGGCTTACTTCTTGCGTTTATTCTCGGCGTTGGGCTGACGACGGCCCTGGCTCAGAAGGTGAAGGTGAAGGATGCCGTGGTCGTGGATCCCGACGTGCACAACGTTGTGCTGGAAAACAAACACGTTCGGGTATTCGAAGCCCGGGCTGGCGGCGGAGCAAAGAGTCCGATGCATTCCCATCCGCCCTTTGTCCTTGCCAGCCTGGGCTCGGCGCGGGTTAAGCTGACACTGCCAGATGGCAGCAAACAGATTCTCGATCTTCGTCCGGGGACTGTGCTTTGGTTGGAGAACGCGGAGCATTCTTGGGAGCTGCTGGCGGGCAATCTGCACGTAATCGGCGTGGAAGTGAAATCCGCTCAGGCGGCGCCGGCGAAGTAGGCCAGACGCTTACGGCGTCAGCAAAAGCCCGGCCAGCTGCGCCGCGCGCAGGACTTTTCCGGGACAAGATTGTAGCGGCGGCCTTCAGTCCCGCATCTTCCCATCGCGCGGCTCCGCCATTGCCTCGCTCCCCGTTTCGTTCTAAAGTCCCCCTTTCACAGGAGTGCTTCGCATGAAGAAGCTCGGCAGCGCAATCTTGCTCGTCATTGTGGGGATGCTCATGCTTTCAAGCGAAAGCGATTCGCAGGATCGTACGCAGGCGCGCTCGATGGTGATTACGCAGAATGGCATCGTCGCGGCGGAGAGCCCGCTGGCGGCGCAGGCCGGTGCGCAAATTCTGGCGCGCGGCGGCCACGCCGTGGACGCCGCCATCGCCGCCAACGCGGTCATGGGCCTGGTCGCGCCGATGTCCAACGGCATCGGCGGCGATCTCTTCGCTATCGTTTATGACGCGAAGACTGGAAAGCTCTATGGCCTGAATTCCAGCGGCTGGGCCCCGGCGAATCTGAATGCGAAATTCCTGCTCGACAAAGGCATTACGGAAATGCCGCAACGCGGCATTCACGCCGTCACCGTGCCCGGCGCCGTCGAAGGCTGGAGCCAGCTTCTCGCCAAATTCGGCCGCCTCAAATTAGCCGACGACCTCGCTCCTGCGATCCACTATGCGGAGCGGGGATTTCCCGTGACCGAATTCGTTTCCGGTCTGTGGGCCAGCAGCGAGCGCCGCGCCAAAGAAGACCCCGGCCTGCGGCAAACGTATTATCCCGGCGGCCGCGTGCCCAAGCTGGGCGAGATCTTTCACAACCCCGATCTCGCCTGGACCTACAAGCAAATCGCCGCACACGGCCGCGACGCCTACTATTCCGGCGAAATCGCGAAAAAGCTTCTCGACTTCATGCGACAGAAGGGCGGCACGATGACTGCCGCGGATTTGGCCGAGTTTAGTGCCGAATGGGTCGAGCCCATCTCCACCACTTATCGCGGCTGGACGGTGTACGAAATTCCGCCCAATGGGCAGGGCATCGCCGCGCTGATGATGCTGAACATCGCCGAGAAATTCACCATCAGCGAGTACGGCCACAACTCCGCTCGCGCGCTGCACACGCTCATCGAAGCGAAGAAGCTGGCCTACACCGACATGTTGCGCTACGTCGCCGATCCGAAATTCAGCAAAGTGCCCGTCGCCGGGATGCTTTCCAAGGACTACGCTCGCGAGCGCGGCAAGCTCATTGATGCAGCGAAAGCGAATTGCAGCCCCGCGGCGGGGAAGCCGCCCGGGCCTGGTGGCGACACCGTCTATCTCACCGTGGTGGATCGCGAGGGAAACATGGTTTCTCTCATCCAGAGTAACTATTCTAGCGTTGGTTTTGGAACCGGTCTGTCGGCGCCCGGCACTGGCTTTGCGCTCCAGAACCGTGGCGCGCTTTTCTCACTCGATCCCAACCACCCCAATGTCCTCGCCGGACGCAAGCGCCCGCTGCACACCATCATTCCCGCGTTCATGGAGAAAGGCGACGTGCGCATTGCCTTCGGCATCATGGGTGGATGGAACCAGTCGCAGGCTCACGCGCAGTTTGTGTCCAACGTCGTGGACCACGGCATGAACATTCAGGCCGCCCTCGAGGCAGCCCGCTTCACCATGGATTCGTTCACCGGTTGCGAGTTAGAGATGGAGGCACGCATCCCCGCTGCTGTTCGCGCGGAGCTTGAAACGCGGGGTCACAAGATCATTTTGCGCGGCGACTTTTCTCCGCAAATGGGCGGTGGGCAGGCGGTTCTGAGAGACTTTGCCGCGAAAGTCAACTACGGCGCCTCCGACCCCCGCAAAGACGGCGCCGCAATCCCCGAGCCTCCTCCCAACAAGTGAATGGGGCGAGCACGGCGCGAGAATCCTTGAGCAATAATCCGCCGCGCGTGGGCGAAATACCCCGAACGGCCGCTCAAGAAACTACTGGGTCAATTTCAGCGTTTCCGTAAACCGTGCACCTTCAATGACATACGATAACAAACCTCGTGGCAACCCAAGTGCGCCTATTGTCCTACGGAGGGGTAAATCTGGATGCATCAGTCCAGAATCGCAGGTCCCTCATGAGAATCGCCGTACGCAGGATGAACGGTCAGCTCTCCAACGGCACCATCAAAATCGGGGCTGTTGCCAAACACTTTGCGGTCTCCGTGGACCTCCTCCGGCTGTATGAAAGGGAAGGGCTGCTGATCCCGCTCAAATCTCCCCGCGGCACGCGCTACTACACCCAGCACGATTTCCTGTGGATCGGCACCATCCTGCGCCTGGTTCGAGAAGCGCGTTTGAATTTTGCCGGTATCCGCCGTTTGTTGGCGTTGTTGCCGTGTTGGGAGATTCGCCAGTGCGGGTTCAATCGGCGCGTCGGGTGCGACGTCATCGCCGACGCCTCCAAACCCTGCTGGTCCAATCGCGCTGCTTGCTGCTTGGCGGCGGACTGTCCAGAGCCGCTCCGTTCCTTCGTGTCGCCTGCCGAGAAATCCGCCAGCACGAAGCCAGCGCGCCGCCAGGGTATGGAAGACTGTTACTTCTGCGGCGTGTATCGCTCTGCCCCGTCTTGCGAGAATTTGAAAGCTCTGCTCGTTGCCACACCGGAGACACCTTCTCCCGTGCCTCAGGCCTCGTTCGAGTGATTGCGCAGCTGGAGACTTCCGCCGCGCCGTGCTGTGTACTCGTGTGATTGAACGCGGAAGCAAGCCAAAGGGACTTGATGCGCACCGCACTCCTCGCCAGCATTCTCGCCGCGCTCGGCACAGGCATAGGCGGAATTATTCTGGTAGTGTTCCCGCGCATGTCGCGTGCTTGGTATGACGCCCTGCTTGGGTTTTCTGCGGGCGTTATGCTGGCGGCGGGCTCCATCACGCTGCTCGGCCCCGCCTTGCAAAAGAACGGAATCGGCTCCGTCACCGCTGGGCTGTTGTGCGGCGCGCTTCTCGTCTTCCTGCTCGAGCGCTTCGTTCCTCACCTCGAGCCTCACTTTGCTCCGGAAATCAGCGGCCCGGAAAAGCGCCTGGGCATTCTCCTCGGCAGTGCCATTACGCTCCACCACATTCCCGAAGGACTGGCCGTCGGCGTGGCGTTCGCAGCCGGTGAGCCCTCTCTTGGTGTGATTGTGGCGGTGGCAGTTGCGCTGCAAAATGTGCCCGAAGGGCTGGCCATTGCGGTTCCGCTGCGCGCTGCGGGATCCTCACGATTGCGCGCGGCGACCTGGGCGCTGCTATCCGGCATCGGCCAGCCGATTGCTGCGGCGCTTGGCGTCGGTTTTGTGGCTGTCGCAGGCCCCTTGGTGCCCTTCGCACTTTCTGTCGCCGCGGGCGCCATGATTTTTGTCGCCTCGGATCAGATCATTCCGGAAAGCCGCCAGCGGCCCGACGCCAAAGCGCCCTCGCTCGGCCTCATGGCCAGCTTTGTGCTGGTCGCTGCCCTCACCAAATTGTTAATGTGATCTCTGCTTGGGAAGAAAGGCGCCGCCGAAGAACCACTGTGCGCCTGCTGACGGAAAACGGTTGCGCGTTCTAAACAATTTCCCCCAACCTGGTCTTCGCGCTCAAATCCAATACCTTCCAGCGCGAACCGAGTTGCCGCTTCCCAGCCGGGAAACGGAGTTGCGGCAGTCCTCGCAAAACTGCGCCTCTTTCATGTCAATCCATTCCACGGAATGCGACGCGGCCATAGCGCAGCGGTAGTCGTTGCAGTGCGTCAGCTCCAATGTGTGCCCCAATTCGTGCACAGCTTCCTTCAACAGCCGCTCCCGTTCGAGGTCGGGGTCCGCCGGCAGCCCATAGAATTCCTGTCGCAGGCGATGTATGGACACCACGGCGCACGCGCCGCCTACCTCCGCTTCGCCAAAGACAAACGTCAGGATGGGGACGTACAGGTCCACGCTCGCCACGCCCACCCGCCGCACGCCGGCCCGCAGGCCGTCATGCATTTGTGCGAGGATTTCGCTGGAGTGGAATTGATTGCGCACGGCGTGCCGCGCAAAAGTCGGATCCAGCTTACGATCGAGCACCAAAGACGAAACCCGAAAGACGGACCGCAGCCCGTTGCGCAGTTCCTCCAGCACTGCGCCGTCCACTTCGCCTACTGGCAGCAGCTCGATCCCGTTCATTTTTTCCGGTCCGACGAAGCTAGTTCCTCGTTCGGTGATTCACTGTGTGGCCGTTTCCAACCGTAGCGTTTCAGCTTGTTGTAGAGCGTCACCCTGTCGATGGCCAGCACGATTGCGGCGCGCGTCTGATTGCCGCCGCACTCCTCCAGCACGCGCAGGATGTGCGAGCGCTCGATATCCTCGAGCCGGCGGCCCTCGGCGCCGTTCTGCTGCAGCTTTAGCGTGAAGTCCTGTTCGCGCAGTTCGGGTTCCTGCGCCACCACCATGGCGCGCTCCACGGCGTTTTCCAACTCGCGGACATTTCCTGGCCAGGCGTGTTCCTGCAAAATCTTCATGGCCAGCGGCGCCACGCACGCTATTTTCTTGGACATGGCCAGTGAGAACTTGCGCACGAAGTGATCCACAAGCAGGGGAATATCCTCTCTCCGATCCCGCAGAGGTGGTATTTCGATGTGGAAGACATTCAGACGATAGAACAAGTCGGGCCGGAACTTGCCTTCTTCGATCAATGTTTCGAGGTTTTTGTTGGTCGCAGCGATGCAGCGGAAGTCCAGCTTGATCGGCTGGTTCCCGCCCACGCGGGTGATTTCCCGTTCCTGGAGCACGCGCAGCAGGTCCGTTTGTGTCTTCAGGCTTATGTCGCCGATCTCATCGAGGAAAACCGTGCCGCCCTCGGCAATTTCAAATTTCCCCTTTTTGCGGTACTGCGCTCCTGTAAACGCGCCCTTTTCATGCCCGAACAGCTCCGATTCGAGCAGCGTTTCCGTCAGCGCGCCGCAATGAATCACCACCAGCGGGTGGTAGCGCCGCGCGCTGGCCGTATGAATGGCCCGCGCCACGAGCTCTTTGCCCGTGCCGCTTTCGCCGGTGATGAGCACGGTTGCGTCCGTCGGCCCCACGGTCTCGATGGCTTCAAAGACGCGCTGCATGGCCGCGCTCTGCCCGATAAGTTCGCTGGGCCGCGACACCTCCACCACCGTTTCGCGCAGGCGCACATTTTCCCGCTCGGCGTGGCGATGAGACAGCGCGTTGCGCACCAGGTGCGCCACGTCATCCGGGTCGAACGGCTTCGTGATGTAGTCGTACGCGCCGTTCTTCAGCGCTTCCACGGCCGTTTCGACCGAGGCGTAGCCGGTCATAATGATGACCATGAGCTCGGGATTTATTTCGTGCAGGCGGCGTTGCAGTTGGATCCCGTCCGTGCCCGGCATCTTGATGTCCACCAGCGCGAGGTCCCATGCCTGTTCCGCCAGCCGGGTCAAGGCCTCGTTGGCGCTTTCCGCCGTGCCGATTTCGTAGCCTTCTTCGCGGAACCATTTTCCGAGCGAATCTCGGACGATCGGCTCGTCATCCACGATCAGCAGTTTCCCTTTTTCGCGCACCATGGGTCACCTCGCTTTGACTGCAGCAACAGGTTGCGTTTCGATTTTTTCCGGTTTCGGAGTTTCCGGCGGGCGGGTTTCCAGCGGCAGCCGGATGGTAAACGTCGTGCCACGGCCCGGCTCCGAGACCACAGAAATTTTCCCGCCGTGCCGCTCGATGATGCCGCGGCTGATGGCCAAGCCAAGCCCCACTCCGTGACCTCGCTCTTTGGTGGTGAAGAACGGCTCGAACAGGTTGGGGAGTAGGTCGGGCGGAATGCCAATACCGTCGTCCTGCACTTCCAGTTCTGCCAGTGCGCGGTCCGAAGCCAGTCGGCTGCACAGCCGCAGCCGCCCGCCGCGGGGCAGGGCGTCAATGGCGTTCATCACCAGCGCCAGCAGCACTTGCTCCATTTGTGCAGCGTCACAGTGCACCACCGGTAAGCTTTCGGCCAATTCCAGTTGCAGCTCGATGTTGGCCAGTTCGAGTTGGTGGCGCACCAGGCAGACGCAGCGGTCCACCACGGAGTTTAGGTCTGTCCACCCCAAGTTCATGGGTGCGGAGCGCGAAAAGACCAGCAGGTTCTTCACGATTTCCCCGCACCGGCGGCTTTCGCTTTCCACTAGGTCCAGCGAGCTGCGCATTTCTGCGCGCCGCGCTTCGTCCCACTCGCCGCGCTCCACCCATTTCCTCATCAGCTTGGTGTAGGTGAGGATGCCCGCGAGCGGATTATTGATTTCGTGCGCCACCACGGCCGCCAGTTTCCCGATGGACGCCATCTTCTCTACTTGCAGCATGCATTCCTGCGCGCGTTGCAGCTCGCCCGTCTTTTGTTCCACGCGCACCTCGAGCGTGCGCGCCCACGCCGTGATTTCCTCGCGCGCTTCGCGCAGCTCGCGGCTCATGGCATTGAAGGAATCCGCCAGCGCGCCTACTTCATCGCGTGACGCATCTTCGATCTGGTAGCCCAGTTCACCTCGCGCCAGCCGCTCGGTGCCGCTGCGCAGCACACGGATCGGCCGGTACACCATGCGCCATACAAACAGCCCGCTCAGCAGAGAAATCGCCGCCACCGCCAAGACCGTGTAATAGGTCATCTGCCGCGAGCTTTCCGCCAAGTCTTGGTCTGTCAGCGCCAGCGAAAGATTGGTGTCCAGCACGCCGAGGATCTTTTGCCCGGCAGGATGCGCATGGCATTCCGCCGTCGAGCACGAAGGCAAGTTTTCGATGGGATTGATGATGCCCAGCACGCGCTCTCCGTTCGCAGCGCGGTAGATGCGGAAGCGGTCCGGCCGGTCCAAGTGGGCCAGCGGCTGGGCCTGCGCGTGGCACGCGTAGCAAGCTTCTGCTCGCTTGTCCACCAGCGCATTTACTTCCGCCGGGTCGGTGGAGTAGCTGATCCGTCCTTCCTTGTTGAAGATGCGAATGCGCACCACGCCGGGCTGCGCAGCCATCGTCTGGATGGCGTGATACAGCCCTTCGCGGTCATTGCGCAGCATCGAATACGACGTGCTGCGCTTGATGACCTCACTGTTTCGCTCCGCGCTGACCAGTACAGATTGTTCCAGATGCTTGCGATGCAGGCGGATATTCAAGTAGCCCAGCAAACCGAAGCAGACCACCATCCCGAGCACGAGCATGGCCGTGAGTTTCACGCTCAGGCTGCGTGTCCACGGGTGGTGTGGAGGCGATGGTTGTGTTTCCGGTTCCGGCATGCTCACCTTCCAACCAGAACGCCCTCCTCCTTCTTCTCAACGAAGATCGCCTTGGACCGGCGCGAGCCGGCTTCCGGCGGCGCGCCGGTATGGTTTGAAAAAATGGGCAGATGTTTTGCTGCAAGCGCGAAGGCCGCAAAGCCCACGGCAATGATGCTGGCGGTCACCGCCAACTCCGTCCACTTCGGGACGTAGTGCATTCCCGCCGAAGTTTCCATGCCGGTGGTGCTCACGTTCAGCCGGTTGGTAATGAAACCCAGCAAAGTCAGCACGGCCGCCAGGTAGAGGCCCCCGGCCGCCTGCCGCACCCGGGGAATCAGCAGCAGCACGATGGGCGCCGCGAGGCCGAGCAGCACCTCCAGCAAGAACAGCCAAGTTTCGTAGCTTGGCTGGAGCACCAGCTTCAACGCGCCACGATGGTAGAGGTCCTGTGTGCGCAGCACCGTGTACACCAGCAGCACTACGGCCAAAATGCGGCCGAGTTCCCGCAGCAGCGGCAACTCCAGTTGTTTGCCGAAATGCTTGGAGGTCATCGAGGATTCGAAGATGGTCATCGCCAGCCCCACTGCGATGGCCGAAATGAAAAAGAAGACGGGGAGGAGCGGCGAGTACCAGAAGGGATGCAGCTTTTGCGGCACGATCAGGTACAGGCTTCCCAGCGAGGACTGGTGCAGCGTGGAGAGCATGACGCCGGCGATCACAAGAGGAATCGAAATCCCCCGCAGGATGCGCCGCGGCCGTTCCAGTTGCAGCCGCTCAAACACCACGGGCGCAAACTCCAGCGCCAGCACCGTGGTGTACAGCGTCACGCACCAACCCACTTCGAAGAGCACCGACCTGGGATTCCACATCACCAGCGGGTGCCAGATGCGGTAGCTGCGTCCCAGGTCGAACAGCAGCGCCACGCACACCAGCGAGTAGCCCAGGAACGCCGTCAGCACCGTGGGGCGCACGATGGGACGGAAGCGTTCGAGATTGAAAATATAAACGGTGGCGGTAAGCGTGAATCCACCCGCTGCCAGCATGACTCCGCACAACACGTCGAAGCCTACCCAGATCCCCCACGGAAACTCGTCTGACAAGTTGGTTGAAGCGCCCAGTCCTTGCGCAAACCGCACAAACGTGGCGTAGAGCCCGGTGAGGGCAATCAGCACCAGCGCCGCTTTCCAGAACGTTAGTTTTGGCAGTTGGAATTTTTCCGGCATCGTCATTTCTCCTCGTGCGCGCGCACAGGCGCTTCGGCAGCGGCAACCTCAGCGCGCCGGTTGGTGATCCACCAGATGCCGCCCAGCAGCATTCCGCCCAGCCCCACCAGGTCTGGAATCCGAGCCAGCACGCGGTACGTGAGCATGGGCAGTGGGTCGTGCATCAAATCGCTGCGATAGCCGAACTGCTCGAACGGCACGCTGGAAAGCAGCAGCACTGACGTGCCGCCGACTTCCTCCACGCCATAGACGTGGTTCACGTACTGGTCGGGTTTTTCCTTAATGCGCTTTTGCGCTTCGGCAATCAGGGTCTCGCGTTCTCCGAATATCGTGGCGCCCGTCGGACAAGCTTCCGTGCAGGCCGTGGGTCTTCCTGCGCTCACGCGGTCCGCGCACATATCGCACTTGCGCACCAGCGGCAGCGCCTTATCCCATTCGTACTTCGGCACGCCGAAGGGGCACGCCAGCATGCAGTAGCGGCAGCCCATGCATTTAGTTTCGTCGTACACCACCGGGCCGGCTGCTGTTTTGGTGAAGGCTCCGACGGGGCACACCGAAACGCACGTCGGGTCTGCGCAGTTCATGCAAAGCTTCCGCATGAACTTGCCGTCCGCCGCGGCAGACTCCAGCACAACGGTGAATTTGTGCGCGGACTGTTTTTGCTCCGCAGCGATAGTTTCGTTGTACGGGAGTTTGTTCTGTTCCGCGCAGGCGACTTCGCACTGCTTGCAGTTGATGCAGAGGGTAGCATCGTAAAGGATAGACTTGCTCATCTGGGCTCCACGGCGCGGCTAGGATTGGAAAGGGCAATTGGCCTGCCAGCTCTTGCCGGATTGCGCCTTTCCTTGCAACGTTAAGTGCTACTAATACAATTAGTTACAAAGGGCTTGAAGGACTGTCGAGATTTCTCCATTGCAAAAATTAGCTGCTGATAAATTCAACGCTACTCTGCGGGTGCCAATGGGAATTTCCACCTATCCCCCAAAGCCACTTCGGGAAACAACAAAAATGGGCAATCCCGCGTTGCGGGATCGCCCATTTCCTTGCAGAGAGGTGAGGCCCATGCAGCTCACGAAAGGAAGAACTCTTGCATCAAGCTGGCCCATTTTTCGTCAGTCAGAAGTCCGCTGACGTCTTCCACTGCCACGCCGCCGTCTTGCGCCAATGCCGCTGCGGCTGTTTCCACCATCAGGCGAAGACGCGCAGCCGCCTCTTCCATCCAGCGCCGCGCCACCATTCCATTCAGCAAATTCCGGAAGTTCAGCTTGGCGTCGGGCGCATTCAGTTTCACCAACCACCCTTCGCCATAGGGGTCGCGCCGCGCCAGCTCGGGGTTAAGCTGCACAGCGTCGTTCACGTCCGAAACGATCCCTTCCATTGGGGAGACCATCTCCGCCTTGGCCCCGTTGCGCAGGAGCGTGGCGACTTTCTGCCCCTGGCGCACCCACTGCCCGCGCTGCGGCAACTGAATGCTGGCCACGTTTCCTGACAGGCGCGCGGCGAAATCGTCCATGCCCACGCGTACCAGATTCGGGCTTTCGCTCAGCGCCCAGGTGTGGCCCGGGTGATAGCTGAGATTTTCAGGCAACGCAAAGCCGGCGACAAATTCCGGCAACGCGCGGGGCGGTTTCGGCTCGGCCAATTGCTCGGCCGGTTGCGGCGCCGGAACGCGGTGCATGAAGTACTCCAGCGTCAGCAGAACTACGAAGGTTGCGAGGACCAGAATGACTGTCATGACTCACCTCTCCGGCCCACTCGCTTGTTGCGCCCGCGGTGGGTCGCCTCTCGTTGGGCGCCTGCACCTTCTATTAAGGCAACTGCCGGGCCGCAATCGCGCGAATCGTTTCGAGAGGAGGGAATCGGTGTAATTGCTAGGTGGGAAAGCAGATGCAGGTGCGAGCAAAACGCACTCCAGATTCTTCGCAGAAGTTCGCAACAGCAGTTTGTTGAGAAAATGAACGGGCAAAAAGGTCACTTGGTGGCCATCGCTGCGCCTCGTCCGTGGAATCAGTGAGTTGTGAGGCGTTTGTCGTCGCTTAATTTCGCAATAGGCCCTGCTTAGATTCGCAACACCGAAGCCGCCGCGCCTAATTCCAGCCTCTTCGGCGTCATTTGATTGTGTGAATTGCAAACGAAAGGGCCGCTCCGGCTTTCCGAAGCGGCCCGGTAGGGAGACGACGCAGAAACTTGCTAGGTGACAGAGCGGACACCGACTTCGCGATACGCCGGCAGTCGCCAATGACTTCCGCGGGCGGTACGGCCGCGTGTGACCTCCACGTAGGCTTCTTGCAGTCGGCGGGTGATGTGGCCAATGCTCCCTGTCCCTACCGGGTGGCGGTCCACTTCAATAATCGGTGCGATTTCAAAGGCCGTGCCCGCGAAGAATGCCTCCGAGGCCACGTACAGCTCGGTGCGATCCACGGGACGCTCGATCGTTTCAATCCACATGTCGCGCGCGAGTTCAATCACCGTGGCGCGGGTGATGCCCTCGAGGATGTTGTCGTACACGGGCGGAGTGATGAGCTGTCCGCTGCGCACCAGGAAAAGATTGGACGCCGCGCCTTCGGCCACATGGCCGTCGTTGGTCAGCACGACCGCTTCGTCAAAGCCGTTCGCGCGCGCTTCGTCGCCGGAGAGGGCGCTGTTGACGTACGCGCCGCAGATCTTTCCGCGCGCAGGGATGGCGTTGTCGTCCACGCGGCGCCAAGACGAAACAGCCACGCGCAGGCCTTTTGTGCTGTCAATGTAGGTGCCGAAGGGCACAGCCACAATGGCCAATTCGAATTCCGGACCAAAGGCCACGCCGATGCCCTGGCGCGACTTGAACACCAGCGGCCGGACGTACACGTCCGTGCGCAACTGGTTGCGGGCGATGAGTTCGCAGGTGATGTCGCAAAGCTGTTTCGCGGAGAGCGGTATTTCGATCTTCAGCAGCCGCGCGTTGGACTTCCAGCGTTCATAGTGCTCGCGCGCGCGGAATAGGTACAGCTCCTCATCCTCCGCCGACCAGTAGCCGCGGATGCCTTCGAAAATTCCTGAGCCATAGTGCAGTGCATGAGTGAGCAAGCCCACCTTGGCTTCCGCCAGCGGCTTGTAGGTGTCTTCAAAATAGACAATCAGATTCGGATCCAGCGTGGTTTCCATTCCATCCTCCCGTTCACTCAGCGCGGCATTAATTTTGTACGGGGGTCGCGGCTTTCTGCATAAACTCGCGCCCGGCTTGGAGCGCCTTGCGGTTCATCTCCAGCACGGAGGCCGACTTGGCTTTTGCGCCCAGCGTGGACTGCACAACGGACATCGCGGATTCTTCGGTGAGCAAGTCGTTTTCTGCCATCAACGCGCCGAGCATGATGACGTTGGCCACTTTCGCCATGCCCAGTTGATCGGCGAGGTCCGACGCCGGCACGCACACCACGCGCGCCTGGGGCATTTCGAAGCCTTCGGGCAATTCCGAACGGTTGTAAAGGATCAGGCCGCCGGACTTCACCTGCGGCGCGAACTTGCGCAGCGAAATTTCATTCATGGCAATCAGCACGTCCGGGTGAGAAATCAGTGGTGAGCCGATGCGCTCTTGCGCCAGGCACACGTGGCAGTGCGCGCTGCCGCTGCGCATCTCTGGCCCGTACGACGGCAGCCAGCTCACTTCCAGCCCTTCGCGCATGCCCATTTCCGCCACGATCTGTCCGAGCAGCAGCACGCCTTGCCCGCCGAACCCGGCCATCTTCAGGGTGAGACTCCGGCCAGCCTGCTTGGAAGTCTGCGCGCGCTCGTGGGTGTCCCCATCCTTGGTGTCCAGCTCCAGTGCTTCGACAAATGTGTGGTGGGGCACCGGGCTTTCTTTCATCTGTGGAGCGGGGCGGTCGCGGAACACGCCCAGCGGGAACACGGGCAGCATTTTTTCTTCGATCCAGCGCCGCGCATCCAGCGGATCCATTTTCCAGATGGTCGGGCAAGGCGAAAGGATTTCGACGAAGGTGAATCCCGCGCCGTTCTTTTGCAGCTCCAGCGCTTTGCGCACAGCCTTGCGCGCCTTCATGGTGTTTTTGTTGTCGCACAGCGCCACGCGCTCGATGTAAACAGGCGCCTCCAACGTGGCCAGCAGCTCGCACACGTGCAACGGATAACCCTCATTGCCCGGCCAGCGCCCAAACGGCGACGTTGTGCTGGTCTGCCCGACCAGCGTGGTAGGAGCCATCTGCCCGCCGGTCATGCCGTAGATAGCGTTGTTGATGAAGAACACACTGATTTTTTCGCCGCGGTTGGCCGCGTGCAGAATTTCCGCCGTGCCGATCGCCGCCAAATCGCCGTCGCCCTGGTACGCGACCACCATGCTTTCCGGACACGCGCGCTTTAGGCCCGTGGCCACAGCCGGCGTGCGTCCGTGCGCGGCCTGCACGTTGCCCGTGTCAAAGTAGTAGTAAGCGAAAACCGAGCAGCCCACCGGGCTGACGAAAATAGTTTTGTCCTGGAGACCCATGTCCGCGATGGCTTCCGCCACCAGCTTGTGCGCCACGCCGTGGCCGCAGCCCGGGCAGTAGTGCGTCTGGTGTTTCAGTTCGGCCTTGCGCTCGAACACGTCGTAGAAGACCTGCGACTTGGAATGTGTCACCTGGTAATCGGACACGTTGCCTCCTCCTTGGCCCGAGCCTAAGCGAGGGCCTTGAGCCCGTCGCCTCACGCCACGGGCGCAGCCACCAATTGCATTACGTGTTCGCGCACTTCTTCGGCGGAGGGCACGTTCCCGCCCACGCGCCCGTAGAACTCCACCGGCACGCGGCCCTCAATCGCCAGCCGGACGTCTTCCACCATCATCCCCGTGCTCATTTCCACCACTTGCACCACGCGCGCTTTCTTGGCCTCTTGCAGCAGCGCGCGCGAGGGGAAGGGGTACAGCGTCACCGGGCGGAACAGCCCCGCGCGCACGCCCCGCTCGCGCAACTGGTCCACCGTGGAGCGCAGCACGCGCGAGACAATCCCATAGCCCACCAGCAGCACGTCGGCATCTTCCGCGCAATACGTCTCGGACCGCGCCTCGACCTTTTCCGCCTCTTTGTACTTCGCTTCCAACTTGCGCACGTGCGCTTCCAGCGTGTCCGGCTCGAGATGAATGGAGGTCACCGCATTGGGCCGCGTTTCCGGTGTGCCTTTCACGGCCCAGGACTTTTCAGGAGCCTGCGCGATGTGTGGGTGCAACTCGAGCGGCTCCATCATCTGTCCGATGAATCCGTCGGTGAGCACCAGCGCGGGATTGCGATAGCGGTCGGCCAGTTCAAAAGCGAGCATGGTCAGGTCGGCCATTTCCTGCACGGAAGCCGGCGCGACCACGAGGTTGCGGTAGCAGCCGTGCCCCCCGCCCTTGACGATGGCAAAGTAGTCGCTTTGTTCTGGCGCAATGTTGCCGAGGCCCGGGCCACCCCGCACCACGTCCACAACCACGCAAGGCAGTTCCGCCGCGGCGAGATAGGAAATCCCTTCCTGCATCAAGCTCAGCCCGGGTCCGGAGGACGCCGTCATCACGCGCACGCCGGCAGACGATGCGCCGTACACCATGTTGATCGAGGCCACTTCGCTTTCTGCCTGCAGGAAGGTTCCCCCCACCTGTGGCAAATAGAGCGCCGCAGCTTCGGCAATTTCGCTGGCCGGCGTGATGGGATAGCCGTAGTAGGCGCGGCAGCCCGCGAGGACTGCGCCTTTCATCACGGCGACGTTGCCCTTAGTGAGCTGGCGCATTGCGCTCCTCCGTAGTGGTGATGACCGCCTTGGGCGGCGGGGACATTCTGTACACCGTGATGGCGCCCGGCTCGGGGCAGGTATAGAAACAAATTCCGCAGCCCGTGCAATCCACGCCCAGGTAATGCGCGGGGTGCACGCCGTAGGAATTCAATCCATCCTCGAGTTCGAGGCACTTCGGCGGGCACGCTGCCACACACAGCCCGCAACCCTTGCATTCATTGATGTCAATCGTCACCTTACCGCGTGCTTGGCTTGCCATTCATCACCCCTGTGCCAGCTCGGATAAATCCGCCAGCGGTTTTTGCAGCCACTTCGTGTGCGCACAGTAGTCGTAAAGTTCATTGCGGAAGTTCGGATGCGCGATTTGGATCAAGGCCTCCGCGCGCTCGCGGATGCATTTGCCGTGCAGGTAAGCGATGCCGTATTCCGTCACCACGTAATGGATCGAGCCGCGCGAGGCCACCACGCCCGAGCCCGGCGTCAACGTGGGCACGATGCGCGAGATGGTGTCGTTCTTGGCCGTCGAGGGCATGGCGATAATCGGCTTGCCGCCCTTGGAGTGCCGCGCCCCGCGGATGAAGTCCACCTGCCCGCCGAATCCGCTGTAAAGGTACTGCCCGATGGAGTCCGAGCAAGTCTGCCCGGTGATGTCCATTTGCAGGGTGGAGTTCACCGACACCATGCGGTCGTTTTGCGCGATGATGAACGGGCTGTTCGTGTAGCTCACGGGATGGAATTCAAAACTGGGGTTCTCGCTGATGAAGTCGAACAGTCTGCGCGTGCCCAGAACGAACCCGAGGATAATTTTCCGCGGATGCAGCGACTTCCGCGCGCCGTTAATTACGCCGGATTCGATCAACGGGATGGCGCTGTCGGAGAGCATTTCCGTGTGGATTCCCAAATCCTTGCGGTCCGTGAGTTCCAGCAGCACCGCGTCCGGGATGCCGCCGATTCCCAGTTGCAGGGTATCGCCGTCCACGATGAGCTTCGCCACGTTGCGCGCGATCTGGCGTTGCAGCTCGGTGATGGGTTCGTACGGCAGTTCGCACAGCGGCTGCGACACGTCCACGATCGCGTTGATGTCGCTCACGTGGATGAAGCTGTCGCCGTAGGTGCGCGGCATCTGGTCGTTCACCTGTGCCACCACGTACTTAGCCACCTTGGCCGCCGTCAGGGTCGTATCAATGCCCACGCCGAAGCTGCAGAACCCGTGCGGATCCGGCGGCGAAACTTGTATCAGCGCCACGTCCAGCGGCATGGCGCCGCTTTCGAATAGGCCTTCGATTTCACTCAGGTAGATGGGAGTGTAGTCGGCGCGCCCTTCGTTCACCGCCTTACGCACGTTGCCGCCGATGAACATGGCGTTGTGCCGGAAGTGCCCGGCCATTTCCGGCGTCACGTAATCCGCGTGGCCCATGGTCAGCAGGTGGACAATCTCCACGTCGCGCACAAACGGTGCGCGCTTTACCAGCGCTGATTCCAGGGCTTCTGGCTCCGCGCAACCCGGCTGGATGTACACGCGCATGCCGGATTGCACGCAGCGCAACGCCTCTTCCGCAGTCACCTGCTTTTGCCGGTAATCATCAAGCCAGTGCATGACGTTTCTCTTTTCTGCCTTCAGGACGCCAGGGCTCTGCTTCCGCGTTCGTGTCCCCGCGCGGCGTAATACACGGCGCGGTCGAAAAACTGATCCATCAGGCGCAGCAGCTCAATTTCCTGGTACACCTCGAGCGGGCGGTCGAGCATGGCTTCCCGCGCTAGGAAGTCCCAGAGATTTTCTTTGACGGCCAGCAAAGCGCAGACCAGATGACTCAAGGCCACGCCTTGCGCAGCGCGGCGCGTACCGACCGCCGTGAACCAGCGCTCGATGTCCGCTTCCGTTTTCGTTTCCAGCCAGTCGCTCAAGTTGTGGTAGATTTCGTAAACACGCTGCTGCAATTCGGGCAGCGGCACCTTGCGCATGTCGGACATTTTTTCCGAGTTTAGTAAGCGCTCAATGAGTCCCTTGGCCAGTTGGTCAGAGTGGACTTCAATCAGGTCAATCATCCGCTGCGCGATCATGACTGCCTCCCTGGGCCCCTCCAACCGTAATCTGTCGCGGCCAAGCCACCCCATCAAGTCATTGGGGCACGCCATGTGCCATCTATGCAGCCGCTTCCCAAGACTCTAAAGCCTTTTATGTGAATGTGTTAGAAACCACTCCCTAAAGAGAATGCAGGTCTCTGGATTGAAAATCCGCGATTCCTCGCGCCAATCCGCGCACCTCCAGGCAATCCCAACAAAAGGTAGCGTTTTTCGAGGCAAGCCCTTGCGCGGCCACGCTTTGCCGCTCGAGCCGTCCTCTCTTGGCTGGGGGTCAGTTTCCGATCAGCGCGTTAGTCAGGAGTTGACAAGCTTTGAGGCTTTCTCTGGCGTATGGTGTCTAAGTGTTGATAGGCGCGAATGAGGAGATTCTGAGGCAATGTCGCATTTCTCAAAAGGCTCGCTGCTTGGGTTATTAATACTTGCGACCGGTTTTGGTGCTTGGTTTTACTTCAGAGTTTGGCGGACTGCGTCAAAGGACAAACCGGAGATTTCTCTTTCGCGTTTGAAAAAGGGGCCTGAGCCTGAGCCCGGTGGGCCTGTGCCAATTATGTTTGTCGAACCCGATATGAATTGTTCCGAGCGCCGAGCATTTCTCCTTGGGGACTATAAGATTTTGCGGAGCGTAAGTGACCTTCCTGGAGGAATCCAGAAGTTGTACGCGGCGAAGGGTGAATCTTGGACTGGGATGGCGGACCCTGGAAAAAGATTTGAGGCAACCGATGTAATTACGGACCCAACCTTGCCACTTCGGCGACTCGTGTTCGCGGGCGTTGCTCAAGACCGCGCTTTTGTTCACTACGAGCAGGGCGGAATAGGCAGATACTTTGTCGTTGAGTTCTTCCGTTTGAAATCGTCAGAAACTGCAATTGGCTTGTGGCGCGGTTTCTACGGACCAGTCAAAAGCATCGAAGAGTTGCGGCGACTCATGTCGGAGAGCGGCTGCAAATAGTTCTATTTGCAGGGCGCTTCGCGGTTAGTGCCTGGTTAGCCGACTTGTGGGAAAAATTGCGAAACATATCGATTTACCTTCCCATTTCCTGAACGAACGTTGAGATGATGTTGGCCACCTTCTGCGGTTCACGTTGCAAAAGTAAATGTGGCCCGTCGACTTGCGCAAACAAAATGTCCGGCTTGATCCGCTTCATCTCAGTGACACAAGACTCCGCCAGCACCCTGTCTTGCGCCGCCTGCACGTACATGAGTGGAACCGTGGTTCGAGCTAAGGCATTTCTCGCGTCGCAATTCAACGCCTCACACACACGGCCGCTCAGCACTTCCGGACTAACCAATCGCAACACTTGGCGGAGTTTCTGAATCAGCGCTGGAGGCGCATCACGTCCGACCAAGAAATATTCGAGAATGCATGGAGGTGCCCTTAGCCTGAAAAACCAGGGTCTTGCGATCGCTTTCGCTAGTTGTGACCAACCTCCGATGGGCTTGAAAACAAAGCCCGTAGAGATGATCACAGCGGCTAAATTTGGCGGATTCGAGGCAGCATACTCAAGTGCCAGGGGTGTTGAAAACGATTCCGCCAGGAGCACGAATGGCTCAGCTCTAGGAACTGCCGCGCTTACAATTGGGCGCAATTCAACGTACGAAAGGAATTTACTTGCTGGATAAGCGACCGCGGTGGCTGTCAGTGTATCGGGAAGTGCCGCGAGAAAACCCGCAAACAACTGCCCTGTTCCATCCAGGCCCGGAAGAAGCACCAAGTGTTTCGTCATGCTGTTCACACGGTGCTCTAATTTGATCCAGAGCGCATTAAATGCTACGCGCAGTGTCGCGGAACAGATAACTGTTGATGAATCTCCCTATCACTAGTTATCTGGCCTGGCAGCGGCAGACTAACTCCCGGTTAGTCGGCTCGTCGGAAACTGACCCACTACCCGCTTTTGAAGAGCTCTCGAGGATGCAAAGGAACGCGGCTTAGCTCGGCGGGTTTCCCATCAGCGCCAGCAGCACCGCCTTGGCCACGTGCAAACGGTTCTCGGCCTGTTCCAGCACCACGGAGCGCGGGCCATCCAGCACTTCGTCGGTGACTTCGTCGCCGCGGTGCGCCGGCAGGCAGTGCATGAAAACGGCGTCAGGCTTGGCCAGCGACATCAGCATGGAATTCACCTGATAACCGGCGAATCGTTTCTGACGCTCCCGCGCTTCCATTTCCTGTCCCATGCTGGTCCACACGTCCGTATAGACCGCGTCCGCGCCGGCCACCGCATCAGCAGGCTCTTGCACCACGCTAATCTGCGCGCCGGAGGGAATCGCATCCGCGCGGGCCTGCATGAAAACGGAAGCGGCCGGCTCGTAGCCGCGCGGCGAAGCGATGGTCAAGTGCATTCCCGTTTTCGCCGCGGCCTGCGCCAGCGCATTGGCGACGTTGTTGCCGTCGCCGACGTAGGCCATGTGCAGCCCGCGCAAGCCGCCCTTCAGCTGGCGCAAGGTCAGCAGGTCGGCCATGGCCTGTAGCGGATGCAGCAAGTCGGAAAGCGCATTGATGATGGGAATATTCGCTTCCGTCGCCATTTCTTCCAGCGTATGGTGCGCAAACGTGCGCACCGTTACGCCATCGACCCAACGCGCCAGGTTGCGCGCCACATCCTTGACCGCCTCGCGCTTGCCCAGAGCGATGTCCCCGGGGGCGAGATAAATGGGATGCCCGCCAAGCTGCACCATGCCCACTTCAAACGTCACCCGCGTGCGCAGCGACGGCTTTTCGAAAATCAGCGCCAGCGTGCGTCCCGCGAGTTGGCCGCGAAACGCTTCCGGGTGCTGCTTCATTTCCTCCGCCAGGTCCAGCAGCGCGGAAAATTCGGCAATGCTCAGGTTGTGCAACGACAGCAAATCCCGCTTGGTGTGGCCCGGAGCGGGCGGCAACCGCCGGGACACGGGGGAAAGCACCGGAGTCATCTGTGCCATGGAATTTCTCCTGTTCCCGCGCGGCGGTCTGCAGTCCCGAAGGTTCGGGATCGGGGGCGGCGAAAACTCAGTGTTCTGCTCCGACCAGTTCCGACGGCGCCACGCGCGCCAAGCGATGGGCGTGCGCCAGCAGCACGAATTCGCGCAGCACGTCGTCCAGTCGCAGCGCGCCGCGCTCTTCCACTTCATACCGCACGCGCAGCGCAGGCTTCTCGATGGCAATCACGCGGCCGAGATCCACCGGCGTTGCGACCACTACGAAGTCGCAAGGCGTCCGGCGGATCGTGGCTTCCAATTCTTCCAGTTGTTTCGGGCTGTAGCCCATCGCCGGCAACAGCGCGCCAATCTGCCGGTACTTCGCGAAGGTTTCCTGCAAGCAGCCCACCGCATAGGGGCGCGGGTCCACCAATTCGGCGCCCCCCGCGCGCGCCGCCACCACTCCAGCGCCATATTCCATTTCTCCATGCGTCAGCGTGGGGCCGTCTTCAATGACCAGCACCTTCTTGCCGCGCACGTCCGTGCCGCCATCCATTGTCACCCGCGAAGCCGCCTCGATGACGTGCGCTTTTGGGTTGGTCACTTTCACGTTGTGGCGGACCGTTTCGATGGCCGCCTCGCTAGCCGTGTCCACTTTATTGATCAGCACCACGTCCGCGCGCCGCAGGTTCACTTCGCCCGGGTAGTAGCTCAATTCATGGCCTGCGCGGTGCGGGTCCACCACCACGATTTCCATGTCCGAGCGGAAGAAAGGCGTGTCGTTGTTTCCGCCGTCCCACACGACGACGTCGGCATTTTTTTCCGCCTCGCGCAGAATGGCCTCATAGTCCACGCCGGCATAGACCACCGTGCCGGCCGCGATGTGCAGTTCATACTCCTCGCGTTCTTCGATAGTGCAGTTGTGCCGCTGCATGTCTTCGAGGGTCGCGAACCGCTGCACGCGCTGCCGCAGCAAATCGCCGTAGGGCATGGGATGCCGCACCACTGCCACGCGCAGCGCCTGCTCGCGAAGGATCTGCACCACGCGCCGCGACACTGGGCTCTTGCCGCAACCGGTGCGCACCGCACAGACGCTCACCACCGGCACGTGCGCTTCCAGCATGGTGCTGTCTGCGCCGAGCAGCAGGAAGTCCGCTCCCGCCGCCGCAGCCCGCGACGCCAGATGCATCACGTTGTTGTGAGAAATATCGCTGTAGCTGAACACCACCAGGTCCGCGCACTGTTCGAGGATCAGCCGCTCCATCTGCGATTCCTCGACAATGGGAATCCCTTCGGGATAGAGCGGCCCGGCCAGTTGCGCCGGATATTTGCGCCCGGCAATATCCGGAATTTGCGTGGCGGTAAACGCCACGACGTGATGTTCCGGCGAATTGCGGAAGCAGGTGTTGAAATTGTGGAAGTCTCGTCCGGCTGCGCCGAGGATAATCAGGCGACGTTTCATGTGAGTCTTCTCCCGGATCCCGTCGCCTGGGGGAAATTCTCCCGTCGCGCGTGGCGGGGTCTGGCGGCTAGACCGCCCAGAGGTCCTGTTCCTGCACCGGCGTTCCGCCCAGCGGCATCACGATGGCCCGGGTCAAGCTCAGGAATTCTTGCGTGGTCGCGCGGAAGCACTCGCCCCGCTGCCCGGCAAACATGCGCGGGCAGAAGACCAGTTCTTTCCAGGTCAGCAGGCTTTCATCGCAGTAAACGGCTGCACCAAATGGATTCTCAAACGGCTGCATGTGGCCCAGTTCGGAGTCGGGATAAATGGCTTCCAATTCGGGCTCTTCTAGCGCTTGCACATGCGGGCTTCCGATTGCCCCGCCAATCTGTTCGGCGGTCATCGACAACCCTTCCGGCACCACGACCGTGACCGGCTGCCCGTCCACGCGGAAGAACAGCAGGCGGACGTGGTTGCCGGCGCCGCACGTGCACAACACTTCATCGCGGAGCGTGCGCGGAAAGTGTTCTTT